>NZ_ANOG01001078.1 GCF_000346295.1 Rhodopirellula maiorica SM1 | reverse complement strand
CGCTAGAGGAGAAGCTTGTGGTAACGGGCACGGTATCAATGACACTCAATTGATGTTCACCGTCTTTTCAACACCACGCTTTCGTTTCTGAACGCTAAGGCTCGTATAGCCTAGGGAACGTCCGCCGGCTCTGACGAACGACGCAAGTCCAATGCAAAAGCAAATAGTTCACTTGAAACTTCAATTGTGGGTGAAGTGGTTTGGCCGGGGTGAGCTTCGAGATTGAAGAAACCCCCGTAATTTACTGAGTGCCGAAGGAGTGACTTGAACTCTCACTCCCTTGTGACAACTGGATTTTGAAGCCAGTCTTCGTAGGCATACGCGACCCACTAATCGACCCACTAATGCGCAAAAACGACGCCAGATCGAAGTCAGGGGAAAGGTAGGTGCAAAAGAAAACCCCGCAAAAAGCGGGGTTTTGGTGAGCATCCGAAACGCGAAAGGAAAGCTCTGAGTGTCTACGGAACCGAAGGTTAGAGGTTCGAATCCTCTGGGGTGTACTCAACTTTACGACAAATCAGCCTCGACGGTGTGCCACGGTACGCTTTCGAGGCTTTGTTTTTGTGCGAACACTGACCGCTCCTTTTCTGACAACAACAGTGACAAAGCGATGCCAAAAGCCAGGCATCTTGCGTCACCTCTAAAACGGTTGCCTCGCTTGGGTTTACGTCTTCGTGACGTTGGTGACCTTAGATTCCGATCTCTAAAACGTCTTTTGACCTCAATTCAAGTCGCATCTTCAATTTGCCTAAGTGGTTTACTTAGCGTGCAGTTACGTCCACTCACCAGGAGCGTATCTGAATAGAAGCCGTCCGGTTGTGACGCTCAAGACCACGGCATCAATCTGGGGAATTGAACGAGAACGTGATGTAGACGGTTCACACTGGAGATTTCGACATGTCGAGAACAAGTAGAACCGCCATCGATTGCGTTAAAACCAACGTGATTGTGAAATTAGAACACGGCGTGCGAAGACATCGACACCGCGATTATTTTTCAACCCATTTGCCGTGCCCAATGAGAAATTCGCCGATCTCTTCATCATCGATGGCAACCGCGCCTTGAAATAGCTCAATCGTCGTGTTTTGCTCCCGATTTCTCAGTCGAATGCTGTCCTGCGAGCGAGATAGTTCGCGGAAAACGGTTTTCGATTGATCGGTTTCCGTCCCCAACCAAGTCCCGTCGGCCTGAAGCTGCAAGGTGTGCCCTTCATCGGATTTAAATAGGGTGCGTTTCTGCGGTCTGATTGCTTGTCCGGTTTTCCAGTGACCTTCATCGCCTTTGACCATTTCTCCGGTTTCGGGGTCTTCAAAAAAGAAGGCACCTTGCACGAGCAATATTTTCTGCGGTGTTTCTTCGTTCAAGGACTCCAGCTCAACAAACGCATCTGTTCGCTCGGTAACACGAAACGTGCGAATGTTCTCGTTGGAATTTGCGTTCGCACGCAGCGCCCATTTCCCGTTTGGCAACTGCTGATAAACCGTTTCATCGGATTCACTCATCCAGGTTGTTTTTTGATTGACGCTACCGCTCGAATGGGGAGCAACGGATTGCGGTGGTGTGTTACGCATCAGTGGTTTCACTCCGGGAGGCGCCGGAACCCCTGGAGCGGGCGGAACTCCGGGAGCGGGCGGTGACGAGGCGGGGCCATTTGGCAGACCCGGAATCGCGGGTGAATTTGCAGCTGGTGACGCGGTGGTTCGCGTTGAAGAAGTTGCTACACGCCCAGGCGGTGGCGGGCGATTCGAGGAAGTCGTTTGGGGCCTTGGGGCTTGCGGCGATACACCGGGAGGCGGTGGAGTACGGCCTTGCGTCATCGGAGACGCGGGCGGTCTGACTCCGGGAATCCCCGGTGGTGGCGGCGGGACGCGTGACGCCGTGGCGCCCGGGCGGTTAGAAGTCGGTGCGTTGGCAATGCCCGGCTGAGGTTGCGTACCCGCGTTCGTCGCTGCGCCTACCCAGTGTCCCTTGTGCATTGCTTGGAATTCATCGATCTCAGGATTCAAACCAACCAAAATTCCATCAAACAGCTCAAGGACAGTATCGCCAGATTTGTTTTTGAGTTTGACACTGTAACTCGTTTTGCCGATTTCCATCAATGTCATCGGCGGTTCCGATTTGTCAGATGGAGTTGCCACCCAGGTCTGTGGAGATTTCCGCTGCACTACCACATCTTTGGATTTCCAAAGGTCCATTTTTTATGGGTGTTACTGTGTGGTTCCAACTGCCCGATTCAAAGCAAACCGGATCGCTGACTCGGGGGTCGCTTGTCAACGCGATTCCGTCGTACAAAAACAACAGCGATCCGTCTTTGCCGGCGAGTTGGATAAAGTCGTTGGTTCGGTTCGTCTCCGTAAAGGTTTTTGGCGGTTGGTTTCGATTGATCATGATCCATTGCCGATTAGGTTCGGCGCGGAATTCGATTCCCTTTGCGGTCGAGATCCATTTTGTTCGCTGTAAGTTCGTTGCGTGAGTGCCTTGTCCATGTAGTTCATCCGTTGATGAAACAAAGAAGACGGAGACGGCTAGGCAAAGTAGGCTGCCCGCTAATCTGGATCGTATACAGTTCATGATCTTCACTCCGGGTACTGTTTAGGTTGATGCCGATATTGCTTGGACCTAAAGACTGAATGGGTACGAAGTCAGATTCAGATTTGCGTCCAGAAAGTGGGCTTTCATACCCCCGTTATTCGGCTGTCCGGTGATCCAATAGACCGTTCCGCTGGAGTACGGCATGAAACGATCGGCACCCGACGGATTGAGTCGCGCCGCGATCGCTTTGGGCTGTACGATGATTTGACCGTATTCATCGATTACCATTGCTTTGGTCGACGCATAGTTGATGTTGTTTCCCTGGTACGTCCACTCTTCCCAAGCGACTAGAAAATTACCATTGCCGAGCGAGGCAAGTTTGGGGCGTTCCGCACTGGTCCCCGGTTGCAAGTTCGTCAACCAAACGACACCGGTTTGAGTGAAGCTCATGTGAGATTTGTCGGGACGCTGGGCGGTGTTCGTCGGTCCAACGCTGTCGACGACGTTTGACGTCACGTTGATTTTTGGCTTGCCAGCGGCGGTATTGCTCCAGTCGACGACGGTGTTTCCGTCTTGCCAAGTCTGTTGGCCGTCTTTAACGGTGTCAAAGTTTTTGGTGACGTGAACAAGCCCTAAATTTCGAGGTTCGGCAATCGGTGTGTTCCAACCGGAACGCTGCGAAACGTTGTTGTTGGGTTCACTGGTGAAAACAACGGTGTAGCCACGTTGTCCGACACCGATGTCACCGAGTGAAGTGAACGAAAAGTTTTGATTTCCAGCCGTTTCCGATTGTCGAACATAAACGTAGGTTCCTTCCGCCTGTTTTGGTGTAAACGTGGTTGTTTTGCCGTTGGGCGTCGCCTTGCGCATCGCGATTCCTCCACCCGGCAAATACCAGCCCGCATCGCCAAGATCGGCAATGACAAATTTTTCACCGTCAAATATCGCTCTTTGATCGAACGAGTGCCGCCAGCTGACTTTGGAGACGGATTGGGTTGGCGTGCCGTCAGCCGCACTGACGGTAAAAAACATCGACGTTTGATGGCGAGTTCCTTTTTGATCGGGAACCGTGTTGAGCGACAAAACCGCCAGAATTTGATTGTTTCCGAAAACCAAACAACCGGTGCCACTGTCCATCGGTGAATAGATGCCATTCTCTGCCTGGCCGTTCTGCTCGGCTCCCAAGTACTGGACATTATTGACGTCGTGCATCCACAGTTGCTGACCATTGCCATCGAACTTTGCCAAATGCAAGATACCGTCGCGATAGTTCACGACCGAGCCTTCGTTGTTCAAATCCTCGAGTTTGGCAGACATCGTGTAAAAGTTTTGTCCATCGGTCGTCAGCCCTCCAAGCAAATCAAGCGACAATTGTTTTTCCCACACCTTAGCCATGTTTGACGTGCTGATCTTGGCAATCCGAGCGCCGGCGGGCCGATTTCCATTCCAGGATTGCCAAGCGACGATGATGCCATCGCCCGTTGTCACGCTCAGAATTTGAGGCTTCGAGGCATGGAACGTTCTCTGTTCTGAGGCCGAGGTCGCAGCGATAAAAGTGGGGGCCCCCGTCCCTGTGTTTGCTGTGCCCGCATTCGCAGCGTTAGCCCCCACGGTTGCAGTTGGAAAATTGGTTGTCACGGCATTCGCTGCGGCAACGTTGTTTGCCACTGTGGGATTGGCATTTGGCTGCGTCATCACAGCAGCGGGTTGAGCCGGGTTGCCTTGCCGAGACGACGCTTCGGTCCCATTGGGATCGGATTCAGAGTTTACAGGGACACTCGTGTCACTTGCGGGTGTCCGATAAAACGAAGCGAAGGACTGATCGCGAGCCTGGATAAGCCAAAGATTTCCCTCGTACGCGGACTGTTGCTGGGTTTCACCAGCATTGACAGTGAACATGAACTGGGGACGGTTGCCTTGTTCGTCATCATAGTAGATGTCGACTGTTTGATTGGTGTTGTTTTGAAACGTCAGCGTCACCGTCGAGTTTTGCGCGAACAACGTCTGAGGGTGAGTCGCAGCGATCGCGGAGACAATGAGCCCCACTGCTAAAAAGACGCGAAAGCCGTTTTTCAGAGAGGATGAGGTATTCATGGGTCAACACGTTGTTGAGGGTGTGTGAATAAAAAAGTGCGTTTGTGGAGTAATTGAATTTGTAGTGCGTCACTTCCATCGGCCATTGGCGACGGACACTTCTGCTGTCTCGCCCTGCTCATTAAATCGGACGGCCGTGACGGCTTGGTCTCGGAGCATGTAAACACTTTCGCCAACAATGGACCTCAACAGCAATCCGCCATCGGGTCGTTGTTCGGCCCTGAATCGGTCGGTCTCGTTACCTTGACCGTCCAGCAAAATCCACTGTCCGCCGTCTGCGGTCGCCGCAAACGAACCGGTAAAACCAGTCGGCGAACCGGGATCGGCCACCCACCGTGTGCGTTGTTTGGGGGTTGGGTTCGGGGCTGTGCCGCGTCGTTGGTTGGGCGAGCTAGTTGGCGATGATGACCATTTCCCCTGAAAGCCTCCGACCGAATACGCTAGCTGAGTTCCGTCGGGAGCGGTTCGAGTGCGAGCCAAATGTGAAGCGCTACCGTCAGATGCGATCAGAATTCCAGTGGCACTTCCGGGACTCTCGTGAACCATGACGGAACCATCCGCATTTTCTGTGACCGATACGGTGGAAGTCTGTCGACCGTTTGTGTCGAAGAAGCCCCAGGTTCCATTGGGCAATTGTCGGTACTCAACCTGGTATCCCGGAACACCGCCGGCACCGATGTAACGACCTTTCCATGCTTTCAAGACGCGTCCTCCGGTAGCGCGATTAGCGGGCATCGGAGCGCTACCGTTAGCCGCGACTGCATTAGGTGCAATTCCGTTCGGCGGGATTCCGTTTGCGGGGGGAGCATTCGTTTTCAGTTCGTGCAACTGATTCACTTCCGCAGTTGCTCGATAGTTCAACACCAATCCGCTGCTGGATTTAAACATCCAGTTTCCGCCCACGTAGCTACCTTGTTGGACTGATTGGTTGGGTTGAATCGTGCCGTAACTCTGCTCCTGTCCTTGGTCACCGACCCAAAACATTTCCATCGCTTGCCCTGTTGCGTTACGAATCGTCATGTTGACCAAAGCTGGCGGTGATGGTGCGGCGTCGGGTGTATTGTTCGTTGCCACGGCTGCGTTGTTGGCTACCGCCGTACCGGCGCCTGCGAGCTGAGCGAATGCGTCGAGCGTTTTCTCGTTCCTTGCCACCATGGCTTCTGCTTCCGGTCGCATCGGTAGACCATTGCGATCATATTGCATGGTGGATACTGTTTTGTGGAACTGGGGGACCTTGTCCCAACCGAGAACGAGTTCATTGGCCAACGTCCAGGTCGAGCTTTCTCCCCCATCCGCTTCGAGCCCAAGCAGTTTCTTTCCATTCGAATTGGTGCAATGGAAACGGTACTGTTTTGATACGTCTCCGCTTCCAAGAGTCAGAACGCCTTTTGCTTTCGAGCTCCAGTGGGAATTGGAGCCTCCTCCTAGTAAGACATCTGGCTTACGCGATGAGATGGCAGCCCATTTCTGATTGGGAAAAAAGTAGAGGTAGCGTGGCGTCAGTCCTGGAGCCGGTGTCTCCTGGAAAACTTTGGTTTTTCCGTTGGTGAAATCAATTGCGGCTGTCCCCAAATCGACCACAGCTTGTGCCCGGCCAATGGTTGGCAAAAGAATCAGACTGACGATGCAGCCCAGCAGTAGATGAGTTAAGGAGTTTTTGCTCATGGTTTCGCCGGGACGGCACGGGTTTCGAGAAATTAGGTTTCGAACGAGGTTAGATTTCTCTTAAGTGCGTTTGTCGAAAAAGAACGGTGAGAGGAAGAACCATCAGCCGCTTTTTTTTCCTGACAAATACTTAAACGATCACGTCTGACACGGACGAGCTGAAAAAGAATTTTCCAGCGTTTTAGTGAATCCAGTGATCACGGTCTGACTCGTTCCCGGAATCACGGCAGGCATTGGAGAGGTGCCAATTAAGTGGTGGCATGCAACGCGTCGCGGCGAGTTGATCGCGATCGATCTAATTTCGACCGCTGTAGTGCACCTTGAGATCGGGGCGTTTTTGCTTGAGGTTGTCCACGGCCGAAATCGTTGCCGGCGTTTCCACGATCGTCAGACACTTGAGAGATTGAATCTCAGCGATTTGTTGCAGAGCGTTGTCTCCAACGTCCGTGAATGACAGCTCCAGCCACTGCAGATTTGGAATCTCACTCAGTTCTTCCAAACGACTGCCCGAGAGGGTCGAAAAAACGATTCCGATCCGAGTGAGTTGCTTCATTTTCTTTATGGACTCTACACAGTCGTCGGTTAAATTCGCACGCGCAAGACGCAGATACTGTAGACGCGAATTCTCTAAATGCTTGAGTCCGTCATTGGTAAGCGGAATTCCCTCGGTCTGAAATTCCGAGATCCGAGGATTGTCAGCGATAAAAACTAAAGCGTTTTGCGTAACGCCTGAACAGTTGGTCAAACCGACTTTTTCAATCGCTTTCAAATTCGCAATCGTTGCAACGCCGTTGTCGGTGATTTTCGCGGCCTCAAGCGAAAATTGATCTAGCTTGGGCAGTGACTCCAGAAAGTCTAGATCTTCGTCAATCAGTTTTGGTCCATAGATATTCAAATTCCGAAGCTGTTTCATCTCCGCAATGTGAATTAGCCAAGATGGATAAACGTTCGTTTTAAAAAACGTCAATGCGTGCAAATTTTCCGTCCGGCTTAGTTCCTCGATCCCGGATTCGGTCACTTTAACGCACGACTGCAGTTTTAAGTCGCAGAGCGAGTCGCATTGTGCGAGCGAGGCGAGAACATCGTCGGTCACGGAATCTCCCAAACAATTCAGCATGATCAGGTGCCGGAGTCGTGCAATCCGGTGCATCATCGATTCGTCAGCCACATCGTCTCTGCGAATCTCAATACGAATGATGTGAAACGGATCCGGTAAATCATTTTCAGAGTAGACGTGCC
>NZ_ANOG01001077.1 GCF_000346295.1 Rhodopirellula maiorica SM1 | reverse complement strand
CATCATCGGGAATGACGTCTTCTTGTCATGACGAGCAATACTGCGCAGGATCCGCCTCATGATCATCGAGGCTCGCCTGCCATTGCATCAGCAATTCAGGATCCCCATGAATGCGAGATCGGACACGAGAGATCTTTCGTTGCTGCAAGAGCACATAGGTGATCAACATCCCGAATAACACCAGTCCTACCCAGGACGGTAATTGTCCAGGACGCCAGACTCGCAAATACATCACCAGCGAGTTAAATGCGACCAGAGGAATGCAGAGCAAGGCATAAAAGCGAGACCTGATCGCCTTGTCAAGTTCGAGACACAATTCATCGATCTGTTTCGTCTGGTGAGACGAGGCGTCTGCGGATGGCGGAGCGTCGGGGGAATAAGCCATGTTCCAAATCTCTTGAGTCGACTGTTCGCTCGAATTGGTGTCGCTGGAGGGAAGTGGAGGAACGTAGACAGGGGAATTGGGGGGTGCAAGCAGATGAAACTGGTGATGTCCGCCGCTGCGTCACCGTTGCTGCGTGACGATCACATCGTTCGCAATCACGCCCACCGAACACCGCGTCCACGTCATTGCTACAGGCGAGTCTACCACAGCTGCAACAACGGAGAAATTGCTCCTCGAAAACCTCTCAAACGTTATTCGCCACTATGAATTGGAGGGATTAGGGAAGTATTTTAGCATGCTGATCATTGTACGATTGGCGGACCCCTCGAACAGATAGACGCCAGTGACATCAATTGGACGTAGCTTTCCATTGGGTCCATACGTCGTCGCCGTCATGGATTGCACGTTTCCGTTTAGGGTCACGTAGTCAACAGCGTCTTGGCCCAGCTTCTGGCGAGGAATATTTGCAGCGTAGCGAGTCAAGGGATAGAGAAAAGATTCACCTCGATCAAAAAGTACCGCCGGTCGGAACTGTTCGCGCACGCAAGTCTCCATCGCGGAAGTAAACTTCAAGAGAGACCGATCCCTTGGCGGCGACGCCGCCCTCTCCTAGATTGTTCCAAGATGTTGTGATCACGAAAAGACCTTGCCGCCACTCGCGTGCACCCCATGGTTCTTGTGCCGTGTCTGGGTTGCGGACGACTCACAATTCGGCCTGGATCCGCAGATCTTTAGAATAGTGGTCGAAGAGAGGCTATTCAAACAC
>NZ_ANOG01001076.1 GCF_000346295.1 Rhodopirellula maiorica SM1 | reverse complement strand
TCCCAACTCCCAACTCCCAACTCCCAACTCCCAACTCCCAACTCCCAACTCCCAACTCCCGAACGCATCACTGCGTTCAAATTTCTGTGACATTTCCGCGGCGTTTTGGCCCTTTGGTAGTTAGCCACGGCCTTTCGGCTCCTCTACCCCCAATCTTTTCCGAAGGTGTCTCCATGTCCAAAAAACGCTCCAAGACTCGGCGTCGACTACGAGCCGAATCACTCGAATCGCGTCAATTGCTTGCCGCCAACATGTTCCACAATGAATTGATGCCCGAAGACGTCAACGAAGACGGGCAAATTTCCGCACTCGATGCATTGACCGTCATCAACGAGATGAATCGACCAACACAAACGCTTGGTTCAGGTGACGGCCAATCCAGCGGGTCTGGCAGTGGTCGCATGACGGACGTCAACAACGATGGTCGCAACTCAGCGTTGGACGCTTTGATGGTCATTAACCGCCTCAATCGCGAACGCGGAAATTTTGGCGCTGGCGATTCCGGTAACGACACACCGTCGGAAACGCCAACGGACCAAACCGACCCACAGGACTCCAATGACAACGATGACACCGTCGCCGACGAAAGCTCCGATGTCGTGTTGGCATGGAACGATTTGTTCGGAGAGATCCTGGGGGATACCGACGGCTCGCTACAAACGCCTGGTTACGCGTCCCGTTCGATGGCGATGCTGAACCTTGCAATCTATGACGCGGTCGGAATTGCAACCGATGGCGAGGGCGCCGATACGTTTTACGACTATTCGATCGACCTCAGCAGCAACACCGAGCTGTCCGCCGAAGTCGCCGCTTCGCAAGCCGCCTACACCGTGCTGAGCAGCTTGTACCCCGACCAACAAGAAACGCTTAATGCCTTTCTGCAGACAAGCCTCGCAGGCACCGAGACCAACCGAAACACCGACGCGAGTCTAACACTTGGTAGCGAGATCGGTAACACGATCCTTGCCATTCGAGCGAGCGATGGTGCGGATGTCATTGGCGAATACGAGTACACCGAAGGTGCGGGTTACTTCCAGGCGGATCCACTGAATCCCGACGTCCCTGCTTGGGGCCCGGCTTGGGGTGATGTCGATACGTTTGCGATCGATTCGACCGACGATTTTGTTCCCGACTCGCCGCCGGAACTGACGAGCGAAGAGTATGCGGAAGCCTACAACGAAGTTCTCGAGTTGGGCTCGATTGACAGTGAAGTTCGTACGGATGATCAAACCGAAGCGGGGATTTTTTGGGCGTATGACCGCGAAGGACTAGGGACGCCGCTGGCACTCTACAACGACGTCCTGCTGCAGATTGCAGAGCAGCAGGGCAATACGATGGAAGAGAATGCGGCATTGTTCGCCCAAGCCTCCGTCGCGATGGCCGACGCGGCAATCGTGGCTTGGGATACGAAGTTCAGCGAAGAATTTTGGCGTCCGGTCACAGCGATCCAGGCGGGCGATGATGACGGGAATGCCCTCACCGAAGGCGATGCGGACTGGCTCGCATTGGGTGCCCCCAATGGCGAAGACCTGACAGGATTCACACCTCAGTTTCCGACCTATATCTCGGGTCACGCGACATTCGGTGGCGCATTGTTCACAACGCTTCAGGAATTCTACGGCACCGATGATATCGCCTTTGAGCTTACGTCCGAAGAACTCGAACTGCTAATGGAGAATCCTGAGCTACAAGAAGCCTATGGGCTGGAACTTGACGACGCGACTCGCTCGTTTGACTCGTTCAGCGAAGCAATGGCCGAGAACGGTCGCAGCCGAGTCTATCTGGGCATCCATTTCAATTTCGATGATACCGTCGGGCAAGAAGTGGGCAGTGCGATCGCCGCCAGTGTAGCATCGGATTTTTCAGTAGCGGCAACCGATGACACGACGGATAACGACAACGACAAACAGCAAGACCGCAATAACGGACAACCTCAGGACAATCAAAACCGTGACAAGAACAATCGCATCGCATCGGTCGATGCCGCGTTGGCGGACGAGGGATTTCTGTTTTAACGAACTGCGTCCCCCGCAGAACGCGAACTGATTTCCGATGGTCACTTGATGGGGTGGCCGCCCCGTATGTGCTTCATAAAGTGGCCGAGCAATTGGTCAGTTTCAGGGGTTTCTTTGAAATCTGCGACGAACGAATCGATCGACTTGCCGCTGATCGATTGGACGTACTGCGGGTATGCCACCAACCGCTCGATCAATGCCGTGCGGTTCAGCTCGGGATGAAACTGGGTGCAGTAAATCGGTTTGCCCTCGATTCGAAACGCTTGGTTCTCGGTTCGCTCACTCGATGCCAAAAGAATCGCGCCTACAGGCAACCGCGTGACAGTGTCCTGGTGCCCCATCGGGGCAACGAAATGGTGGGGCAGTTGCCCAAAGATCGGATCATCACGACCGGCCTGAGTTAAGTGAACTTCGATCGTGCCAAGCTCGGCCCGCTGCATGTCCGTGACCACCTCACCACCGAGCGCCCGAGCCATTGCTTGGTGCCCCCAACACGAAGCAAACGTCGGTTTACCAAGTTCACACAGTTCCCGCATCGCCGCGAGTGCCGGCAGAATCCAATCCCCTCCTTCGGCAACCGAGTAGTCGCCGCTGCCGCCCAACAAAACCACGTCAACCTGATTCAGTTGCTCCAGCGTAGGTACGCCGGACAGCAGATCGAAGACGCGAATCTGCTGTGCGGAACATCCGAGCGCTCGAGCAAAACAATCGACTTCCTGCGTCCGCATGGGATCATCGGCATTGCGAACCTGCAATAGAAGAAACGTATTCATTTGGCGAGATCCAAAAGCCGACGGCGATTCAGAGACGAGAGTTAAACGCTCATCATACCATCGGTACTTTCTCGTCAACACACAGCAACGTCTGCATCGAGCGTTTTATGCGAGCCATTGGAAAACGATCCAAGCGAATGCTGCAGCGACGGGCAGCGTCGTGATCCAGGCTAATAGAATGTGACCGATCGACTTCCAATGCGTTTGACCTGTCATTGTTCCGATCCCGAAAATTGCTCCACACGAAACATGTGTCGTCGACACGGGCAACCCCCAGCGGCTCGCAAACACGACTAAGACCGACGTGACAAGGTTTGCGGAAAAACCTTGGCCTGCGTTCATTTCGGTGATGCCGTGACTCAGTTTCTCGGCGATCTTCTTTGCACCAAACCAGCCTCCGACTGCGATCGCTAGCCCGCACAGCACCGTCGCAGCGAGCGAATCCAGTGCCGGAACAATCAATAACAACGCCGCGATCTTGGGGGTATCGTTTAATCCACGTGCGAAACTCACCATCCCGGCAGAAAGAAAGTGCATCGCATCAAGCGACCCGCGTGCATCGACACCGACAAAATTGCCAGCGTAATGATCTCGACAGCTTACGTTTGTGCCTAGTGTGATGGAAAGCTCCTCGGCACGAGCCAAGGCCATCGTGCATGCTCCGATCGGAACCACTTCGACGACTTCACGTCCGCTGCAAAGACATGTTTCTTTAGTAATCCCCATCGCGATCCGCGTTCGGCGCAACGTCAAATACAGGACTGCGGTTACCGCGATCGCAATCAACGGACTCAGTAGCAGCGGTGCCATCAGCTTTGCCGATAGCACATGCCAATCAACCGAATAGGTTGAAGCCCCTGCCGCGCCGACCATCGAACCGACGAGCGCATGGGTGGTAGAAATCGGGAACCCAAAGCGGCTGGCGAGCATCACCGTTGCTCCTGCAGCCAACGCGACAGCAACGCCGAATTCATTCTGAGCAACAAGTGCATTCGGCACGATCCCCTTGCCCGAGAACCGAGCCAGCAGTTCGCGAGCGAGCCAAACAGCTGTCAATGAACCAGCCGCTGTTGATGCCGTCGCCCACACCAGCGCGCGGCGGTACGTCGTTGTGCCACTGCCATACAAAGTAGCGACGCCCTTGAAGTTGTCATTCGCTCCGTTCGCGTACGCCAGCAAAACACCGGCGACGAGGGCAAGCAGAACGATCATGCAAATGACTCCATAAAATTAGCCTAGGCGTCCCCGCCTGAGACGATCAAGCAGGTAGGAAGCAGCCTTTCGGTAGGTTAGCCGTTTGGCGCTAACGGGCCGTTGATTTAGTAGGCCGCTCTCGCGTGAGCGGCCGGGTTCCACGCATTACCCGGTGCCTTACGGCCCACGGCTCACCAATGCGATTTGCATTTCGACTAAATCAACAGCCTGTTGGCCACGGTTCCTATACACAACCGGGGCTAGCGGCCAAGCGGCTAACGGGATTTCCCCCGATCATTCCTGTCGACCTGCTTAAAGCGTTTAAGAACACATCCGACTGGAAGCGGCGGCTACGTTTACGAACAACACGGGCACTAACAACACGGGCCGTTGTCACTGCAACCATCGACGGCTTCGGTTGTCGCGTGATACTCCATCCCCTTTGTCTCTCTTGGATGTCGGCGTGCGTTGCGCCGACAGTCAAACGGTTTGGCGTCGCCCAAAGGAACGATTTCACGTGGCTCGATCGTGTCGAACATGTCGGTGTACGGTTCTTGTTGAAGCAGGTGGAATGTTTTGTCACAAACAGCCATTCGCTCACCACGATAATAGGTATGGCCGTCGTCATCTTCGACCTTTTTGAATGGACCGCGATACGAAACCGCTTGCCCACGCTCCAAGCACGGACCTTGTTTTCCCTTGTGGGCCACCACGGTCACGGAGCGGAACTCGATTCCGTCGACGGTCCGCCACGGCTCGCTTTGTCGTTTGACCACCTCGATCCCGTGAAAGCCCGCTTCCTCGAACGCTTTCAAGAACTCATCTTCGCGAAACGCGCCAGTGATGCAGCCGGACCAGAGTTCCGGGTCTTGTTGTAATCGCTCAGGCACGTCCTCATCTGAGACAATGTCACTGATCGCCGCGCGACCGCCGCGACGCAAGACACGAAAGATCTCTGCAAACAGTTGTCGACGATCCTGTTGCCGCACCAGGTTTAAGACACAGTTTGACAAGACACAATCGATCGAATCGTCCGCAACGAGAGGTCGCTCACGACGCAATCGCTCTTCGACGTTTCGCAGCGCCAGATAACCAGCCGGGTCGTTCACGGGATGTTCAGACAACTCAGCGGCAAGCTGATCGAGATCAAGTCCTAAATCCTGAATCAATCCATAACGAAAATCGACGTTTGCGTAGCCGAGCTGCTCGGCGACAGCCGGTGCGTGCTTACGCGCCAGTGTGAGCATTTCGCGGTTGCAGTCCACACCGATGACTCGTCCCTTGGCGCCCACAACCTGAGCCGCGATATAGCACAACTTGCCACCTCCACTGCCCAAATCCAGTACCGTTTCGCCCGCGCGAACGTAGGGTGTGGGGTCGCCGCATCCATAGTCCTTTTCGATAATCTCTTGAGGAATAACGTCCAACAATTCGGTCGAGTACTGGACAGGACAACAAAGCGCCGGCTCCACAGCCTGTGCCGCCGCGGCGTATCGCTGGTAGACAGAGGATTCAGATGGCTGAGCTTCGGCGATCGTGCTAGATTTCATAAAACCGACTTTCTTTCGGACACGAGTGACAGCAACGCTATTCGCTATCCCGTTCGTTATATCGCAGCGTTCGCCCAAGAAGACGATGAACTCAACGTTTCCTTACAAGTATCTGCGATCTTTTTTTTGCAATTCAGTTGCCTAAGATTCGCAAACCGAAGGACGGGCGAAGCGAATCTGTTCCGTTGACCGGCCAATGAACGAATCCTTACAAGAAAATACGCGATCTAGCTTGTCATGAATCGATGACTCGCAATGTTGCTGATTCGCGTTGGCGGATCATGTGACGTTCGGCTCATCTTCAGGCTGTCGTCAATCGTTTGAAAAAGGCCCCCTCGTTGACAGTCGGGCGTTCGGGGCGGCCATTGTAGAAGTAGGTCAACTGCATGTTGCTCAGACCCAGCAGGTGCAGGATACTGGCGTGCAGATCGTGAACGTGCAGCCGATCTTCCACAGCCCGCAGACCGAGTTCGTCGGTCGAACCGATGACCTGTCCTCCCTTGACGCCTCCGCCAACCATCCACATCGAGAACCCGGTCGGGTTGTGGTCGCGACCGTTGCCTTGTTCGGACATCGGCGTGCGACCAAACTCTCCGCCCCACACGACAAGCGTCTGATCGAGCATGCCGCGTTGCTTCAGATCTTTCAGCAGCCCCGCGACCGGCTTGTCCATGGCCTTGCACAACTTGGTGTGGTTGGACTCGATATTGTTATGCGCATCCCAGCGACTGCCCGCACCGTGGTATAGCTGAACAAAACGGACACCCCGTTCGACAAGCCGCCGCGCGAGCAGACACTGCCGTCCGTAGGAAGCGGTTTCCTCTTGATCCATACCGTACAACGTTTTGGTTGCTTCGGTTTCTCGGCTCAAGTCGACGGCTTCCGGCGCAGCGGCCTGCATCCGAAAGGCGAGTTCGTAACTTCGGATTCTCGCTTCGAGTTCGGTTTGCTGTGGATAGCCATCGGCAAACGATTGGTTCAACGAATTCAGCAGCGACAACTTTCCTTTCTGGACGTCCGGGCCGATGCCTTCGGGGGTGTTGAGATTGGGGATCGGTTGCGATCCTTCGGACAGATGAATCCCTTGGTAAGTCGCGGGCATAAACCCGGCGCTCCAGTTGCGTGGGCCGTTCACGACCGATCCGCGACCATCCTGCATCACGACGAATGCGGGCAAGTTCTGATTCTCAGTGCCCAGTCCATAGGTGACCCAGCTTCCCAGCGAAGGACGTCCACCTAGCATCGAACAGGTGTTCATCTGGCAAACGCCGGCGGAGTGGCTATTGCCATCCGTCCAACAGGAACGAATCACGGCAATGTCGTCGACGCACTGCGCCGTGTGGGGAAGCCAATCGGAGACCCAGGTCCCACTTTCGCCATATTGTTTCCACCGCCGTTTGGATTCCAGCAGCGGTGCATGAAATTCTCCCATGGCGGTCAACACAGTACCGAAACTTTCCGGGAGATGCTGGCCGGCGAGACGGTTCAATTCAGGCTTGGGGTCGAACGTGTCGAGGTGACTCGGTCCTCCTTCCATGAACAGGAAGATCACATTCTTGGCGGTGGGCGGCAGGTGAGGGCCCGGCGTTGCGAGATCATTCGAAGCCCCGGCCAAACAGTTTGTTTCGGCCTGCATCGCCGCCAGCGCGAGCGTTCCAAAGCCAGCCCCACTTAGGGTTAAAAATTCACGTCGGGATCGTGGAAGTGTGATGTGATGGTTCATGGTTAGATCATATTGGCGGTGTATTGCGGGAAGTCGTAGGGCCGGTTCCCACCGGCCGGCTCGTGATTGGCCATTAGGAACCGGTCCTCCATCTCACATCAATTTTTTGAGAGGTTCTCGTTAGCGGACGTACAGGAATTCGTTTGAGTTCAACAACACGTGGCACAGATCGACAAAGGCGGCGTAGGCCGGAGTGAACTTCGGTCCGCGTCCGCCGAGTTCAATCGGCATTCCATCAGGCAAACTGTCCTTCAGTAGTCCCGGTTTGGGCTCGAACTGCCAATAGCCGATCGTTGCCGGAGTGCTTCCCTCCGCGACGTGCAGCAACTCGGATTTCGAGAGGGCTGTCTGCGACAGACGCACATCGTCAATCAGCCCATCAAACCGATCCGCATTTCGTCCCGAGCCCACGCTTAGCGGATCACGATTGGCAGTCATGGAGACCAACGGGTTGGGAAATTCCACTGTAGAGAGCGGTTCTTCGTCATTGGACAGATCCTTCAAATGGAACTTAATCACGCCTGGCGTGTCCGCCGTTTTCATCTGCACACTCACGGCAGCGTAGTAGGGTTTATTGAGTTCCAAATGATGATCCGAGAACAGGACCACCTCTTGAGACCGCCCGTCCGAATTTTCCCCAAAGACCTGCAACACCAACGTTTGCGGTTTGCGGCGAGACCCCTTGCCGGAGATCCCGAACAGCCAGCCTGATTTGGAATCGAGCCGAGCCATTTTGGCTGCCAATGTTCGCACCGCTCCAGATTCATACACCGACCGCAGTTGGAAGATAGCTTCGAACGTGAAGTCATCGACGTCCAGGCGAATATCGGCGGGAACCTGGAATCGCTCTTGTTGGGGATCGTCCTCAAAGAGCACCGCCTGGCCATCCCGATAAGGAACCTGACCCGTGGTCACATTGGCAGGCACGCCGTCTTCCGTTCGTTCGCTCGCACGCACCTGTTCCTGGGCACCGAGAAACGTGATCGCTTGATCGAGTTCCTCTTGGGTCGGTTGCCGCCCGAAGATAAACCACCACAATCGCTGTAGCCGCGTCCGAATATCGTCGTCAGCAGCGGATTGCGAGTGCACTCGCTCGGCCAACGTGGCGGCGTGGGCCAACATCACCTGACTGTTGATCAGTAGAAGTGATTGAACCGGAGTGGTCGTCGCATTTCGATTGGAGTTACTGGAAATGAACTGCGGTAAATCAAACGCTTCCATCAACGGATCGAGACTGTTCCGCATCACACGTGTGTAGATCGACCTGCGAGGGAGGTCCGCCAGCACACTGGGACCGCCGCGAGTCGAATCAAGCTGGCCGGTGACGGCGAAGATCGAATCGCGAATCTGCTCCGCGTCCAAACGACGAACCTCTCCTCTCCAATACCAGCGATTGGAGGGATCTTTTTGTTGAAATTCTGCAAGTTGAGGATGTGACGCTGATTGCCGGTAGGTCGCCGAAGTGACGATCAGCCGGTGCAGACTCTTCAGACGCCAACCGTTCTCAAGAAAGCGACTGGTAAGCCAATCGAGCAATTCCGGGTGCGTGGGAGCACCGCCAAGTTGACCAAAGTCACTGCTATTCGCGGCTAGGCCTCGTCCAAAGTGATACTGCCAAACGCGATTGACGATCACGCGGGTTGTTAGCGGATTATCAGGGCGGGTCAGCCATTTGGCCAGCACGGAGCGTCGCCCGGTGGTGTTGGTCAGGTTCGGCGGAGGTGTGATCGTGGGAACTTCGGGCTCCAAAATCGTCGGGAACCCCGGAGCCACCTCCGTTTTTCGTTTTGGAATGACCGTGGGCGGGGCGACGCTATCGACATCAGTGATCGTCATCGGCCGTGGCAACGGTTTGGGCTTGATCGAATCAAACTTGGCCAATTCACGTCGAAGGGCCAGAATTTGATCCCTGGTTTCTCGATCAGCGCGGGAATCGACGCGGGCTTGTTCGTGACGAACCAAGCGATCGGCGAACTGGAACAACTGCTTTTCGTAAGGGGTAAGTTCCTCAGGATCCTTACGAATGACATCCTTCAAATCATCCGGGTACCGCTTGATGGTCGCTTCGAAAACATTCTGTAGCGGTTTTTCGAGCAGTGCATCCAAACGCGTCCGCAGCTCGCGTGTTTTCTCCTGATACACAGCCAGCTGTGCAGCATACTTTGCCTTTGCTTCTGGGGTTGCCGCAACAACATCATCGCGAGGCAACGTGGCTTCGAAAAAAGCACGCAAGCGAAAGTAATCCTTCTGCAGCAAAGGATCGAACTTGTGATCGTGACAGCGTGCACATTGGAAACCGACTCCAAAGAAGACATCGCCCGTTACATCGGTGACCTCATTGAGAATGTTGTCCCATTGACCACGGATATCGGGAACGTTGTACTCAAAAATCCCATGTCGCATAAATCCGGTGGCGATCAGTGCCGCAGGATCATCGGGGAACAGCTCGTCCCCAGCCAATTGTTCTTGAACAAACCGGTCGTACGGTTTGTCATCGTTCAGCGACTCAATCACATAGTCTCGATACCGCCATGCCTGAGGGCGAGCGATGTCTGCGCGGTATCCATCGGATTCTGCGTATCGCACGAGGTCCAGCCAGTGCCGTGCCCATCGTTCACCATACTCTGGACGATCCAGCAGCTCGTTGACCACCTTCTCGTAGGCTTGCAGATCGGTGTCGTCTTGGAACTCCTGCACTTGCTCGGGCGTTGG
>NZ_ANOG01001075.1 GCF_000346295.1 Rhodopirellula maiorica SM1 | reverse complement strand
TCGAAATGCAAATCGCATTGGTGAGCCGAGGGCCGTAAGGCACCGGGTAATGCGTGGAACCCGGCCGCTGACGCGCTAGCGGCTCATCAAATCAATAGCCCGCTAGGCCTCGGCTGCGACATTCAACCGGAGGCTAATACGCAAACATTAGCTGCGATCGACGACTAAATGCCGACGGATGGTTTCGCATCGGGTTCGGCAACCGGTTTAGCCGGCGTGGGTTGGCCCGAGTTCGCTCCATTGGGATTTACATCCGGCTTCGGCAGCGGCAGTGTCTCTGTCGATTCGGAGGATTTGTCCGCTGCGGCAGGATCGGTGTCGGCCGGCGTGGGTTGGCGAGCGTCGTTCACAACGTCTGTGCTCGCAACGCGAAGTTCCAATTGCCGCCGCGTTTCGGCGAATCCGGGGACTGAGGTCAACCAGCGGAGTTCGGGATTAAACGTCACGCCCCGGAAATTGCGAAGCCGCGTCTCGGCCATTTCCTGTGATAGTTGGCCTGAATCGATCAAACGAACGATCTCTGCAGGAGCCAAATAGCCGATCCAAATATCGCTGTCGCCACCTCGACGGGAAAGACTGGTCTGCAACTGTGTCGCGGCGCGGCGGAGCGAATCGTCCGATGCGGCTACCGCAGGACCAATCTCGCGTGAGCCTGCCCCCGGCGATGATGCGGAAACAGGACCATTACCTAATGCGGGGGATGGCGTTGCCGATGCAATGATCGAATTTCCGTAGCTGTTGGATGAACCGCCTAAGCTCGGATTGCTTTCAAATGGTGCAGTCGACTGCGGAGTTCCGTACGCCGAACTGCCACCAACGATTGGCGACGTGCTGCGATAATTGGGGGCCGAGTAAACGCTCGACGGATAGCTTGGGACGCTGCGATAGTAAGGCGAGGCCGGGGGATAAGCGTAATTTTGGTAGATTGGACCTCGATAACGGCTTGAATAGCGTGGTCCGGCATAGATTCCGGTATTGACCGAGGTAAACGGAGCGCGAACTCGCGTGTCGCCCCAAGGAGCAACATCGACCGCGACAAAAGGCACGCGGACGCGGACGCCGCCGCCAAACCCGCGGCCGATTTGGATCAATTGGGCCTCGGCGTGCTGTTCCGGGCTGACCGCGAACATCAATGCCAGGGCGAACATAGCGATCGCGCGCGAGGTGCAATACCGAGTTGCAAAGCCACTGCATTGTAGAGGTGTCATCACATTTGTCTCTCATTTAGGGGTAAAAGGCTAATCGAGCGGTCGTTCCCCTCCATGGAGAGCTAGGTAATTTAGCGAAAATCCGCAGCGAGGCTAGTTGCTATTTCATACAGCGGAACAGCTGTTCACTTTCGGAGGAAAACGTGCGATTCGGCGCTCGGTTGGAAGCCGTATGGGGTAGAGCGGGTAAAGTTAAGAGGGCATTTTTCGTTCCAAGCTAAATTTCCTGTGTTTCAAACGCCGAGTAGCTATTGACAGGTTTCCTGCAAAACGGATACTTGCTCGTTCGTTATGAATTAAGGCCCGACGGAAAAGATCCACAATTACTTTCTATGCCAACCATCAATCAACTCGTCCGCAAGCGACGTAAGCTGAAGAAAAGCCAAAGCAAGTCGCCTGTGCTCGAAAAGTGCCCACAGAAACAGGGCGTTTGTTTGCAGGTCCGTACGATGACCCCTAAGAAGCCGAACTCGGCTCTGCGGAAGATCACTCGTGTGCGTTTGAGCAACGGCAAAGAAGTCACCGTCTACATTCCTGGTGAAGGTCACAACCTTCAAGAACACTCGATCGTCTTGGTTCGTGGTGGACGTGTTCGTGACTTGCCAGGTGTTCGTTACCAAGTGGTCCGCGGATCGCGTGACGCATTGGGCGTTGATGGCCGCAAGCAATCTCGAAGCCGTTACGGTGCGAAGAAATAGTTTGCGGATCTGATTCTGCAACCCCCTCTCGCTTCGAGCATTTTACCGTTTAGATCCATTTCACGGATTTGCCAGCCGATCGTTGTTGTCGGCCGCGATTCCCAACCGACTTACCGAAACCAAACATGGGACGTATCACAGCTAGCCGCACCTCACTTAAGGGTGACCCGAAGCACGGATCGATGCTTGCGGGCAAGTTCATCAATTGCTTGATGCTTGATGGTAAAAAGACCACAGCACAACGAGTTTTCTATGACGCACTCGAAGAAGTAGGCAAGCGTAACACGGACGCAGAGCCAATCGAGATCTTCGAAGCCGCGTTGGAAAACATCAAACCCTACATCGAAGTTCGCAGCAAGCGAGTCGGTGGTGCGAGTTACCAAGTGCCGATGCAAGTGAACCGTAGCCGTCAACAAAGTTTGGCGATTCGTTGGTTGCTAGCTGCTGTCCGCGACAAAAAGGGGCGTCCGATGCACCTGAAGCTTGCAGACGAAGTTTTGGCGGCCTACAAGAAAGAAGGCGTTGCTTACACCAAGCGTGAAAACACGCACCGCATGGCGGACGCGAACAAGGCATTTGCCCACTTCGCTTGGTAGTGCATTCGCACCACGAAAATCATGGACCGCGATCCGGTGTGCCTTACACCGTGTCGCGGTTTTTCATGCGCTAGTGTAGGCTTTGCAAAATCACAATAAACTGCCCCGACGCATTGGCGAACTTCGAATTCGCGAACACGCCGAGCTCGAACCGATTTCCCTTACTTCCTAGAAACACCCCACGAGACTGATGGCTCTCGACATATCCAAAATTCGTAACATCGGCATCATTGCTCACATTGATGCGGGCAAGACGACCGTGACCGAACGCATGCTGTATCTCAGTGGCGCGAAGCATCGAGTCGGCCGGGTTGATCATGGAACGACCGACACCGATGACGATCCCGAAGAACAAGAGCGCGGGATCACGATTTTCAGCGCGTGTGTGAAATACAACTGGAATCAGTATTCGATCAACTTGCTCGACACCCCCGGCCACGTTGACTTTACTGCCGAGGTTGAACGCTGTCTGCGTGTTCTCGATGGCGCGGTCACCGTGTTCTCGGCTCGTGAAGGAGTCGAAGCCCAGAGCGAAACGGTATGGCGGCAAGCGGACAAGTACGGCGTCCCGCGGATCGTGTTTATCAACAAGATGGATCGCGAAGGGGCCAATTTCGAGGCGGTCTACAACGATATCGCGCCTCGACTTGGCGGACGGCCGGTCGCGGTCGAGTTGCCGGTCGGCCAAGGCCCGCCGCATACCAGTGATCCATTTCGCGGCGTGATCGACTTGGTCGACTTGAAAATGCTGGAGTTTGATCCGGAAACCGAAGGTAAGGAAGTCAAGGAAACCGACATCCCGGCGGACCTGCTGGACGAAGCCATGTTGTGGCGTGAACAATTGCTCGAGGTCGTTTATGAGCTGAACGACGAAGCGATGATGTTGGCGATGGACGAAAAACCAGTGCCACGCGAGATGGTGGTGGCGACGCTCCGCCAAGGTTGCATCGACATGGCAATCCAGCCGGTGTTCTGTGGCTCGGCACTACACGGCATCGGCGTCCAGCCGTTGATGACCGGGGTCGGCAATTACCTGCCCAGCCCGCTGGATCGGCCGCCGGTCGAAGGAGTTGACCCGAAGAAACCCGATAAAGTGCTGCTGCGAAAACCCGACGTCAAAGAGCCGTTTTGCGGGCTGGTCTTCAAAATTTTGC
This sequence comes from Rhodopirellula maiorica SM1, assembly GCF_000346295.1. GTDB lineage: Bacteria > Planctomycetota > Planctomycetia > Pirellulales > Pirellulaceae > Novipirellula > Novipirellula maiorica. Next base: position 2,465 of record NZ_ANOG01001075.1, on the reverse strand, counting down.
CTGCCAAAACGGGCGACAATTACTGGATCCGCATCTATAGCGGCGAACTGAAACAGAACTCGCGCGTGCAATGTCCCAATCGCGACAAGAAAGAAAATATCGCTCAGCTGTGGCAGATTCACGCCAGCAAGAAGGAGCGTGACGGACAAATCGAAACGGTGGGCGCCGGCGATATCGTCTGTGTGATCGGGCCCCGGTTTGCCATTACGGGGGACACCGTTTGTGATACCAAAGAGACGATCGAATTGCCGAGCATCAAGTTCGCCGAATCGGTATTGTCGATGGCGATTGAGCCCGAAAACACCGGCGACCGCAAAAAGCTCGAAGAAACCCTCGACATGCTGCGCCGCCAAGATCCCACGTTCCACGCGGTTGAAAACGAAGAGCTGGGGCAAACGCTGATCAGCGGGATGGGCGAATTGCATTTGGAAGTGATCCAGCATCGTTTGACTCGCGACTTTGGCTTGAACGTCAAATTCTATAAACCACGGGTGAACTATCGCGAAACCATCAGCGGCGAATCGGATGTCGTGGGGCAATGCAACCGCCAAATGGGGGCTTCGCATATGTTCGCACGTTTGAAGGTCCGCGTTTCGGCACTCGAAGACAGTTCGGCACCGGTATTGGTCTTCGACCGTTTGCCGCCAGAGTGTCCGCTGCAAGGCAACGCCCGCGCCGCGGCGATTGAAGAGCTTCGGCAACGCGCCGATGGAGGCGGATTGATTGCAGGCTTTCCGTTGTCCGGTGTCAAAATCGAAGCGTACGACGCCGAAGTCCACGAAGAGGGTAGCGATGAGGTCGCGTTCCGCATCGCCGCCGGTGACGCGTTCGACAAAGGACTGCAAGCCGCCGGCCCGGAACTGCTCGAACCGGTGATGCGAGTCGAAGTCACGACGCCCGAAGATTACATGGGCGAAATCGTTGGGGACCTGCTTCAGCGGCGAGCCATCATTGCTTCGACCGAAACCCGCGGCGCGATGACCGTGATCACGGCTCATGCCCCGCTGAAAGAATTGTTTGGTTATTCGAGTGCGGTTCGAAGTCTCAGCCAAGGACGTGCCGGCGGCAGTATGGAACCCTACAGCTACCAACCGGCGCCCAAAGAAGACGCCGAGAGTTTTCAGTATTAACCAATTGACTCGCGTCCGCAGACCCAATGGCGTAATCGACGAGGCAACGAGTCCTTCGCGGATCAATGAAGCACGGGGACTCGGAACCTCGTCCACTACCCGAACATAAAGATGCAACGGAACACGAGCTACGATGACGACACAGACACTTGCGTTTAACAACGGATGTCTCGATCTGATTGATCAGACTCGGCTTCCAACCGAGTTGGTGACGCTGCGGTGCGAGAACGTTGAGCAGACGTTTGATGCGATCCAGCGACTGGTCGTCCGTGGTGCTCCAGCAATTGGGATTGCAGCCGCTTATGGGGTCTGTTTGGCGTGTCAGCCCGATGGGAAGCGATCCCGCCAGAGCTACCTCGATGCAATCGAGTATCTTGCCAAAAGCCGTCCGACCGCAGTCAATCTGTTTTGGGCACTCGACCGCATGAATGCAATTGTCGACTCGGTCGATGACGATGACGCGTTGCCCGATCGATTGCTTTGCGAAGCCACGACGATTCATGACGAAGATCGTCAGATGTGCCGCGATATCGGGCGTCACGGTGCCGAGCTGCTTGCGGATTGTCACCGCGTGCTGACGCATTGCAATGCAGGGGGATTGGCGACGTCGATGTGGGGCACCGCGTTAGCGCCGATCTACCACTTGCATGAATCCGGGCACGCCATCGAGGTGTTTGCGGATGAGACCCGTCCGCTTTTGCAAGGGGCTCGTTTGACAGCATGGGAATTGTCCGAGGCTGGCGTGCCGGTCACGGTGTTGACCGATTCGATGTCGGGAAGCCTGCTGCAATCGGGGCAAATCGATGCGGTGATTGTCGGCGCCGACCGCATTGCCGCCAACGGCGACGCGGCAAACAAAATTGGAACTTATCCTTTGGCGGTGCTAGCTCGCTATCACGATGTGCCGTTCTATGTTGCGGCACCGTCGAGCACGTTCGATCGGGCGCTGCCAAGCGGCGATCTGATCCCGATTGAACAACGCGGCCGGGATGAAGTCGCTAACCCTCACGGCGTCAAACTTGTCCCCGACGCCGCCAATGTGATCAACCCCGCCTTCGATGTGACCCCGGCTGATTTGATCACGGCGATCATTACCGAGCGGGGAACCGTCGCGAAACCTTGCCGCGAAAAACTCGCGAGCCTTCTCCAGTGGTGACATCCGTCTAGCGAAATCGCCCTCAATCAATCAGCGGCGGGCGAATGCCCAATGCCATCGACTTTCGTAGTGGGACTCGCCAGAGTTCCTGGTGTTTCAACAGCAAAGATGGGAATTCTGGCGAATCCCACTACTTGAGCATCCCCCAAACGTTGCCAAAGTAGATGGCATTGGGCAAA
>NZ_ANOG01001074.1 GCF_000346295.1 Rhodopirellula maiorica SM1 | reverse complement strand
TTGTGCCTTGGCGAATTCGACTTGTACCGATTCGCGAGACGCGTTTCAGCAACAGCAATGGCGTAACAACAGCGAGCGCCGCTACTATCAAGCGGTGTGCCAGGTCCAATTAGCAAACGAGGAAGTCGCTGCCGCTGACCCCATCCAATATGCGCGGCAATCGCTATCCAAGGTAGCTCAGCCTGGACTAACGCAGTGGAGCATCGTTTACGAACCGACCGAAAAGCGAATTAGCTTCTCGACCCGAGTCGCGAAGGAAATTCGCACGCTTGACCTCGACGACCTGGATTTTGATTCTGCCAGTGATGCGTTGACCGTCGATGTGAACAACGATGTCGCCGGTGATTTGGTGCCGCAATTGAAACCATTTACGGCAAGCGACAACAAGAGAATCGTTAATTTTTCTTTTGATCAAACGATGCCCAAAAGTTTTGTGCGAACTGCAGTCAAGCAACTCGTGCTCAACTACCCTGCGACCTTGAGCGTGGTTGGCGAATCCGCTGCGGTAGGCGAGTAACAACAATTCATTCTGTATCGTTTTTTTGTATTTTTGCGCCTCGTCGGTGCATTGTTTGTGCCCTGGACAATCAAGCAGGTAGGCAGGAATCATTGGGCAAAATCCCGTGGCCTTGCGGCAACGGCAGAGGATGTATCGGCCTCTGGCCTAAGCCGGACGTTCTCGTCAGCGGCCGGGTTCTACGCATTACCCGGTGCCTTACGGCCCTCGGCTCACAAATGCAAACTGAATGTTTGCAACGAAACGGACACTTGCGGCGAAATTTCGCGAAACACAATGCAAGCGATTGCAATAAGAGGAAGGGAAATGTTGGAGAGCTTAACTTGCAATTCATGCGGTGCGCCGATGCAGGTGCCTGAGTCGGCACGATTCATAAAGTGCAATCACTGCGATGCTCAGTTAGCGGTACGTCGCGAGCGTGACGTGACCTTTACCGAAGCGGTAGACAAGCTGACCGAAACCACGCAGTCGCTCAGTGAGCAAGTCAGTCGGTTGACGGCAAACCAGGAGATCGCCGATCTTGATCGTCGATGGGAGATGCAGCGAAACGAATTTATGATCACCGGAAAAAATGGTCGCACGCATCTGCCGACCGAAGGAACCGCGATGGTAGGCGGCATCGTCGCAGTGGTATTCGGTGGTTTTTGGACGGTAATGGCATTTGCGATCACATCGCGATCGCCGTTTGGCATGGCCAAGATCTTTCCGCTGTTCGGCTTGGTCTTCATCGCCGTTGGGATTTTCAGCGCGATTCACGCCAGTAGCAAAGCGAGCGAGTACAAGCAAGCCAAACGCCGCTATGAGGCTGAACGTACGAGACTGAAACGGAAGTAACCCAAAACGCTGTTCGCGGCATTTAAGCGTAGCGAAGCTCGCCAAGAGTTTTGTCCGTGGGTTTGGATCGCAAAAAGGCTTGGATCACAAAAAGATTCGGATCGCCAAAAGTCTTACCAACTTTCGCTAAATGTTTTTGGCGATTTCGTAGATCTCGCGGTAATCGAGCACCCGGTCGTTGGATTGAAACAGCGAGGAGATCGCGGCACGGTGCGTCTTCATCTTTAATCCGCCGACACCGATTGCGCCGTAGGCTTTTAATTCGCCGATCGATTGGCTCTTGTCGGTCACGCCGATGCCTTCGATCCCCGCCGGTGGCACGGCATTCAGATCGATCGCCACCTTAAGCGACGAGCTGCTTTTCAGGGTCGCTTCGTCTACGAGCTGGACGCCTGCAGCCCCACAGGCAATCAGGATCTTTGCGTCGGCCAATATTGTTTTGACGTCGCTGGGATCACTCGCGGCAGCTCCGCTGACCGACCCGGCTTCGGATTGTTCGTTGATCTCTTTGGCGACGTCGTTTGCTCGATCCAGCGACCGGCTAGTGACAACCACGTCGGCTCCATCGGCGGCCAGCAGACGAGCCACTCGCTCGCCCACCGGACCGGTGGCGCCCATCACGACCGCCTTCGCACCGGCCAAACCGACTTCGCGGGCCGCGTAGACCACCGCTGCGGCCGCCGTAGTGTTGCACCCGTTCGCATCCAGCATGACCGAGTTACGAACGGGACCGAAAAAACAGTCGGTCACTTTTTTGAGCAGCGACTCAGCGGCACGCACATCGGATCCGCCAATGAAGATCGCGGTGTTCTTCAAATCATCGCCACCGCGTGTGAACATCGCTCCGTGAACCAGTGGCGTGACGTTATCCGGCGTGACGTCCGCGTGGCTCAGCAACGCATCAATTCCCGCATCATACGCAACCACACTGTCAAACGTGCTGGCATGAGAATCGGTGTCCAATTGGATCAAGATCTTCCGAGACATGATGAACTTTGGGGGAAAGAAGTGTGGGGCGGTTCTGCGGCGTCGTGGTAATTAGAAGCTTTTGACGCCGGGTTGGGCAACCTCTCCGATTTTCGCGACCGACTCTAGCGACACACACGGGCTCTCGCCCAATGCCATCTACTTTGGTAGTGGGACTCGCCAGAGTTCCTGGTGTTTCAACAGCAAAGATGGGAATTCTGGCGAATCCCACTACTTGAGCCCCCCAATGGTTACCAGAGTAGATGGCATTGGGCCCCGTGCCGCACCGCTACAAACGCCACTCGTTTAGTGCCAGAGTAGATGGCATTGGGCTCTCGCCCGCACGGAACCTCAACCGCACGTGGTTCGGTATTGACGCGATTTGCGGCAATCTCGTACATGAAGAGCGACAGTCGATCCCCCCGCGCCCAACGAACGCCCCGCTTCCGATCGCTCACTCGCAGCGTCTTTGTCAGATGACTTTTACCAGTATCACGTTCCTAATTTTTTTGCCGCTCGTGTTTATGCTGCACTGGGCGGGGCAAAGTCGTCGTTGGCAGAATTCGCTGTTGGTACTTGCCAGCTATCTTTTTTATGGCTGGTGGGACTATCGGTTCTGTGGCTTGATGGTGCTTTCCAGTCTGGTTGATTATGGACTTGGGATCTATGTCGCCAATGCTAAAACGCAGTCGCAACGCAAATGGGCGTTGACGACCAGTGTCGTTTGCAACCTCGGCTTACTGGGGTTCTTCAAGTATTGCAATTTTTTCTCTGACAGTTTGGTGGGTGCCCTTGGGGCAATGGGTTGGACGGTTCATCCGTTGATGTCGGAGATCCTGTTGCCAGTCGGGATTAGCTTCTACACGTTTCAAACGTTGAGCTACACGATCGACATTTTTCGTGGCAAATTGCAGCCGACAACCAATTTGATTGATTACCTCGCGTTTGTGTCGTTTTTTCCGCAACTCGTTGCTGGCCCCATCGAACGCGCGACGAATCTGATACCCCAGTTTTCTCGGGCGCGAACATTTTCGAATGACCAAGCCGTGGAAGGCTGCCGCACAATCCTGTGGGGTTTTGCCAAAAAACTGATCATTGCTGATCATTTAGCAGTCTGCGTTGACGCGATCTACGCGAATCCCGGCGACGTCTCGGGGCTGAGTCTGCTGATCGGCACCGTCTTTTTTGCGTGGCAAATTTATTGTGACTTTTCTGCCTACAGTGACATCGCCATAGGTACGGCAAAATTGTTTGGCATCAATCTAATGCAGAATTTCAATTACCCCTACTTGTCACAGAGTGTGACTGAGTTTTGGCGTCGCTGGCACATTTCATTGTCGACTTGGTTTCGTGACTATGTCTTCATTCCCCTTGGCGGCAGCCAAGGCACGAGGAATGAAACCTACCGCAACCTGATGATCACGTTTGTGTTATCGGGATTGTGGCATGGGGCAGCTTGGCGATTCATTATTTGGGGTGCCATCAACGGAGCGGCTCTCGTCGTCGAGAAAGCAATTCGCTCGAGTGTTGAAAAAGACGGAAGTCGCCAGCGATTGATTTCTGGCCATCTCCTAAACCCAGACGCAGACCAGCGCAATCGCGACAAGACTTCCTTTGCTGGTCAAGCGGCGCTACAAGCGATGCTCAGAATGACGTACACGTTTTCGGTAATCTGTCTCGGCTGGGTATTCTTTCGGGCATCAACATCGGCCGAGGCGTTCATGATTTTGTCAAAAATTGTGACGATCCCTTTGTACGATCTTAACGCCTCGGCGTGGAAAGCGGCTTTGGCCACCCATCCGTCGATGGAAAAAATGCTGTTTGTTTTGATCGGCTACTCACTCTTGGAATGGATGATAAGTGTGAGTCGAGTCTCAGTCCATTTCCTGCAATGGCCCACGCCGGCTCGCTGGGCCGTGTTCACGATTGTAATTTGGGGCACGATCCAATTCACGCTGACCACGGAAACGAATCCGTTTATCTATTTCCAATTCTAGAGCACTGATCATGCGCACGTTTATTCGCAACGCAAGCTTGTTTTGTGCCATCCAATTGGTGATTGGAGGAGCGTTTGTTCTTAACGCGACTCGACAACCACAGTACGGATTCATGGCGGCATTCGAGGACAAGATTCGCCTGTTGCATGAACATGATGAACCGACCCTGATTGTGCTTGGGGGGTCAAATGTGGCGTTTGGTATCGATAGCCCAACGCTGCAACAGCATTGTGATATGCAAGTCATCAATGGTGGACTGCACGCTGCCCTCGGATTGCAGTTCTATCTGGATGTGGCATGTGATTACGCCCGAGAGGGAGATGTGATCGTGCTGGTGCCAGAGTGGATGCTGTTGACAGGCGGAACCCGGCCGGACCCCGAGCTGCGACAATCCATGGTTCAAGAGTCACCTTCGTCTTGGCGGTATTTTTGCAATCTCAGTGGCGATGAGCTCAAGAAGTTTGTTGACGATCAAGCGTTCAGTGTTCTGGCGGGACTTGTGCAGGCGGGCAGCGAAATGCCCACGGAGTCTCGCGATCTGCACAAGTTCGAACAAGCTCAACTGCCGGACGCGTACTCTCGTTTGAAGTTCAATCTCCAGGGCGATTTTGTCGGTCATCACCAGCTCGGAACGACAAAAGATGTTGCAAAAATGAATGGGGATGTTTCGTGTAAGCCGGCAAAAATTATGAAGTCGGTGGTGCAAATTAATGCCTGTGCTGAAGCACTCAGGGCACGCGGAGTCGAAGTCTACTTGGCCTACTGTCCGGTTCCCACTCCTCACTACGAGAAACACCAAGCAGCATACGACTCCATTCACGAACTGCTGGTGAAACAACTTGACGTGGCGGTGCTACATCATCCCGCTCAAGTCAAATACCCAGCCGACTATTTCTACGACTCGGTCTGTCATCTGAATCTAACAGGCAAAATGACACGGACGGAATTGGTTGCCCAATCATTGGTTGCCCAATCACGGCAGGGAAAATTTCATGTCGCCACAAAGCCTTCGGAGCGAACGTCCCGATAGGTTGTGTCATTCCAAGATCACGCGGAGTGCGGACGACAGACAGGAAGCCTATCCCACATTCGTACGAAAAAACCGCACAGGCTCTGCTGGGCCTGCGCGGTTTTGAATTGAATATCAACCGGTTTGCGAATTCGCGTTAGCGTGATGCGGTGGCTGCGATTTTGGGAATTTCCCAGCCTTTGCGGTACTCACGTTGCACGAACTGGTTGACTTCGGGCACGTTGGTGCTTCGCATGGTCTTGGCGTCCCATTCGATGCGTTTGCCTTCGCCAGCTCGCAGTGCGAGGTTGCCGACCAAAATGGTTTCGGTCAAGCGGCCAGCGTAATCAAAGTTGGCCATCGTGCCTGGCTCGTAATCGCCTTTGACCGATTGCACGAACTCCCATTTTTGACGCTCATCGCCACCACCCTTGTACGGGATACGTGGCAACGATTGTGCTGGTGGTTTGAAGTCAACGAACTCACCGCGTGGCAACAAGATGTACTGTGCACCGTAATCATCGGGTGAGAACAGGACGCCCTTGGTGCCGACCAGAACCGCACCACTGGTTTTTGCCACCACCGGCTCGTTGGTTGGCAATCTTTTTCTGGAACGACTCAGGCAGTTGTTTGATGATGTCGTCCGATGGCAATTCGCCACCGTCGTACCAGTGGAACTTGCAAGCCGCCAAGCCTTCGCGCTCAGGGAACTCGAACATCAACGCCGAGCTGGCGGGGAACGTTTCGCCTTCGTAGATGCCGGGGTTCTTGACCGCGGTCACAGCAACGGGATCCCACAACTTCAACGCCATCACCGACAAATTGGTGGTGTGACAAGCCATGTCACCTAGAGCTCCGGTGCCGAAGTCGACCCAACCACGCCAATTGAACGAGTGGTATTCGCCTTTCTTGAACGGACGCATTGGTGCAGGGCCGATCCATGCTTCCCAGTTCAAATCTTCTGGAATCGGATCTTCGCCAGCCGGACGTCCCTTGCCTTGCGGCCAAACGGGACGATTGGACCAAATGTGGATTTCGGTAACGTCACCGATCACACCACTGCGGATGACTTCCACCGCTTCACGCAGTCCGTCGGCCGAGGTGCCTTGGTTGCCCATTTGGGTGACGACGCCCATCTCGGCCGCGGTTTCACGCATTAACCGAGCTTCGCTAATCGACCAAGTAAGCGGTTTTTGGCAATAAACGTGCTTGCCCATTTGCATGGCACGAACCGCAGCGGCGGCGTGAGTATGGTCAGGGGTGCTGACGGTGACAATGTCGATCTTGTCGCCAAGCTCGTCGAGCATCTGGCGGAAGTCGGTGAATTGGGCGGCGTCTTTGAATTCTCGCCCCTTCTTAGTCAGCGTGCCGCCGTCGACATCACATAGACCTACGATGTTGACGCCTTGTTCGCCGATGTGGCTGGTGTCGCTGCCGCCTTTGCCGCCGACACCGATACAGGCCGCCGAAAGCCCTTGTAATGCCGATTCCTTGCCGTGGCTGATCAGCGATGTGCCTGACCAAAAACCAACGCCCGCTGTCAATGCGGCACTTTGGCCAATAAAGTTTCGACGTGTTGTTTTCTTGCTCATCTAAGGTCCTTAAGGAGGGAAGTACAGGATGGGGTAGGGTGAGAGAATGGGGCGTTAAACCGCCGAGTTACCATAACAAGGGGACGTCAAGGCGGCAACGATCGTCAATTATAGCATTTTACGCCGACTCGACGTGATTGCCACAAAGAGCTACACGCTTTAGTATTTTCCCCAGCAAAAAAACAAGACGAACGTTGTTCATTCGGGCGGAATTCGCTCGACCTGCTCGCCGCGCCGTTGGTTTGTGCCTCGACAAACCGGCTCCCTTTCGACAATGTGTCATTTGGATAAAATGACTGTCCCCCCCTCTCTTACCCCCATCATCCCAAGCAGCTTTCATGACCTCAAAACACGCCTTCGACAGTCGTTTTCAACTCATTGTTGCAGGTCCCCTCAGCATGGCGTTGGCGTTTGCCCTGCTTAGCGGGTGCTCGCGATCGGATACTGATGGCGCGAATTCGCAGCCGCAGCTAGGCGATTCGGCGGCGGTTTCACAGCCCGAATCGGCCCAGTCAATCGCGGATAATGACGAAGACGTTGCAGCGTTGCAGGAAGCGGGATTTGTGCTCGAGAAAAACAAGGCGGGCAACGTCGTCGAACTTGCGGTTTCAAGCGATGTCAGTATCGCCGAGTCGTTGAAGCATCTGCGCGGTCTGCCTAGCGTCGAAGTGGCAATTTTTAACGGTCCCGGCGTTGACGACGAAGGGATGGCTGCAATCGAGTCACTCAGCAAACTCAAACGATTGACGCTGACCGATTCGGCGATCAGCGACGTGACGCTGCAGTCGGTTGGCAAGCTCGAAAATCTCGAGGCGTTGTTTCTGCGACGTACCGGAGTGACCGACGCCGGACTCGAGTATTTGACACCTTTGAAAAAGCTGCGTGCCATCGACTTGCGTAATACGAACATCGCTGACGCAGGATTGGACTCGTTGGCAAAGATCAAATCGCTGGCAGATATCCAGCTGGAAAAATCGAAAGTGACCGACGATGGCGTCGCCAAACTCGATGGACTTTCGCTGAAATCGTTTAATGCCAACTACTGCACGTCGATCAGCAACAAGTCGTTGGAAATTCTCGGCAAAATGAAAACACTCGAATCCATTCAACTCGACTACACCAAAATCGATGACGAAGGGATGCCGGCGTTGGAAGGCCTTTCCAAATTGAAGCGACTTCGCATTCGTGGTTCCGACGTGACCGGCGAAGGACTCAAATCGATCGCGGATCTGAAAACACTCGAACGTTTGGAGCTTCGCGATACCTCGCTCGATGACGACGGCATGAAAATCATCAGCGAACTGCCGAACGTCAAATTCCTTGATATCAGCGAATGTCGTTTGGTCAGCTCCGAGGGACTGCAAACCATCGGCGGATTGACCAAATTAACCTATCTCGGGCTTTGGGAAACCAAAACCGATGACGATGCAATGAACGCGTTTGGCGATTTGACCAATCTGACCGAACTGAATTTGATGTCGACGAAGGTCAGCGACGAATCGATCGACACACTAATGAAACTGCAAAACCTAGAACGATTGAATGTCGCTGGAACGAGGTTCACCGACGAAGGGTTCAGCAAACTTGCCTCGCTGCCCAAGTTGAAGTACATCAATGTCGCGAACACCGACATCGGATTTTTGTTGGTCGAAGAGTTGAACGAAAAGTATAAAGATTTGAAAATCGCAGAGAGCGAAAACGAATAACCTTTTGCGGTAGGCGTGGCACCACGACTCATTCGCACGGCCATTGAGCGGGCTGTCGATTTAGTGACGCGTGAGTGCCCAGGGCCCTCGCACTATCCGGTGCCTTACGGCCCACGGCGCAACATCGCAATCTGCACTTCGCTCAAATTAACAGCCCGCTAGCCACGGTTCCAACGTAATAAATAACCGGGGCTAGCGCCCAAGCGGCTAACTTTACGAGCTTGAATTTTGAGTTTGGACGAAGCACTAGCCCGTCATCAATAAACTTTTTTTGCGGCCTTGTTTTTAGGAAATCAGCATGGGCTTAGGAATCGCCTTTCGAGCGTTCTCAGCAGCACTCTTTGATAAACAAGCTTCCGAACGAATTCGTCGGGCGCTACAGCCCGAGACGTCGCAGGAAGCGGAGCCCAAGTTACTGCCGAAAACAGAACCGCAACCCACCGCAGTGACCCAACCGGCTGCGACAAAGCCCCTGCGGAGCGATGCGATCACGCTGTTGTCGGCGTTACAGCGCGAAGCCCGCTTTGTGGATCTGATCCAAGAAGATCTGACGAAATTTGCGGACGCCCAAGTTGGTGCGGCCGCACGTCCCTGTTTGCAACAGTGTGCATCCACGTTGGCTCGATTCTTTGAACTCGCTCCGGTCAGCGATGTCGGCGAGGGAGCACAGTTGGACGTGGGCGATGACGGTTCGCCCGAACGCTACCAGTGGATCGGCGAAGGATCGTCGACCTCAGGCAAATTGATCCACCAAGGCTGGCAAGCGACCAAGGTGGAATTGCCCAAATACAGCGGCAGCGAGCGCGATGCCAACGTGATCGCACCTGCGCAAGTGCAGCGATAAAAAAACGCTCGTTCCCAGGCTCCTGCCTGGTAACGTACTGCATTGGAGGCTCCCGCCCGCTTTTTTGCTCGCTCGGCAGGGAGCCTGCAGTTGATCGGGTACCCAGGCTGGAGCCCTACGCCATGAAGGTTTCCCGTTACGCCAAAAAAGTTACCGAAACTCTTGGCGAGTTTCGCTACATCGATTGTCGCAGCCGATATTCGAGGCGGAATGCAGCGAGACGTTGGACCGCGTTTGGTGATAGAGGTATAGATCGCGACGCAATCACGGACTAAAGGGTCTCTTCGCCGCCTCGGTCAAAGGGCACGTTTGCAGGGCTCGAATTGGCGACGACAATACCACCGGTGGGGCCATCCCCCTCGACTCCTCTCTCGATTGACTCAACAGACTTTTCCAACATGAACGCCCGTTACAGTATCGGAATTGACCTCGGCACTACCAATTCGGTGGTGGCGTTTTGCCCGCTCGACGCCCCGGACGATCTTCAGCTGATGAAGATTCCACAGTTGGTCCAGCCGGGACAAATCGAAGCTCGCGATTCGCTTCCTTCGTTCTTGTACCTTCCCCGTGAATCCGAAGTCGAGTCATTGCGTACTGCCTACAACTCGGACCCAGCGGGCGGGGTGGTCGGCGCGTACGCACGGTCGCAAGCCGCTGAGAATCCGCAGCGAGTCGTCGTGGCGGCCAAGAGCTGGCTCTGTCACAGCAGCGTCGGTCGTACCGATGCCGTGCTGCCTTGGCAATCGCCACCCGAAGTCAACAAAGTGTCGGCGTATGAATGCACCGTCCGGTTCTTGTCACATCTGGTCGCCGCTTGGAACGAACAGCACACCGACGCTCCGCTGCGCGAGCAGCAAGTCGTATTGACCGTCCCCGCATCGTTTGCACCGGCGGCACGTGAATTAACGCGGCAAGCCGCCGTGGCCGCTGGGTTGCCCGAGACATTCGTGTTGCTCGAAGAACCGCAGGCCGCGGTGTATCGATGGTTGTCGGCTCAAGGTGACGATTGGCGACAAACGCTGCGCGCCGATGATGTGATGTTGGTCGTCGACGTCGGCGGAGGAACGACGGACTTGACGCTGGTTTCTGTCTCGCAAAAGGATGGCGAATTGAACCTCGAGCGGCTTGCGGTGGGCAATCACTTGCTGCTTGGCGGTGACAATATGGACCTTGCACTCGCTCACTTCGCCAGCACCAAGTTCGCCGAATCAGGCCACGATCTCGATCCCTGGCAAAGCGTGGCACTCTGGCATGCCTGTCGTGATGCCAAAGAACAACTGTTGTCGGCGGATGGTCCGGAGCAACAAACGGTTTCCGTGTTGGGACGCGGCAGTTCGCTAATTGGCGGCACGATCTCTGCCGAAATTGGCAAGGCGGAAACGCAACGATTGATTGTCGAAGGCTTTTTCCCGAAATGTGATGCCGCCGCACGGCCTGAACATAACGCCGCATCCGGGTTCCAAGACATCGGGCTTCCTTACGAAGCGGATGCCGCCGTCACGAAACATGTGGCCGCCTTTTTGGCCGCCCAATCGGGCGACGATTCTGCAGCAAGCGTCACGCCAACGCACGTATTGTTTAATGGGGGCGTTTTCCGCAGCGAAACGCTCCGCACACGGATGCTGGACACGCTGAATAGCTGGTATGACGACGATCCGGTTGTCCTCGGCGGACTTGATGATCTCGACACATCCGTCGCAATGGGGGCCGCCTATTACGGATTCAGCAAACAGAGCGGCGGGATTCGCATCCGCGGTGGAACGGCTCGCTCGTATTATGTCGGCATCGAAACCGCCGGATTGGCCATCCCCGGCGTGCCACGACCGCTGCGTGCGTTGTGTGTCGCCGCTCGAGGAATGGAAGAGGGCACCGAGACCGAAGTTCCAAGCGAAGAAGTCGGAATCGTCGTCGGAAAACCAGCCCAGTTTCGCTTCTTTAGCTCCGCAGTTCGCTTGGATGATCAAGCCGGAAGCAAACTTGATCGCTGGAGCCCCGAGGAAGTAGTCGAGATTGAACCGATCACCGTCCATCTGACCTCCGAATCGACATCGGGCGAAGCCTTTATCCCCGTGAAATTCGCTAGCCGTATTACGGAACTGGGGATGTTCGAATTGTGGTGCCATAGCACGCGAGGCGACGAGAAATGGAAAATGGAATTCAATGCCCGCGAAGCGGCTAAATAAACTCGCGAAGCGTCTAAATAAACTCGCGAAGCGCAACGCTGTGAAGCATTTTGTAGCGGTGCGTCGCAAGCCGCCCGGTCTAAACCGAACGTTTTACTCGTCTCAACCGGACGGCTCGCGCCGTGCCGCTACCAACGCCGTCTACTTTGGCAACCATTGGAGGACGCTCAAGTAGTGGGATTCGCCAGAATTCCTATTTTTGCTGTTGAAAAACCAGTAACTCTGGCGAGTCTCGCTACCAAAGTAGATCGCATTGGACGCGAGCCCTCCGGTGTTTTGGGCGGGATGAGGAACCGGAGGGCTTGCGAGCTTCCGCTAAAATCCTCGCAAAACACGGAGGATAAATGCTTCACAGCGTTGCGTGAAGCGGCTAAATAGACCCGCGAAGCGGCCAGATAAAGCCACGAAGCGGCAAAATTGATCCGCGAAGCGGTCAAGGGAGCTGGGAATCGCTTAAACCGAGCTGTGAAACGGCCAAGTCGAATTGGGCGAGACACAGTTTGCGGTTAACATGATTGCCACCCAGGGGGCGGTTCTGCCAACTCATTTCGCTCGGCAATCCCTCGGCGTGCAACAATTCGCAACGGATAACGGACGTGTCTCAATCGAACCCCTTTTCGGAACAGTATCCCGCCACACAATCGCATCCCGCGTCAACCTCGACCAAACGCGTGCTGATCATTGTTGCGATCATCATGGCGGCAATGGCGCTATTTTGCGCAGGTCTGGGGACCATCGCGTTTGTCGCAATGCAGCGGATTGCCCGTCCGGCACCCGAGGTTGAACTTGCCGAACGTGAAAATGCATTTCAGCAGGACGCAGTGGATTTTAATCGGTCGCTCGATCGAGTGTTTGACGAAAAGCAATCGCAATCCGCCGCTTCCATCGACCCCGCGATTGCGGCGTTTATCGACGCCAGCAACGTGAAGCTTGAAAACGGTGATGACGTTCCCTTCAGTTTGACGTTGTTTATCGAAGCCGTTGCGATGAGCGATGAGAGTGGCGGTTCACTCAGCATCATCGATCGTTTGGCGTTGCGAAATTGGCTGTCGCAATTCCAGCCGAATCCAGACTCAGTCTCCGGTGAACTACGCATCCTCGATGTTCGGGTTGACTCCACCGGCAAACTCGCTGTCGTCGATCTGATGGGCTATTCCGATTCCGATCAAGCGGAATCGTTGCAGTGGTTTCTGGTCCACGAAAACGGTCAATGGAAATTCTATGATTGGCAGCGACTTGAATTTGGTCGGCGTCTTTCGGACGAATACGCGTCCTATCTGCACGGCGAGACACCGCTTGACGAAGGTTACGACACCGCACTGGCGGAATTAAACGAAGCGGAAATCGCCTGGCATGACGACGAACTCGATCGAGCAAAGCAAATCATTCGCAGCGCAGAAACGAAGCCGATGTTGCCACAAGACCGTCCGGTGCTGCGATTGCAAGCTGCCTACACATGGATGCGTATCGAGCAATACGATGAAGCGGTGCGTGTTTTGAAATCGATCGAACATCCAAACGCGATGTGGGGCGTGTGGCCGTCACTAGCGGTCTGCTATTACAACCTCGCCCAATACGATCGAGCGCTCGAGGCGGTGAACCAGTCTCAAATACAATCGCCGAATCATCCAAACGGATTTTGGATCGCGTCGTTGATTTATGACGAACTGGAACAAAACGACAAGGCTTCGGTCGCGGCGATCAAAGCACTTCGCATCTGTCCCCTGGATTCGGCGGTCTTTTACAACGCGATCGCTCAGGCACGTCCGCAAGATATCCCTAAAATTATCGACATCATTGTTGAAAACGACGAGCAATATCAATGGACGCAACTGCTCTCGCAAACCTTTCGGAAATCTTCGGAATTGCCAACGGCCATTGTCGGCGAACTTAAACAGCGAGCTGAGTTGCCGACGGGAATGCTGGAAATCGCTCTGGGGAATTTGGCGTGGAGTAATGATGAGCTCGATGAGGCTGCGAATCATTTTCTAAAAAGCCAGCAAACGGCGGAATTGGATTTCATCAAGTCGATTGCGACCGAAAATCATCTCGATGTCCGCTTGGAAGACGATGCCTTTGATAAGCTTTTCGCCGAATCGCCTTCCGACGAGACGTTAATACGAAGCCTCGTAATGCGAGCTTATGATGATTCGCTGTACTGTGACCCCGATGAATTGCGGGCCGCGCTGCAGTCGAACGCTCCGGCGCAGCAAAACGGCTGGCAGACAGCACTATTGGCTTGGGCGAATTACTCCAATGGCGACTATGAACCCGCAGTGACGCAGTTCGACGCTTTCTTAGCGTGGCGTAGCTCCATTGAATCCGAAACGACGGATGACACAGAAAACGCGGATGAATTGAATTTTATAGAGCAGGAGGACGAGACGGGCGAATTTGATGAAGACAGCTGGCTTGATGACGTCGCCGCTGATTATCTCGTCGACGCACTGCTGCAGCTCAAGCGGCCACTTGAAATCCTCGAGCGATGGCCGGAGGACGCTGGGAAGCACAACCAAGTTGGCAGCTTTCTACTGCAACGAGTAAACACGACGCCGGTGGAACGCTTCCTCGAAACCGCCGCTACGCATAGCGCCGATTCGGTGCGCGTCCAACGATTGCGACTGCAAGCGGCGCTGGCAATGACCGATGAATTGGTCGAGCAAGCAGTGTCGTACCATCGCCAAGCCATTGAATTGGCATCGTCAGTTTACGAAGCGGATGAAAGCTATTTTGTTGACGAATTGATTCGGCAATTAGCACGCGATTTGGTTTTAGCCAAAGTGGTTGTGGTTGACTCGAATCTCGGCGATCTCGAATTAGAAGAGGCAATCGATCTTGATGTCTTGATAAGTGCCGCAATTCGTGAATCCATTCGCATCTCGGACGATGAACAGCTTGCCGCTTGGTTGCGGCACGCTGAACAGATGCCGCAAAATTCGGACAATCCGGACCCCGCCTTGCTATCCGAGATCGGCGACTACTACCTAAGCAATAACCAGTTGCAAGATGCAATTGACGCTTACAAACAGAGCGTACAATTCTCCGGTGATGACTCTTGGAGTCTGCCTCGACGCATCGAGGCGACGGTGGTCGCGATGGTGCGTGCCGGGCAGGTTGACGAAGCCAAGCAGTGGATTTCTGCAAATCCGATTCCTGATAGCGAGATCGACGATGAAGCCATCGTTGATATTGCGAGTGGCAACTTCGCATCACTGCAAAAACATCTCGCTGCGGTCGACAAGACAAAAGCAAGCGATTGGCTGCAGCGACAATCGGCTGCCATTGGGCTGAGCCGTTATGCGGATTCGCCCGTGCTGGCCGATTTGATCCGCCAATTTCCGTTCCGAATTCCCTATATCGCGGTCGATACCGCCGGCGAGCTTTTGCGCGACAATTCGGTTCCCACGACACCACAACAGATTGGTTCCGCAATCGAAGCCGCACTCGGGGAATCCTTTACCTCCCGCAGCGTGACGGACGATGCTCATGGAGGCAATCACGCTGACCAGCAGACTTGGCTTTTTCAGTCGGCCGGTGGTCAACGTATCCTGGTCAGCTGGAGTGAACGCCAATACAAAACCGAAGACGTATCCAACTGGCTTCGCGATCGTTTCAGCGGTCCAGTCACCGGAATCAAGTTTGCCATCCTGGATGACCAAGCGAGTTCGCAACGGCGTTTGTTTTCGCTTGCATCCGAGCTCGCCGGCGACGATGCGATCGCGTTCATTTGGTCCGGTGGCAACGAGACCTGGTCAGGCCCTCAGCTGAAACAGCACTTAGCGTGGGCCGACCGTGTCCCGGTTCAACACGCCACGAAAACACCACCGCTAGTGGAAGTGCCGAATGTAGATGAGGACGAAGAGACGGATTACGAATTCGTCGGGATCGACGGATGGAACCAACACCTGCAGGATGCCGGTGGAAGTTTAGAGGCCGCGTTGGACCTTTATGTCCATGGCATTCGCGAGTCGATTCCCTGCACGATCAACAAAGTAGACACCGAAGACTATGATATTTTTGTATCACCGTCGCGCGACAGCGTGCTGTTGCCAATCGTCCGAACGGGCGTCGTTTACAGTTGTGGCCCAAGCCATCTATCGATGCCAAAGAGTCAATCGAAATAGCACCGCGAACAAGAATAACATAATTTCCGGTAGTCAAGCATCCGTAGCGGAGCTCGTCAACCGCTTGTTTACTTATTGAGCCGCGACGCGTCAGAGAACGTCCGGCTTAGGGTGACTCTAACAACTCGCATTCGTTCTTTTTTAAGGCCGGAGGCCGGTACAATTCATGCCGGTGGTGTTAACCACCGGTTTGGAATGCAGCAACTCCAAGGCCGGAGGCCGACACATTTACATCAGTCATTGTGTCGGCCTCCGGCCTAAGCCGGACGTTCTCTTCAGCGGCCGGTTCCCACGCACTACCCGGGTCCCACACACTACCCGGTGTCTTGCGGCTGACGCGTTAAAGGTAGTGGACGCCCAGACGCGTAGTCAGCGTAGTAAGTTTGCAACGATTCGATGCAGTGAAGTCGATGCACAGGCTGCAAAAATCCGGATACTATCATCCTGTGTTCCGTACCTGCCACCGCTCGCCGTGCTTTCGAGCGGGCCTCAGTGTCGGCGGGCAACAACAAAGTCCGCCGCCAAGAATAAAGATATCAGGTCCGAAAGAAGGGCGTTGATAGGCAGATGAAAATCGATGCCGTCTGATGCAAACTAGATTCCGTTTGCCTTAAAATTAGTTTCGACTCAGCATTAGCACCAATCACTTTTCGGTCATTCAACGTTCTATTTTGGAAAGTTAGGGAAAACCAAATGAGCAGTTTAGCCAACCGATATTTCGCTCATCCATTTGTTGGTGTCATCGTTTTTCTATCAATTCTGGCAGCGGAGACGTTGCATGCTGAAGAATCAACGCTGCTCCAGCTTGGTTCTCGAGTAAAGATGATTCCGCAGAGTCCATTGCATGGGGGCGCGACAGATGGCGGGATTTTGTCAGCGAATCAACATCGTCTAGTAACTGTAGGAAAAAATTACTACGAACAGCATCAATATCTGTCCATTATCAAACTTCCGACCGGCGAGGTGCTCGCCAAAGTAGCAATTGAGTCGCCGATCGAGGAGATACAACATGCCGCAGGCTCGCTAGACGGTTCGCGGATCGCGATCTTGCAAGGAAACAAGATTGAAATTCGTGACGTCATTGCTCCCCGGGAAGTGAAGCATCGTTTCCCTGCGAAGGCTGGAGAGTTTGCCAGCTTAGCCTTGTCCAATGACGGAGCGCAACTTGCGGTAGGATCGTTTAGGGACATAACGGTGTATGATTGCGAAAACGGGAAACGCTTGCAGCAGTTTAAAATGTCAGCAGGAGGACCGATCGTTTTTTATAGTGATGTTGATCAACTCGGATTCTTCGGCTCGACAGGCGTCTGGTTATCAGAGTCCAGTGGAGAACCTCCGGAATTGCTTGTCGATACACTTGAGGGTTTTGAGATGCAGAACGCTTGTATTTCAAATGGGCATTGCTTTGCCTCACTCAAGAAAAAACGTTCGGGAAATTTGGCCGTCGAAATTCTGAGTGGGAAATATGAAGATAGTAAGTATCTCGTAGCCAAATTTGATATCCAAGGCAACGTGATGTGGCAAGTCGGAACGTCCGACGATTTGATTGCGGTCAGTCACGACACCGTCGTCTTTTGCAATCAAGATTTGCTGATGAGAACGACAGACTCCGCAGACGTGACGACGATTGGTCGTTGTGAGTGGCTCCGCCAACTGAAGTTCTCTGCTGGCGGCGAAATTTTGGCTGGAGTCGTTAAAGATGAGACCGGCGTGCAGGTTTGGAATGCCAAAACTTGGCGACCACACTTTGCCAATGCCATTCCGTACGGCCCGTCGGCTAGCGGGATCGATGACAACGGACGCGCCATAGTGACGAGCCAATCGAGTGTGTGTTTCGCTGATCTCGGGAAACCGTTTCAGCGAATGACGGATCTTCCCGACGACATTTCGCCATTCCTGGGCAAACACTGGCTTTCCGGAGACGGTCGTTTGCTCGCGTGGCTCACCAAATCGGATGGCGTCAAGCTAATGGATCTTACGAAAGAAAAAGAGATCGAAATCGAAACACGCAGTGATCTAAGGGCAACTTCTGTTTGGATTAATCAGCCGGGAGACCGTGTCATTGTTCGTTACAAGAGCAAGCCCACGTCCCCAGGCCAGGAGGCGAAACGTAGTTTCTTTGCAGGTTTCTTCGGTGGTTCGTCAACCGTCACGACACCGACGGATCTAATTTCTTTGCCAGCCGGAGAACGATACGCCGAGTTCAATACTAGTGATTTAGAGATGTTCATGCATCCGATATTCCCAGGTGAACGGATGACGTATTCAACAAGCACAGGGATAGCGCATTACACCATCGGCCCGACAAGCGTAAACAAAACGGGCCACATCCCCGTCAAACACTATCGACAGTCGGTGAGTTCAAGCGGAGCGATGGTGGTCGGAACTTGGTCAGGCAAAGTGCTTTGGTATGAAAACCCTATGTCGTCGCCACAGACAATCCTACAAACAAACGACGATCACAAACTGATCGTGTCTGTGTCGCCGGATGGGCAAACGGCCTATTGTTGTGAGTATGTTAGCGAACAAAGACAAACATTGCTCAAGGTCATCCGTTGCCCCGATGCAAAGATCCTGTGGGAGCAGTGGCTGCCAGGCGAGATCAGCCAAATCCACGTCTCCCCCCAAGGAGAATACTTGTTACTCTCGATGTATGATGGATGGTTTGTCGTCGACACTAAGTGACACGATTAGCCAAAGCGCCGTCAAAAAGGTGTCAGGACT
>NZ_ANOG01001073.1 GCF_000346295.1 Rhodopirellula maiorica SM1 | reverse complement strand
TTAACAGGCGATTTGACTAACGAACACTTCTATTGCCGAACAACACAGAACGGTTGCCTATTCAACGACTGCATCATCGTCGGTTACCAGAGGTGTGGGGTTCTCTTCCACCCATTTTGCAATCTCTTCTTTTTCCGCTTCAACTTTTGCTACTCCAGAATCGTCGCAGCCAACCAGAGAAAACGACACAACAATTGCCGCCACCGCAAACCATGAACGCTTCATCTTTTGAACTTCCGAGTTATAATCATCTGAACAGAATAAATTGGTTCACCCGCGTATCGGGTGAACCAACGCAACAATCGACAAGGTCGATTCAAGAACGAATTGCCAGAGCACTCGCTCGCCTAGAATTCATCCTTGATCGTTTCTTTTCCTGCACGTGTCCCAAGTGAACCCCACAGCCCAAACGGGCTCATACTTCCTGGCGGCAGAAAGTCGGCGCCATTTCCAACGTGTCGACTGGACTGGTTTCCAGCCTCGATCGAATCCGTGACGAACTTGACGGCTCCGTCACCCATCAGCACATGCACCCCACCTTGATGTCGACTGCTCGGTGGAGCGATCGCATCGGATATGGAAAGATCACCAGTACAAAGAACACCATTGGGAGGTGTTATGGTTGTCATCCCGCAAAACACGGGTTCACCAAACGCCCATTTAAAACCTCGCTTTTGCTCCTCGAGCGGACCGACACTCGCGTTGAAGGACGTCTCGGTAAAACCCGCTTTCCAAAATTGCGGACGCGACGGATCGATGTCGCCATCACAACCCTGGTTGCCATGCTCTCGGTGGACCGATGTTGTTGCGGAGGATGTCAGTTTTGCAGGATGTGTGCGATTGTCTTGGTCACCTAAGTCTGTCGCAATCTCGCCGCCGATGATGGTGTTTGCCAGGCCATCCAAAATGTCACGAAACGCCGTTTGCTTACGCCAAATAAAAGCGCCGCGGCAACCTGCGTTCGTATTCTGAGCTCGTGTGGAATCGGTAATCCCGAAGAAATGGGTGTCCGTCCGCGGACCAGCTTGTTGAAAAGCTGAGTCGCCGTAACATGCACCATAGTTGGTGCGGCCGTGACTCGGCAGACCGGAGCCTGGGTCGCTGGGGCACCGAAAACCAGGAACGGATGTCATCCAAGGATCGAATGCGGCCGTATTGTGATTGGAAAGATGACGCCGCGGTGTTGGCCCCATCGACTGAAAACTGGTAGTCGCATTGACTTGATACGGATTGCTTATCTGCTCCCAAAGCGCCTGCTGTTCCACAAATGGAGTTAGTCCCACAAGCCAACTTAACGACATGTTATTGGAAGCCTTGGGAACATCAGCCAACGTCTGAGCAAGGCCCGTGGACGAAGGAGAGCCCACGCCACCATAGGTTCCTCCACCACACTGTGGCAGCATGTTGTACGCACTGTGATAATTGTGCACCGCTAAACCGATCTGCTTGAAGTTGTTGCTGCAGCTCATTCGTCGAGCTGCTTCTCGAGCAGCCTGGACAGCAGGCAGTAAAAGCCCGACCAATACACCAATGATAGCGATGACCACCAGCAGTTCGACGAGCGTGAAACCAACACGTGAACGTTTCATCAAAATACTCCAGATAAGAAAAGAAATAAGGAAGTTGTCTTACGCAAAAGTGAGTTCGAGACGCAGCCAACGCTCGCGAATGGTTAACCACACCGTGAAGGATTAGCAGTGCATCTCGCAACGTTGAGATCATTAGTCACCAGTCTGTTCGCCACCGTAACGGAAGCTACCGACGCGTTACTTACCCTCAACGTGTTAATGCTAACCTCCACGCTGGAGGCGGCAATGTGGATTCACCCCTTGTTTTGCGACGACTGACATTTCGGTTATCGAGCCAGCGAATTTGAGGGGAGAAGTTTGACGCCATTGATGAGGGAACGTCGTCCGATGACGAAAAACTCAATCGGAATCGCGAACCGACATTGTTGTCATTCTGAACAGGTCACTTGCTGCCGCGGTAATCACCCAGGCTTGGGTTGTTGATCCAAGACGCCGGTGCGGTATTGTGATGGCGACATGTACTCCGTCGCTTTGAAAGTCACTCGCATTCGTTCCTCGCTTGGGAATCCAGCGATATAGGCAACTTCCTTTACTCCGAGATCCGTCTCACGTAGCAGACGCTTGGCCCGACTTAATCTACAAGTCACCATTTCTTCTAAGATGGAATGCCCAAGTTCTGCGGCAAAACGGCGTTCCAGAACACGGCGGCTCACCGACAATCGGTCCGCAAACGCTTTCACTGAGAACGCGCGATCGCTATGCGTCCAAATCAAATTAAGAGTATCGGCGACCAGTGGATCGGAAATGTCCTTTTCGCGTACCGTGCGGTTGCCACCTGGGATCTGGCCCGGAGTTGCCATCGCTTCGATAACACTTCCAATCAATGCCATGGCTTGCATCGACAGCAATACTGAATTCTGATTGAGTGAAGTCTTGACTCGCTGAATGAGGTCGTCAAAGCGATCTGCCAGTGTTTTGTATCCCTTGACCCGACCCACCGCTCGATTGGGACGGATCAGATCAAGCTCTTGTAGCCGGTGTGTCATCACGCCATTGAAAGAGATCCAGTGTTCCTGCCATCCCACTTGTTGTAATGGACGATATCGATGCCACACGCCGGGAAACAAGAGAAGGGCGTGCCCCGCTTCGATCGCGACCTCTCCAGTTTGTTGTGATTCGAAAACACCTTGACCGTCTGAAATTAATACCACTTGAAACTCTGGGAGCACTCTGCCACGTGCCCACGTAAATTGGTACAGACCGGGATGACCTTTCGCTGGGTACTCCGCTTGCGGTAGCACGCCCCCACGCCCTACTCCCGTCACGTAGATCCCCCATAACATCGCCGCGTCATTGACAGGCAAATAGTGGTAATAGTCTTCGAATGCTTGCTCGTTCAATTCTTCGGTCTCCACCAAATATCAGCTCGCGGGGCTTTCAGTAGGTTCGTTGTTTGGGCATTTGCCTCGGTTCCCTTGCTCAACCGGTACTAACGCCCAAACGAAACGATGTGAAGCTTTTACGTAACCCGCGATGCGTAAGCGAACGTCCGGCTTAGGGTGACTCTAACAACTCGCATTCGTTCTTTTTTTAAGGCCGGAGGCCGACACATTTACTGAGTCATTGTGTCGGGCTCCGGCCTTTGCAGCTCATTCGCTACATCCGGCTAACGAGATTTCACCGGTCCGTTCCCGCTTAACCCAGATGCAAGCAATTGTGGCGCCATCGCGAACTGCCAGCGAATCAAATGATCATAATGTCACTCGGTGACCATCAGCGTGTATCCCGATTTCGCTGATGAGATTTGCGGTGATTTTTGGTTCTTTTCAATTTTTTCGATGCAATCGGATCACGATCCTAGATTGCTATCATCGGAGACACTTACAGATCATTTCTTAGCGAGTGGCGAGGGGGACGCTTTAGACGCCCAAGCTGCGGTCCATTGAAATAGGACGAGACGCGATGCAGGTGCAAACCCGATTGCCGCCGGACTGAAGATTCTCGTCCCATGACAATGACCCTCGATACGAGGTCGCAATGTCCGCTCAAGGAGCGCTTATCGGCTCACGGACCGGCGGTAAATCATGAAGCCAATGGACTGTGTTGGCAACGCAATGTCCGGGCAGCAAGGGACGCAGCCCAACACGACAGGTCGGCGGCTGTCGATCGAATTAACGTCGCGTACGACTGCTTAGTGTCTTCTGCAAATGTTCGCAAGCGGTTTCGAGTACATGAACCCGGGCGGTGTATTTGTCGTTTGCGGGGACGATGGTCCAGGGCGCATACGATGTGTTGGTGTATTGGATCATATCATTGACGGCCTGCTCATACACGTCCCACTTTTCCCGATTACGCCAATCTTCTTTCGTCAACTTCCACGCTTTGTGAGGGATCGTTTTACGTTCTTCGAATCGACGGAGCTGTTCATCCTGATCGATATGCAACCAAAATTTGCAGATCATGATGCCGCTTTCGACCAACTCTTGCTCAAACTCGTTGATCTCGTTATAGGCTCTCTGCCATTCGTCGGTTCGAGCAAAACCCTCGATACGTTCGACCAGCACTCGTCCATACCACGAACGATCAAAGAACGTGATGTTTCCGGCGCTGGGCAAGTGACGCCAAAATCGCCACAGGTAGTGTTGTGCGTGTTCTTCTTCGGTGGGTGCAGCAATCGGAATCACCCGATAGGTCCTGGGATCAAGTGCCCGCAAAATCCGCCGGATGGCGCCGCCTTTGCCTGCGGCGTCCCAGCCTTCGAAGACCAGTACACTGGAAACCTTTTGTTGTTTGGCCTGTCGACACAGCCGATTGAGGTCCCCCTGTGCCTGCTCTCGTCTGAGTCGGTATTCCTTCTTGTTGAGTGTCTGTTTCAGATCGACACCTGATAACCAATCGACGGGACTGGGTTTGTGATCGGTCGGCACTGGCACCGGTGAGGCGACGTTCAAGCGTTTCTTGATCGCGTCCAAAATGTGTTGTCCGATGGCCATCGAGCGGTACCGGTGGTCGGCACCGTCGATGACTCGCCATGGTGCGAGCGGAGCATCGGTGGCATCAATGATTTGATCGCCTGCGACGACAAATCGGTTGTACATCGCCCAATGGGCCCAATCCGTGTGCGTCACACGCCAAGCGGTTGCAGGATTCGCTTCCAGCCGCTCTAGCTGCTTTCGTTGGCGGCGTTTGTCGAGGTGCATCCAAAACTTCAGGATCAACGCACCGTCGGTCGCCAGCGTTCGTTCAAACCGACAAATCCGCTGGACATGCCTCGGGAATTCGGATTCAGAAACGGTTTGAGCGACCGATCCCAGCAACACCTGCGAATACCACGCACTCAAGAACAAACCGATCTGACCGCGAGGCGGCAAGTCGTGCCAATAACGGCGAAAGACGGGCCGCTCTATATCGGTATCCGCATCGGACGACCTGGCGTAGGCGCGATTGATCAGCCATCGGGGATCCATCCATTCATTCAACAAATTCACCATTTCGCTCTTGCCTGCGCCGTCCACACCGGCAAACAGAACAATCACAGGAAAATTTGCTTTGCGAAGCGAGTTCTGTGCCTCCAACAATTCCGCGCGAAGAGCCGGTAAGCGAGCTTCGTACTCGCGTTTCTTCAGTTTTTCGGAATGCACAAAGTTTGCCAGTCTCACTATTCCTACCTTTTGCTCATTGAGGCTCGTGATTTCACCACCACTATAGCGTTTTGATGATGCAATCGTGGCGACTGGCAATCCACTGGGGGATTTGCTACTTCGCTGCAGCTTTGAGCTGGGCAAATCGTGCCCTCATTTTGCGCAACTGGCCTGCGTGCTCTGGATCGCCCGCCAGATCATTCTCTTCGATCGGATCGTGCTTCAGGTTGAACAATTGCTCACGATCAAATTCGGGCCAATAGAAGTATTTCCAATCCTTGCTAACGAGCGCCTCGGAAGCAGGAATGAATTCGGTGCTCTTTAGCATCGGATGCTCGTAGAAAAACTCATCACGCCACTCGGGCTTGTCGTCGCCCAGGTATAGCGGTGCGATGTTGGCACCTTGCATGGTTTTGGGGGCGTCGATTCCCGCGGCGGCAAGGATGGTCGGAGCCAAGTCGACGTTCAACGTCAGTGCGTCATTGGTTTGACCCGCGTCGGAGTTGGGCATCCGCGGGTCACGCACGATCAGCGGCACGCGAATACTCTCTTGGTGTGGGTACCACTTGTCGGCCAACCCATGTTCGGCGTGGTAATAACCGTTGTCGGTGGTGAAGATGACCAGGGTATTCTCATCGAGCCCTTGCTGCTTCAGTTCCGCAAGGATCCGTCCGCAAGTGGTGTCGACCTCGGTTGCCAACCGGTAGTAATTTTTCATCATTGTTTGGTACTTTTCGGGCGTGTCGAATCGCCAGTGCCATCGATTGCGTCCTTCGTTCTTTTCATTGCCAACGAAATCGGGCAACCGTTCAAACGATTCCTGGGTCGCGTTGACGGGCACAGGAATCGTGACGTCTTGATACAACGCCATGCTTTCGGGTTGCGGCAGAAACTGCTGTGGATGTGAATCCTCGGCGTGTGTGGCAAAAAATGCCACTGTCAGACAAAATGGCTTGTCGGCAGGACGACTCTTTAAGAAATCCATGGCGTCGTCTTCGTTCTTTTGGGTCACATGGATCTTTGAACCATCGGGTTTGGTGATCCAGTGCGTTCCATAGTAGGAACGGCTGAAGTCAAAACGTTCGGCCGGAATTTTCCCCATTATGCCATTTGCCAACATGGCCAACGTAGTATCCGTTCTCACGCAGTAAC
>NZ_ANOG01001072.1 GCF_000346295.1 Rhodopirellula maiorica SM1 | reverse complement strand
ATTTGTTCAAGTGCAACAGGGGTTGCTGGTTGAACTTAAGGATTGGATGAAAGAGCAGGGCGATCCGTTAACCGTTTTTCACGAGCCGCTGATGTTAGACGCACCTGAAAGCTGGGTTCCTCGTCAATAGTCGACCGCAAAGACTTGCAGCGGATCCGCTTTGCCTTTGACCCGCTGCGGCGGCAGTTCACGGAGCGTCGTTTTCGCCGAGAGCTGGTCGGCCGTGCGCTGAGTCACGATCAGCGAACAACCAAGGTCTTTGGTAAGCGATTCGACCCGCGCAGCGACATTCACCGTGTCGCCGATGGCGGTGTATTCTTGGCGTTTGGGCGATCCGATACTGCCGACGACCGCTGTGCCGGTGTTAATTCCGATCCCGATTTCCAGATCCGGCCATCCCGCTTGCTCGAACAGTGGTCGTGATTGGGCGACCCACCGCAGCATCGCCATCCCGGCTTCGACCGCTCGTTGGGCATGGTGGTCTGAATCCTTTCCGATGCCAAACAAGGCCATGAATCCATCGCCCAAAAATTTGTTGACCATCCCTCCATGAGATTCGACAATCTCGACGGCCTCGCGAAAGAAGACGTTCAGTGCCGTCACGACTTGTTCGGGTGAATGATGTGACGAAAAACGAGTGAAATTGCGGACGTCGACAAACATCACCGACACGCTCTCTTCGCGACCGCTCAAATGATCGCCTTGGCTCATGATTTGGCGTGCCGCTTCTTCGCCAACGTGCCGACCAAAGGTCTGTTGCAGCTGTTCACGCTCTCGCAACCCCTGGACCATGTTATTGAATCTCTCGATCAGCATGCCAAAGTCATCCGCACGCAGCAGATGGACCCGGGCGGTTAAGTCGCCGCGGGCCACCCGCATCGAAGCCACGTTCAGCTCGTGAATCGGAGTCGCCACCAACTTGGACAACATGATGCTCGACATCAATCCAAACACGATCGCTACCAAGCCCACAGCGACGGCGAACCAGGGAGCACGATGGGCGGCGTCGGGAAGCAACAAGATCAACACCAGTGAAACCACCGGGCTGACCACCGCCGAGAAAATCCATAACACGCCGCGGGCAGTGATGTTCAGTGGCATGCCGCCAGGCACGGCTGCTGGATTGTGCTGCTGAAAGAACACGGGGAACAAGAACTTTTGAATCGCTAATTCGACGGCAAAGAAACTATGCGTGACTGCGATCAGCGACGCGGTCAAGAATGAAGTGATTAGATGGGCGACGACGTCGCCGGATAACGGTTCGGGAACCGCATAGAGTGCCGCAGGGAAAACGGGGATGCAACTGAGCCATCCTGTGGCCGCAACCAATAAAAACCACCAAGGCAGATTTACGATTCGCTTTTGGGCTTTCTGCAAAACCTCAGCGTCCAACGGATCGCCCGCAATCAGTGCATTGTGCACCGGCCGCAACCAAACCAATGGTGTGACAAAACAGACAACTGCCATCGGGTAGATGATCAAATTGAACCATTGCCAACATTCCTGGAAGCGGGCCATTTGAGCCACCGACAGCAACGGTTCGACTTGGACGTGGTTATAGGCAATGTTAAAAACGCTGCCGATCGCGTTGGCAACCAACGGTGACAATCCGACGACGACCAAACCGTATCGCTGTAAGAAACTCCAGCGAGTCGTCGCGGCATCGCCGTCATCATGATCGAGTGTGGTCGATGGATCAGAGGAGTGTCGTTTTAACATTCCTCGCTCGTTCCCTATTGGTGGTCCGCAAACGTGGACAAGATTTTGGTGCTTCGGTCAAAGTTGCCTTGACCGTCATCTTGAGCGATTGAGCATGACAACGCAAATCCGCCGGGGGTGTCGGCAGGAACCGATTCCGCGTAGGCTTCGTTTTTGCACATTTTTCACTCACAAACTGTGATATGGCGGGGATGGCGTGTTGGGATCTTGGGGACTGTCGCGATGTTGGGCTGGCATGGTGATCGTGCTGGTTTTGGTCACGTTTCCGCTGTGGCGT
>NZ_ANOG01001071.1 GCF_000346295.1 Rhodopirellula maiorica SM1 | reverse complement strand
GCAGATCCGGCGTTGCTAAACTAGGCCATCACAACGTCAATCGCCGGATCGCGGTGACGTCAACCGTTCTCCGGTGTTGTGTTTTCTGGCAATAGATTTTTATGACTAATCCCTACGCCCCGTCGACGACTCCTGAAAGCTTGCACGCAAGATTCGAGTCCTCGGCCACGTTGTCGAACCGTATCGTTTGCTTGCTGTTGTTTTCCTTCGGATGCGTGTTCAGCGTTCACCTTATCGTCGCGGTACAGCATGGGCCCATTGAGGCGTTCCAGCGGACTGCGCGGTATCCAATGCAAGCGCTGACATTTTTTGCGACCGGTCTCGCGGCATGCTATGCTGTGACCGCGGCGTGGAAAATAATGCGCAGGAGATTATTCGCGGATTATTCTCCAATGCCAGTGACCCGATTCGGGACGGGGCTAATGGTTGTGCTCGCGTACGGTCTCGGAGGTGAACTCATGAGGAGAGTTTTGCGTTCGATGACTGTGCCCATCAATGCGTTTCTCGCCGAAGCCCTGCCAAATCTGGCGATTTTTCTAACAGTGGTCGTTGCGGCCGTTCTCTCGATCGAAGCGGAGGCGATCGTTGTTCGATTTTTGCGACACAGACAGATCGGACGCGGCGAACCATGACGTCCACCGGAGGACGGCACGAAGCGTTTACAAATGGACAATCAAACCGCCGTCCCCGGTGACGTCGGACGTTCTGCCAAAGAGATGAGACTTTACTCACTGCCACTCGACGAACTCATCGCCCGTGGGGTCAGTCCCCGGTTTGCTCGAATCCTCTGCGAACCTGACAGCTACCATCCCGACCTCAGCATCCACATCGGTGCTACCAACTGGGACTACTTCATTCCCGTCGATGCAACCGACATCGTCCCGCTATGGGATTCAAACGCTGATTCATTTGTTCGTTGGACACGTGCCGGGACTACTGAATACGTTTGGCTCTTCCACGACAACCCGAAGTGGATTCTCATTGCGCATTCCGAGCAGGGAATCATGGCGAAACTATGGCAAGACTGGGCCGAATTCCAAGATTCGGATGACGAATGCAGACGGTTTGCTGACGCGATCGGGTTTCAATTTTGCGACGAGGGGTTGGCGATGGTCGAACGCGATTCGGATACAATCAATGCTTGGCGTTTGTCTCTAACGGACTGAGGCAAGGCAGAACAATGAATTGCACGGGAGGACGGGAGTCGTGTTTAATGGTCTGCTTGCACGTCTTTCGCCCGTCCCCCGTGAATTCCGACGTTCTGCCGTAAGAATCCATGTCCACGTCTGACCACACGAAATCACCGACACCCGAAAAATACGTCGATGCGCTTCGACGTGTCGGCGACTTGTCCGACAACTTGGTTCAGATGCTTCGCCTGCATTTTCACGCAAACAACAGAACGTCAACTGCCGACGAACTCGCCGTCGCTGTCGGCTACACCCACCGTTCCGTCGCAAACTCTTTGTACGGACGGCTCGGTCGACAGATCGGCGAACTCCTCGACTTTGATCCCGGCAGTGTCCGCGTTGACTCGATCGTGCTAACGACAAAACCAGAAGGCCGTTGGCTGTGGACGTTGCGTCCCGAATTCGCTTCTGCGCTTCAAACGATCGGATGGGTGGATTCCTCTCACGTATTGCTGCCCGAAGAAATCGGCGCAACTGCAGAATTCAAAGAAGGTGCTTCGCTACGCGTGACTGTCAACGTTTACGAACGCAACGCCGACGCTCGCCGCGAATGCATCGCCAAATACGGGACTGACTGTTGCATCTGCGGCTTCAGCTTCCGGGCGAAGTTCGGAGACATTGGTGATGGTTTCATTCATGTTCATCACCTTAAGCCGCTCTCCGAGATCGACGGCGAATATACTGTCGATCCTGTAACGGACTTGCGACCTGTCTGCCCGAACTGTCACGCAATGCTGCACCGACGCGTTCCCGCGTATACAATCTCTGAAATTCAAGCGATACTCAAACACCAAAAAACGGCAGAACCATGCGGTGAACGGGAGCCGCCGATGACCCCTGTTTTGAAATCATAGTTGTTTGGCGGCGGCCCCGTTACCGCGGTCGTTCCCCGACTGAGTATATGACGAATCTTTACTACGTTTCTGTTGTTTTCGCTTTTGCTCTGTGCCTTGGTTGCAGCGACTCAGCGGACGTCTCAAACGCCTCAACTGATGTGAGTCCTGCCGAGTCAACTGTTCAGGAGGCCGACGAACCGTCGAATCAATCGGTCGTTGAATTGACGGATGCTGCAGTGGCGAAATTCATTTCGTTCCTTAAAGACGCACCCGGCGATCACATTAGACTCGCTGTAAAACGTGAAGGGCCATCAGGATTCATGTACGACCTGCAAATCGAATCACCTCCATGGTCAGACGAAGACTTGGTTGACAAATCAAATGGTTTTACAATGGTCGTATCACCTCGCGACTCCATCTACGTCGACGGTGCTACAATCGACTGGGAGACTCGGCCAGACGGCACCGAAGGATTCAAGTTCCACAATCCAAACGCGATCGAGCAGTGATCGCGGCGAACCATGGGTATCGGGATAGGGGGCCGGATTGCTCCGGCGCCCCTCCCACATCACCTAGCATGCGGGTCCGCACTAGGCGATTCGCCGCGAGGATGCAAGCTGTTGCCAACGCTCTTCTAGACTTGGGTAAGCCCTCACTTTTCAGGTGCTCGTTCGATAACGCACGCTGGACTCCCGACGTCTTGGAAAGACGCCATGGGCCTTTGCCGCTAAACGCGAACGGACGGGCCTCCCGGTACGACAAGCCCAATGACATCAGGTTGCGAAGACGAGTTTTCGACTTCTTCCACTGTTTCCAGTAACATGCCCGGA
>NZ_ANOG01001070.1 GCF_000346295.1 Rhodopirellula maiorica SM1 | reverse complement strand
AGAATCAGAATGAGTCGCGAAAAGTTTCAGTCTTGCATCGACGCCTGCCTCGACTGCGCTCAAGCATGTGAGCAGTGTGCGGATGCCTGTCTTAGCGAAAAGGACGTTGCAAAAATGGCCGAGTGTATTCGTACCGACCGCGATTGCGCGTCGATGTGCTGGACGACTGCTACGCTGATGAACCGCAATTCTCAGTTCAGCGCCCAAGCTTGCCAGTTGTTAGCGCAGTTCTGTGAGGCATGCGCTCAAGAATGCGAAAAACATGACATGCAGCACTGTCAGGACTGTGCAAATTCTTGTCGCAAATGCGCCGCGGAGTGCCGAGAAATGGCCGGGGTTCGGGCGTAGCCAGTCCTCGGAATGAAGACGTACGCTTCGCGGAATTGATACTCGCATTGTTGCCAGCGGGGGCGCCGACCGGTGCTCCCGCTGCGTTTTGATACTCGACGGTGAATCCGCAGAGACTTGCACCGGCATTACGGGGTGAACGATCACCGCCGTTGTTCTCGAAAAACTAGCGTTAAAAATCGACCACCAAGACATCAATGGCTTCTTAACCGCCATGGAAATTGAATTCCAAGTTAAAAATGCCAGTGTGCTCGAAGGGACTAACGAAGGTGATCAGGTCAAAGGAGAACTTGTCAGGAGAAATGGGAAGCTGACCATCACCCAACTCAACCAGCGGCCAATAGCAGAAGAAATTCGAGCCCGCTTTGCCGCGAACGATCGAGATTATTTTGCAACGTTCGAGACAGGTGTCCTCCGGCGAGGTCTACTCGCAACAGACAGTGTACGCCTCCTAACTTTCTCAACGTTTCTGCAGTTCGTACGGCTCCCATTTCAATCTGCGCGTCTCCTATTCGTTTTGTCAAAAGCTCTTCAGACCACAGTTGGTGTCCCAGCCGATACCCCGGCATGGTATTTGCAAGTGCACAGGCGCCTCTGTCGGGCATTCGATGTAGCGGCGTTCCGGGTCGATAGATTTCTGGGTCGATAGATTGAGGGAAGTTGGCCTTCAGGATGCCGTGTGATCAAGCAAGCTGTAGGACGAGAAAACACGGGCTGGAAGATGAGCAACCAACAAAATGAGCATCATGATGACGCAGATCATCCAATGATGGGATCACGTGGTGTTTCACGTCCGATGGCGGAAATGGAAATGCAGGGGCATGGAAACGATCACGATGAAAATCATGAGCAGGGAGGAGACGACAACGGACACGATCATGATATGAGCCATGACGATCGCATGACGATGCTTGAGATGCATCATAAGCAGACGCTCTGGGTCTATTGGACTTTGCCGCTGCTCGGCATCTGGATGATGCTGGCACCGCTTACGTTTGGCTATCTGAATGAAGATCTTTGGGTCGATCCAAGTGGCGGACGCGGGCCATGGTTTGCCGAAGAATCGACTGCGGAACTGCAGCAGTTGCGTGCATGGTTGATGACGGGCAGCGATTTCGTCAGCGGCCTGCTTCTGATCGTTCTCGGCTGGAGGACGCTCAAGCCCAATCGGCCGTACAGTCTCTGGGCGTGCTGCGGCGTTGGCATTTGGCTGACGTTTGCCCCCGTCCTATTCTGGGCGCCAACCGCAGCCTCGTACGCAAACGATTCGCTCGTGGGTATTCTCGTCATGGCGTTGACGATTCTGATCCCCGGCATGCCGAACATGATCATGTATATGCAGCATGGACCTGCTCAACCCCCGGGGTGGAGCTATAACCCGTCCAGTTGGCCACAGCGGTGGATCATGATCGCCACTGGGTTTCTTGGGTTTATCGTTTCGCGTTATCTGACAATGTTTCAGCTCGGATACATCGATTACGTCTGGGATCCATTCTTCAGTTTTGAAACCGGCACAAAGAAAGTACTCAATTCGAAAATGTCACACATGTGGCCAATTTCGGACGGTGGTCTCGGCGCGATCTCTTACACGTTTGAATTCCTCATGGGATACATGGGCAGCCCGTCACGCTGGCGCACCATGCCATGGATGGTTGCGTTCTTTGGCTTGCTTGTTATCCCGCTGGGGATCACGCACATCATTCTGGTCATCTCACAACCGGTTATCGTGCATGCATGGTGCACAATGTGCCTGCTTGCTGCGCTCATCATGCTGCCGATGATTCCACTGGAAGTCGACGAAGTGATCGCAATGTTCCAGCACGTGCGTCAAGCGAGAAAGCGAGGAGATCGTGGCGGGTCGTTGTGGACCATTTTTTGGAAAGGCGGAACGTCGGAGGATTGTACCGTCGACAAACGATCGCCTGCGATGATTGAATTTCCTGATCGACCAGTTGCCTTGTTCAACGCTTCGATCTGGGGAATGAGTTTTCCCTGGACGTTGGTTGGGTGCACCATCTTGGGCATCGTGACGATGTTGATGCCAACCTTGTTTGGCGTCGACATCGAGACGAGGGCTGCTGACATCGGACATCTCGGCGGAGCATTGACCGTTACCGTATCGGTAATTTGCATGGGCGAAGTCGTTCGCGTCGGTCGTTTTGGGAATTTCCTGCTGGCGTTGGCGATGGTCGTTGGTCCGTGGTTTGTCAATCAAGCCCCAACGGGATACGCGATTGCTCTGTCGATTCTCGGCATTGCAGTGGCCGGGCTCTCGATACCGCGTGGCCGGATCACGCAATCCTACGGAAGCTGGGACCGCTATGTACGCTAACAAATATGTGCGTTAACAAAATCTACAAGAGACATTCCTATGAAACGCATTATCTGGACCGCTATCGTCACCGCACTAATCATCGTTGCGATTCCCGTATTGATCGTCGCTTCCGGTGCGATCAATATGGCGGCGACGAGCCAACCGAGCGATTTCGAGCAGACGGTAGCGACATTCGCGGTACAGCGTTCGATGGCTTGGCGAATTCCTGAAAAGTCTGCCGTTCCCGATAGCGATGACGCTGTATCTCACGGTTTGACTCACTATGCCTCGATGTGCGTGAGATGTCATGGAGGGCCCGGTGTCGAGCCAGAAAAGTTCGCGTTCGGACTTAACCCGCCCGCACCGGCTCTGGAAAAACATCTGGACGACTTCAGTGACGAAGAACTTTTCTGGATTATCAAGCACGGCATTCGGATGACGGGAATGCCTTCCTTCGGTAAAGATCACAGTGAGGAAGAGATCTGGAGCATGGTTGCGTTTCTTCGAACGCTGCCCAACCTGACGCGTGCACAGAAGAAACAACTCAAAGAGGCAATCGGCGATTCGCATGCCAATACGAGAGAGGGATCAGGAGGGCACGTTCAAAGTGAAGCAAACGAAAAATCGGGAGATAAAGAAGATCATTCGCACTCCGACCAGAGCCACAGTGCGAGAAACATCGGCGAATGATCGGAACATCGATTGCCGTGACGTGCCCAGCGTGGTGCGGAAGTAAATCGCGTTTGCGCGAATCCGATCGATCGGAACAAGACCGCTCTCACGGTTGGAGCCACCGCCCATTGGAAACCCAGAAATTCATCCATGATGACTCACATGAACCGCTACCGTGCGATTTCTGATTACGCCGTGATCGGTAATGGCTATACAGCTGCCTTGATTAGTCGGCGGGGGTCAGTCGACTGGTGTTGCCTTCCCCGATTCGATAGTGGGGCAGTTTTCTGTCGTTTGCTCGACGACGAACGCGGCGGATTTTTTGAGGTTGCGCCGATTGGGGATTTCAAAGTAACCCGGCGGTACATTGACTCGACAAACATTCTGGAGACAACCTTCATTACGGATACGGGCACGCTGCGATTAACCGATTTCATGCCTGCGCCAACGGACGAGAATCCTTCTCCACGTTCACCTCACTCTTTGCTTCGGCGACTTGAATGTTTGCGCGGCACGGTGGAAGTTCGCATTGAGTGTCGTCCGACGTTCGACTTTGCCAGAGAACCAGCGGATTTCCTTATTGGTTCGGAAGGCGTGGTCGCGCGGACTTCGTCGGAGCAGCTCGAATACCGCTCGACATTGAGTGTCATTGCAAGAGACAACGCCTTCAAGGGGACTCATACCCTGCACGAAGGCGATTCGCATTGGATCGCTCTAACGTACGCTCTCGCTGCTGACGGTGTTCCGGGGTTATCGGCTGGAGAGTGCGACGCAGAGTTCGATCGCACGATGCTGTACTGGCAGCGTTGGGCAAGCCAATGCCAGTACGAGGGGCCCTATCGCGACTTGGTACTGCGCAGCGCACTTGCTCTGAAGCTGTTGATCTTTGCACCTGGTGGTGGCATCATCGCTGCGCCCACGACTTCGCTGCCGGACGAAATAGGCGGGGAGCGGAACTGGGATTATCGCTATACATGGCTTCGTGATTCCGGCATGCTGCTCGATTCGCTTCAACAGCTCGGCTACCACGA
The DNA here is from genome assembly GCF_000346295.1 of Rhodopirellula maiorica SM1. Lineage (GTDB taxonomy): Bacteria > Planctomycetota > Planctomycetia > Pirellulales > Pirellulaceae > Novipirellula > Novipirellula maiorica. Next base: position 3,129 of record NZ_ANOG01001070.1, on the reverse strand, counting down.
GGAGTCCAAACACTTCATTGATTGGTTAGAGCGATTGTGCCTGCAGTGTCAGGATGAGTTTCGCCAACGACGTTGGCTTGATGTCCGAGCAGATCGATGCGGACACTGGCTTATCGTTAGGAAACTTCCCGCAAGGATTCAGTCATTTGGGCCTGATTCGGGCGGCGCTTCACCTAAGAGACATGAAAGAATAGAAGAACGGACGTAAAGAATGAAAGGCAAAAGCATGACAACAACCAACCCGCGATCTCGACGGCCCATAGTGGTTGTGACTGGAGCTTCGGCAGGCATCGGCCGCGCAACGGTGCGCAAGTTTGCACGCTCAGGCTATGACGTCGCCCTAATGGCGCGGGGCGAAGACGGCTTGGCTGCAGCAGCACGGGAAGTCCACGAACTCGGAGGCCGGGCGCTCATTTTGCCACTGGACGTCTCGGACGCGGACGCGGTGGAATCGGCTGCGGAACGAGTCGAGAACGAACTCGGACCGATTGATGTGTGGGTGAATGATGCGATGGTGTCGGTCTTCTCGCCGATTGCCGAGATGACGCCTGAAGAATTCAAGAGAGTGACGGAAGTTTGTTATCTCGGCTACGTTTATGGAACTCTCGCTGCACTGAAACGGATGCGTAAACGGAACCGGGGAACGATCGTCCAGGTCGGCTCGGCACTCGCCTATCGGAGCATTCCTCTTCAGTCGGCCTACTGCGCTGCGAAGCATGCGATTGTTGGATTCACCGACTCGCTGCGTTGCGAATTGCTACATGAAAAGAGCGATATCCACGTAACGGTCGTGCAGATGCCTGCGGTCAATACGCCTCAGTTCTCCTGGGTGAAATCACGACTGCCTCACAACGCACAGCCCGTTCCGCCAATCTATCAACCCGAAGTCGCTGCTGACGCGATCTACTTTGCCGCCCATCATCGGCGTCGTGAAGTCTGGGTCGGTTTTTCAGTGATCAAGGCAATTCTCGGGCAAAAGGTTGCACCTGGATTTGCAGATTGGTATTTGGCGCGAAATGGATATGCATCGCAGCAGACCGATGAACCGCGAGAAAGCGATCAACCGAACAATCTTTGGAATCCTGTCGACGGCGAGGGCGGCGGCGACTTCGGTGCGCATGGCGGATTCAACGACCGTGCAACAGCCAGTTGTCTCATGTTGGAGGTTTCCAAGGCCCGACCCACACTTCAATTGCTAGGCATCGCCGGTCTAGGATTGCTTGCCCTAGGCTGGGCGAGCAAAAGGCTTACTGAAACACATTGATTCGACGGGAAATTTCTCAGCCACTGAGCGATTTCGGAGCCGGAAAGTCTTAGCTTGGCCTCGCCATTTGCTCGATTTTGAACCATCAAAATGAGGGCGGCACCGAATAGCAATAGTGCAGCCCAGACCAGAATTGACTGAGAATCAACAACTGCCGGCCACCTCAGGAACCTTGCGGAGCTTCGCTAGGTCGGCTTCGCAGAAGCGTATGAAGGAGGCGGTTAACCAGCGAGACCACCGGTTCGGTACGAGCTCGACGCGATCGCCGGTGTCGTGTGGTGGAGCCACGAAACGTTGCTCGCGCACTACCTCCGCAACGTGTTTCCTTGATGCTAGACGGTTCACATTTTCTTGCCATCATCCATTCCCATCATCATACTGGGCGCAGGTTCATAGCGACTCGGGTCACCGAATCGTCGAACGATCTCCGCGAAGACTGCTCCCTTTTCAACGGGCTCATCGGATTCCATGACTAGGTTGTATAGGTCATCCGGCAGAACTCGCATCACCGTCATCAAGCCTTTGACCGCCATCGGATAGGTCGCCCGCATTCCTTTCGACTCACGTCGATTCCAAAGGGTCTCCATCTGCGGCATGGTGCGTTCCATGCCCTGCATCTTTTGCGGGTAACCGGGTGTGTCCCAATGTTGGCCCTCTCGTGAGTAATCGACCGCTGGACGGGTCGAGGTGTTTTGCTGATAGCGATCGACGTTGGAGTTTTCTCGCATACGCGGTCCCACGTGGCGGACCATATGGTTCATCATGTGATGCACCATGTGACAGTGGAAAATCCAGTCGCCAGGATTGTTTGCGATGAACTCGAAGTTGGTCGCTTGCGCCACACCAACCAGCGACGTATTACGAGGCACCCATGCACTGCTTGGTGTTCGTGCTCCTTCATGGCCCGTTTCCCAGTAGGTATGTCCATGCAGATGGATCGGATGATGCTGCATCGGGGAAAAGTCCAGCAATCGAACGCGAACACGTTCCCCGTGTTTGCAAACGAGCGGTGTGGTCAACGGCCCACTACGTCCGTTGATCGTATGCCAATTCCAATCCATCGCCCACGAATCCGACACAGTGTGCGTTGGAGGAATATTAAAGTTTTGGAAGATCAAACCGAAGTCGCGATCAACTGGCGGATCATAAACTTTTTTCGGATGAACGATGAACCAACCGACCTGCCCAAAGGCCTCTTGCATCGGGATGTGCGAATGATAGAAGAACGTGCCTTCCTCATGCACGTCGAATTCAAACACCATCGTCTTGCCCGGCTTGATCGGATTCTGCGTCAACGTCGCAGCGCCATCGTACTGGATGGGCAACTCAAAACCATGCCAGTGCGTAAACGTATCTTCGGGTAATTCGTTGGTGACCACGATACGCACTCGATCACCCTGCGTTACTTCGATCGTCGGCCCCGGCATGCTGCCATTGTAGCCATAAACGTCCATGAAATAGCCCGGCAGAAACTCGCGTCGGACGGCTTGCGGCACAAGATGGAATTCTTTTGCTCCGCCCACCATCTTCCAAGGCAACTTGTCCAAATCCGGAGCCTCAAAGGGAGCCGGGCCGGCCGAAGCGGGACGAAACCCCGGCATCTTCTTGCCGAGATAGAAATCCGATTCGGGATCATTTCCCCGCGACGGCTTAAAACGGCTGAAACCGTCGATCTCCGCGACCGCGTCCGATCCACCAGGGATGCGTGGTTTAGCCGATGCATTCCCGATTGGCGGCGGGGCATCCGGATCGTTGCGTAAATCCAAGTTCGCATTGCCCTCTTGAGCAATTGCTTTACCGGCCAGACCTAAAGCGGCGGCAAGGGTTCCCACTTTCAAAAACTTGCGTCGTTCTTCGGTGCTCAT
>NZ_ANOG01001069.1 GCF_000346295.1 Rhodopirellula maiorica SM1 | reverse complement strand
CGGGAATCCACAAGACGATCAGTCCTCACACGCTTCGTCATTCATATGCGACTGGGCTGCTCGAGTCGGGCGTCGACTTACTGACGATCAGCCGGTTGCTCGGACACAAAAGCTTCGCAACGACAATGATTTATCTGCACGTGCGGCGAACGCACTTGGGCTCCGCCCCGAGTCCGATCGACTTGCTGCCAGTGCGGCAACTGCCCGGCTGGAAGCAGGACGAGTATGCCAGCCTTCCCAATCCAAAGGGCAGCACGAAAGCAGACCAGGACAAGCCGAAAGGCCACAACTAAAGGTCTCCGACTTGCTGCGGCAGTACGCCGGAGCGTATGTCGGAAAACGTCGTTCGGCGGCGGCTCCGCAAGTGCAGAGTACTCTGGCGAAGTTATCGCTGTGCCGAACATCGGCGTTGGGCATCCGGCAATTCAAATGCAAAAGCTGTCACGCCGAGAGCATGATCTACAACTCGTGCGGTGATCGTCACTGCCCCGAGTGTGCTGGCGGCAAGCGAGCCGACTGGTTGGAGAAAACGAGCACATTGTTGCTTCCCAATGTCGATTACTTTCAAGTCGTATTTACGCTGCCGGGTGAGCTGTCGCGACTGGCGTTGGGCAACCGCAAGCCGATCTATGACTTGCTGTTCCGTGCAAGTTGGGAGGCGCTGCGTGAGACGATCGAAGCGGAGCAAGGCTACCGCGCCGCGACGACGATGGTGCTGCACACATGGAACCAGAAACTCGAGGCGCACGGGCATGTTCACGCTGTCGTGCCCAGCGGCGGCCCGTCACTGCACAAGATAGGCCAGTGGAAACAGTGCTGGCACAAAGGACGAGAAACGTCCTTTCACTTGGTCGATGCCAGCGAGCTTCGTCGCAATTATCGCGATCGATTCATCGAGGGATTGCGGCGACTTCA
>NZ_ANOG01001068.1 GCF_000346295.1 Rhodopirellula maiorica SM1 | reverse complement strand
TAAACGACTTGTATGGTTCTTCGATTCCCCGCTGGTTTTGAGATACCGGTGGGTTCCTCGATTGTTGCGGCACCGAAGTGAAAGATGATTCAACCTTTGCTTGTCCCCACTGCGGCGCCGAGTTGCCTGCTCGGGCGAAATTTTGCCGGCATTGCGGCAGCAGTGACGAGGATGGCTGGAAGACTGAATCGGACGAACTCGATGCGGACGATGACTTTGACTATGACGAGTATGTTCGCGAAGAGTTTTCCGAAAATACCGTTGTCAGTTCAAAATTGAAAACGTGGCAAATTGTGGTGATTCTGTTGATCTTGGGGTCGATGAGTTTGTGGGTGCTCGGATGATCCAGACGGATCCAGAGGTGGACCCCAGCGGTGTGCGAGTGATCAACTCGCTGTTAGGCGATCGTGTTTGCGGGTCTGCGGTGTATCGGTACAGCACAGAGTCGACGAATTCCGATGCGCTCGTGGAATTAACGCAAGACGCTGTGGCGCGTGACCATCTTCCGCGTTTGTACATTGCCGATCGTCAAACCGCAGGCCGAGGACGACAAGGAAACACTTGGGTTAGCCGTGACGATGCGTTGACGTTTTCGTTGACCGTTGCGTGCGACTTGCTTGCCGCCGACCGGCGAGGGTTGTTGTCGTTGGCGGCGGGGCTAGCCACGGCACGGGCTATCGAATTTTTGTTGGCCCCCGTCAAAGCGTATTTGAAGTGGCCCAATGACGTTTATTTAGCAGGTGGTAAAGTCGCAGGAGTGTTGATCGAGACCAACCAAGCGATGGCCGACCGCGTGGTGATTGGAATTGGGGTCAACATAAATGAGCAACCGAAGATTGATACTCCCGGTGCCGTATCGCCGCAGTCGTTGTTTTCGGCGACCGGACGCAAAGCATCGCGGTTTGAGCTACTCGACTCCATCGTTCGCGAATTAGTAGCGATGGTTGAGGCGATCCAGGATTCGCCCGCCGAGGTGCTGGCTGAATTTCGGTCGCGTTGTTTATTAACAGGCAAAGTGATCGCGTTTCGCGATCGTGGGGTCGGCAATGAAGGCACGGTCGAGGGCATCGCCGAGGACGGTTCGTTGCTAGTGCAGACCGCAGGCGGCCTTCGTCGCTGTGACAGCGGCGAAGTCCGCCTCATCCGCTTCCGCTAGCGTCACTCGCCCTTTCACATGGGGACTCACATGGGGATGTTCACATGGGGACAGAGCCCATTCTGTGGGGGTTGACTTTTGATCAGGCCAGGCGAAGGATTGAACATTGGTCGGTTGCCCCCGTTCCTGCTGCCTTTTTGTGAGGTGTGATGATGTCACGCTTGGCCCGCTCGGAAGTCTTTGATCCCGACGAAGTCGCCATCGCTCACGTCTGTAGTCGGACGG
>NZ_ANOG01001067.1 GCF_000346295.1 Rhodopirellula maiorica SM1 | reverse complement strand
GAAATCAATGACATCGCTCAAGCAATGGTGGGACGACGATTTGGACGCCGAAAACTGACCACGGTTTCACCCAAGAAAACATGGGAAGGATTTCTGGGTGGAATGATCGTCACCTCGGTCACCGCCATGTTGCTAGGTGCATGGTTGACCGCGTTGCCGCCGTTGCAGTGCCTAACCGCGGGACTGCTGCTGTCCATCGCGGGGCAGATGGGCGACCTGAACATGTCGGCAATGAAACGTGAAGTCGGAGTCAAGGACAGCGGAAACCTATTACCGGGACAAGGCGGAATTCTGGACCGGATCGACAGTTTGACGTTCACAGCGCCACTCTTTTTCTACTACTTCCTATGGATGAATCGATGAGTTCGACTGCTGATACCGACGCCGTGTCCGTGCCTTTGCCGCCGGATCGATGGGCGACACTACCGAATGCACTTTGTGTCATTCGATTTTTCGGTTCTTGGATCATGGTCGGTCTTGCCGTCGCCGGTTTTCCGCAGTGGGTTGTTGGATTCTTCCTTTTCCTTGCTGCGACCGATTGGGTAGACGGAAAACTGGCGATTCTGCTCAACCAGCGTTCCTCGATCGGCCCCAAAATTGACACCATTGCCGATGTGACACTGTACGCTTGTTTGCTACTGTCGCTTGTATACCTTCGCAGCGATCTGCTGGTGCAAGAATCTGGATGGATCGGACTGGCGTTGCTCAGTTACGCCGGTTCGTGCGGCTTCAGTCTGATCAAGTTCAAGCAATTTCCCAGCTACCACACGCGAGCCGCCAAGACATGTTGGTTGCTAATGATCGCTGGAGTCATCGCGGTCTTTCTGCAATGGTCGACTTGGCCGCTTCGAATCGCCATGCTCGGCGTCACACTGACTAACGTCGAAGCGATGCTAATCACGGCCACATTGAGACACCCACTATCGGATATCCGATCGTTTCGACAAGCACGCCGAGAACGACATCGCCCTGCACCGTAAATCGCAGCGATTCGTTTGCGACCCACGTTGTGCTACGCAAACGTTCGGAAACATATTCGGCGTTTCAAACATTCTCCGAAGAACACGCGTCCTACGTTGACGCTTTGGCTGTTGCGGTAGAGCTTTCTGGACATGTCGTAGATCGACCATCAGCTTTAGAGGTAGTGGACGAGGTTACGAGTCCCCGCGACTTATCACATGACGGGACTCGTGACCTCGTCCATTACGGTGAAAGCCCTTCCGCGAAACGAATTTCAACAAACTTCTACCGTCGAGTTTGCTACCGAACACTGCCTAACTTTTGGATGCAGCTTTCCAAAAAATGATTAAGTAAACCACACGTCGATGGCCATCGACACAGCATGTTCGGTAATCTTGTTTGCTTGATTTGTCGCTTAACACGAGTGTCCCGTTGCTGTGAGTAAACTGTCGCATTAACAAATGCGTGGGAATGTGCGAACCATACTTCGCGAAGCGACGATCTGCACTAATTTTTGCAAAACAATTTTGATGGTGAAGCCACCCCACCAATACCCGCCGCGATCGCCTGAAATGGATCGTTCAGCCAAGCGGCATGTTGTCGAGTTCTTTCGCCTAACTTCACAAAACGAAGTCTCAAAACGCGTTTCCTTCATGTGCCGTGCGGCAATCATGCTTCCGCAGCGGAGACAATAAGGGGGCGACGGGAGACCGCTATTCAGAGTGCCGCTCGATGCATCGTTAACAATCCATGTTTGCTGTGTGTGGATTGTCTCACTTGCGTGAGCATCATGCTCGCAACCGATCAAAATGATCGTCACTAAGATGGCGACGCCGAGATCCCTAGCAACGTCATTGATGTCACAAAGCCCACCTTTAGCTGATTGGGTTTGCCAAGCCCTTTTGCTTTGGCATTAAGAATGCGCAAGCGGCGATGCGCAAAAAGCACGCACAGCCCAGACGCAGTCGCATGCAACTCCGGAAGGCATTCACAGAATGTCGCCTAACTCATTGATCGCATTGCAAACCAAAGCCGTTGGCTTGCGCGTTGTTTTCGTTACGCCGGAGAAAGTTGCATACGAGCTCAACCTGCTATCCATGCGATTCGCCGATCGGTGTTTCAGGGAATCCCCCATATGCAACGTTTATCCCCCCGCTAGATTTCAACCCGGACACGACGCTGCTTGACGCAGTGTGTGGCGAGCAACATTTTTATGTGTCGAGTGCTATCAACGTTGACGACCAGGTTGGCGAAAGAACTCTTAAACACAGGGATGGGAATCGGATCATGCGAAATGTTTCAATTCTTGGTGTTGGGCAAACACCGGTGGCAAAGCACGAGAATCAGTCGATTCAGTCGCTGGCTCGCAAAGCGTGTAGTGCCGCATTGTGCGATGCCGACGTGAAGCATGTTGACGCGATCTACGTTGGCAACATGTTGTCGAGCGAAGTGACCGGCCAATCTCATCTTGGGCCACTCATTGCGTCTGAGATTTCTAATGACGGCGTCGAGTGCATGACGGTCAATGCCGCTTGCGGCAGCGGCGGTGCAGTGGTTCGCCAGGCCGTGATGGCGGTCGCCTCGGGGACTCACGAAGTCGTACTTGCCGTCGGCGTTGAAAAGATGACCGGAATCGCACGCGAAACACTGACGCGTGCTTTGGCGGCCGCAGCCGACTACGAACGCGAAGTCACGAACGACGCCAGCTTCATCACGCTCAACGCCTTGCTAATGCAGCGTTACTTATACGAATACAACGCGATGCGAATGGACTTTTCGGTGTTCGCCGAAGTCGCTCATCGAAACGCCGTGTTCAATCCCAACGCACGATTACGCAGTGAATGTTCAAAAGAACAATATTTAACATCACCGATGGTGGCTGACCCGATCGGATTGTACGACGCCAGCCCGATCGGTGATGGTGCCGCGGCCGTCGTGATTTGCAGTCACGAATATGCAAAAAACCGTGACAACGTGGTCAACGTGATTGGCAGCGCAAACGCCACCGATACGCTCAGCGTCCAACAGCGAAAGGACCCACTGTGGTTGCAAGCTGCCGAGGATTCCACACTAGCGGCCATGGAACAAGCCGGCGTCCGTCATGACGATATTGATCTACTCGAACTCCATGATGCGTTCACGATCATTGCGGCACTCAGTCTCGAATCGAGCGGGTTTACAGCACGAGGAACGGCGCCGCAATTTGCCAGAGAACGTGGTATCGATCGCAACGGTGGATTGCCGGTCGGTACGTTTGGCGGCTTAAAAGCACGCGGTCATCCCGTCGGTGCGAGTGGAGCTTATCAAGTCGTCGAAGCGACTTTGCAATTACGCGGCCAGGCGGGGCCCAATCAGGTTCGCAATCAGTCGATTGCGATGACACAGAGTATTGGTGGCAGCGGGGCGACGGTCGTCACGCACATTTTGCAACGGTCGACTTGAACCACGGACGTAGTCGAGTGTTACGGCATTGGAGCCGGCAATTTTTACTTCATGGGAAGCGTGTTATGAACACCCTTTATCTCGATCAAAATCCGGCGACGGTAAAGCGTCCGCCACTGGTCGATAGAAGCGTTGGTTTTTGTCGTCGCTGCGGTCGCTTGGCGGATGAACATGAGCAAATTTGTTCCCGCTGTGACTACGACGGGGTCGATGCGGTGTCGCAGTTTGGTGAAGTCTATTCGTACACCACGGTCCGAGCTTGCAAACCGCAAAACACGGCAAACAAGATCGATGGCAAAGCCAGTGGCAGTTGCCAGGAGAGCCTCGACGACCAATGGGTGTTGGCCTTGATCCAGCTGTCCAACGGCGCGTTGGTGACGGCAAAGCTAGTTCCGCCGCGGGACGATCTTCACATCGGATTGCGTGTCAAGTTTGTTCCTAACCCACCGTCTGCGACGCACACCGGCAATGGACTGTTCTTTTCACTCGTGGTTAACCAAAGGGAACTCGCATCCTAAACCGCGTTATTTTCAATTCATGGAGTCTCGCAAAGATGACCGCACTGTCTCTCGATCAAAACCAATCATCAATCTTAGTTTCAACTCGGCTTCCGATGGAGGTCTGTGACGAAACCGGTTGTGTGCTGGGGAGAATTGTTCCCTATGAATCCTCACCTCCTTCGATCCTCGACCTCAACACCGCCACTGCGGTCGGCAATGGCAAACCAGTGATCCAGATGCCGTTCCCCCCGGGACGACTGCCCGAGGATCACTGGGTCCAGTGCTGGGACGAATGGTACCAATCCCACGAAGAAGATGAAGAGGACGAAGAACTGCCTCAGACCGACTAGCCATCACGACAAGCCTTTGTCCAAACGACTGGGCTCACCCAATACACCATCAATTTATTGGCAGCAAAGACGGGTTCGGTGGCTTTAATTCGCGGCTCGACGTTGCCCATCGGTCCGTCCCCGCTGCCAGGCATCATTTGAATCCGGGTGCCTGGCATCATTTGAATCCTGCTTTCCCACAACATTTGTCGGTGGCAAACGTATTGCAAACCGTCTCTATCTACCCCCTTTGATTTGAACCCCGAACGAGGATCCTTTATGGCAACTGCAAGCGAACCCACCAGCAAATTATTCGAGCAGGCTTTTGACAGCTTTCGCAAAGCGACGCAGTCGGCCCTGCAAATGCAACAAGAATCCTACGGACAATACGCCAAACTGTGGTCGGCAGGATTCCCTGGGGCCGACACGGCTTGGAACAGCAAAACACAAAATGTGCAGCAAGAATGGGCCAATACGGTCACCGATTTGATGCAGAAACATCGCGCGATGCTGGACCAGCAATACCGCGCCGGTATCAAATCGCTCGAGGAGGCGTTTCGTGTCGCTGAGTCTGAAAACCCCGAACAGCTACGTGAACGATGTGAGTCGCTCTGTCGCAGTGCATTGGACTTGATGAAAGAGACATCCGAAACCCAAATGCAACAGTTCCAAGAAGCGATGAACAAATGGATTCAAGTATGCCAAACGAAGCCCTAATCGTCGCGGCAGTCCGCACGCCAATTGGTGCCCTCGGCGGCGTGCTATCGACGGTGCCCGCCACCGAATTGGGGGCGACCTGTATCCGCGAATTGCTTCAGCGAAGTGGCGTGGCGGCTGACGAACTTGACGAAGTGATTATGGGGAATGTCGTCAGTGGCGGAATCGGACAAAATCCGGCCCGGCAGTGCTCGATTTATGCGGGCGTGCCGGCGTCGGTAGGAGCCACGACAATCAACAAGGTTTGTGGCTCGTCACTCAAAGCCGTGATGTTTGCCGAGCAAGCAATCCGGCTTGGAGATTCGCACGTCGTCATTGCCGGTGGTACCGAAAGCATGAGCTTGGCACCGTACTTGTTACCGCAAGCACGCCAAGGATATCGCATCGGTCATGGAAAATTGATCGACTCGATGATCCAAGACGGGCTGTGGGATGCATACGGCAACGCACACATGGGGACCTACGGTGATCAATGTGCAGCGGAGTATAGCTTCAGCAGGGAAGAGCAGGACGCATTTGCCATCCGCAGCTATCTACGCGCCCGCCAAGCGACAAGTGAAGGGATCTTTGACGACGAAATCGTTACGGTAAGCGTCCCCCAGCGAAAGGGGACGAAAGAGGTTAGCGATGACGAAGAGCCCACCCGATTCAACGAAGACAAGCTGCGCGAGCTACGCCCAGCATTTAGCGAGCAAGGCACCGTGACGGCCGGAAATGCATCCAGTGTGAATGATGGGGCAGCCGCATTGTTGGTTGTATCCGATTCACACTGTGCAAGTCTGCGTCTTCGCCCCATTGCTCGCATCGTCGGCTCGGTCACTTTTAGTCGTGAACCCGAATGGTTCACGATCGCCCCGATCGGCGCGATTCATAAATTGGTTGACAAAATTGGCTGGTCGATCGACGAGGTGGACCTGTTCGAAATCAACGAAGCGTTCGCCAATGTTGCGATGGCTGCGGCACGTGACTTGAAAGTGCCCGAGGACAAATTGAACATCTACGGCGGAGCTGTCGCACTCGGTCATCCCATCGGTGCCACCGGAGCAAGAATCCTGGTAACGCTGTTGACCGGGTTATCTTGCACCGGCGGTAAACGTGGCATCGCTTGCCTGTGTATCGGCGGTGGTGAAGCGGTCGCGATGGCCGTCGAACGCATGGAATAAGTCTCTTTCTATTTACCCCCCAAGATCAGCACGAGACCTCGAACATGTCGACTCACCCCGGACCGAATCCTGCGGCGAATCCATTCGTTGAACCCTATGTCGAGATTTGGAATCAATTTCTCGAACAGGCGAATGAAACAACTCGGCGAATGATGCAAAGCGATGATGGGCACGCCGATCCAAGACTTTGGCAACGACGATGGATGCAAGCGACAAGCCAAAGTATCGACGCTTATCTTCGCAGCCCGTTCTTTCTGAACGCCATGAAACAAAACATGGATGCGATCATTGAAACCAAAATGAAAGTCAATGATCTACAAAAAGAGTTTACGCGGAATGCCAATATCCCAACCGCAAGCGATATCAGCGGATTGTTTGAACGTGTGCGAGGGATGGACGAGATGATCCTGGCCCGTCTGAGTGAAATTCAAGATCGGCTCGACAAAATCGAGTCGGCTTTACAAGACGATACCGATCGCAACACGCGGGATACACCTAAGAACTGAAGCAACAAAGTTTCGGTTCAGTCGGATCATTTGCCAGGCGAGAGGTCCAGCAAGCACTGCAGAACCGGGGGATCACCGATTCCGCGTGTTCAAACAGCAATTCACCCCAACCCATGTTAGGAACCATTCGATGTCGGCGGAGCTACAACAAGTCACCTATGAACCCTTTGAACAACCCTGTTTGACGTTACAAGGGAAAAAGGCACTGGTCACCGGAGGGTCGCGAGGCATTGGCAAAGCAATCGCGTTGACACTGGCCGCGCAAGGAGCGGATGTCGCATTGACCTATTACACCGGTTGCAAATTTGCCGAGGACGTCTGTGCACAAATACGTGATATGGGCCGGCTGAGCGGATGTTATGCACATGACATCGGTGATCGTGAAACCGTCGACGAGCTGCGTCCCCACGTGCTCGAGGACCTTGGACAAGTCGATATTTTGATCAACAACGCAGGAATCGCGCGAGATCGATCGTTCAAGAAAATGTCGATCGAGATGTGGGACGATGTCTTGGCAGTCAATTTGACGGGTGTCTTTCATATGGCCAAACAATTTGTCGACGACATGGCCGATCGTGGTTGGGGGCGGATCGTCAATATCAGCAGTGTTGTCGGCGAGGTTGGAAATTTTGGACAAGCGAACTATGCGGCCGCCAAAGCAGGGGTGTTGGGATTAACGAAAACGTTGGCCCGCGAATACGCGCGCAAAGGAGTCACGGTAAACGCCATCGCACCGGGCTTTATCAAAACTCGCATGATGCAGGGGATTCCAGATAGTGCGCTGCAAGCGGTCATCAACCAAACTCCGATGGGACGTTTGGGTGAGCCTAGCGAGATAGCCGCCAGCGTCGCTTTCCTCTCGTCACCCGCGGCCGGTTTCATCACCGGACATGTGCTGGATGTCAACGGCGGGATCAAGATGTAGCAAGGGAACGTCCTTTCGGCCACACAGATCACGCCTCTTTCCTTTCACTCACCGCTGCAATGGAAACCTTACAATGACGCCTCTATTGGATATGTTCTTTGACTACCAAAAAATGGCTTGGCAAGAAACATTTCGCATGCAAGAGCGAATAATGAATGCGACCAAGGTGCCCAAGATTGCCGGCAATGTGCAAATTGCACACTCGCCACACGATGTCGTGTACGAAGAAGATTCGCTGCAATTGTTACGATTCCGCAACGACTCGGTCGATTTGGGCGAACCGATTCTGATCTGCTACGCGTTGGTCAATCGTCCCTACATTTTGGACCTCGAAGCGCGGCGAAGCGTTGTCCGACAACTACTGAAACGGGGGTTCGATGTCTATTTGATTGACTGGGGCATCCCCACCGCAGCGGATCGTTCACTGAGTTTGAAAGATTATATCTGCGGCTTTTTGAAAAACGTCGTCGACTTTGTTTGCGATCTTTCGGATTCGCCGCAGGTCAATCTGCTCGGCTATTGCATGGGCGGAACGATGTCCACGATGTTCACGTCGTTGTATCCCGATCAAGTTCGCAATTTGATCCTGATGGCAGCTCCGATCGATTTCGATGATACCGGGGGACTGCTGAATCTATGGACCCGAGAAGAGAACTTTGATGTGGATGGGCTGATCGACGCGTTTGGTAATTGTCCGGGTTCGTTTCTGCAGTCAACATTCCAGTTGCGGGACCCTATCTCAAACTTTGTGGCCAAGTACCAAAGTTTTTATGAAAAGCTTGATGACGAAGACTTTTTGGAAAACTACTTCGCGATGGAACATTGGGCGAATGACAATATACCGATTGCTGGCGAAACATTTCGCGAGTTCGTCAAAAAACTGTATCAGCGCAACGAGTTGGTCAAAGGTGAATTCCGCTTGAACGGAAAACCGGTTCAGCTTAGCAAGATCACCTGTCCGCTGCTAATGCTGGTCGCCGACCGGGATGACCTTGTACCACCGTCGTCGACATTGGCAATCGAACAGTATGTTGGATCAAACGACGTCCAAGCAATGTCAATCGACGCGGGGCATATTGGATTGGCCGTGGGGTCCCGGTCGCATCGCCAACTGTGGCCCAACGTCGCCATGTGGATCGCCGACCGGTCGACCAATCGATAGCGGCCGGGAAGGGTTGGTGCCGATGGGTGCTCGATCGGGCTCTATTCGTATT
>NZ_ANOG01001066.1 GCF_000346295.1 Rhodopirellula maiorica SM1 | reverse complement strand
TTGTGTCGCTGTAGGGTGATTCGCGGTATCAGCAAGATTCCCGCGATCCCGATTCCCCAACATGCCCAGTAGCGAGTCCATGCCATAACGCCGGCGTAGTCATAAGCCACCAAGTGGGGAATCAAGGCAATTCCCACGCATGCAACCAAGCTGGCGGGTGACGAGAGTCGTGACCACCATCCGTTTTTCGATTGATTGCGAGTTTTTGTTATGGTTTTCTCATTAATCAGAGTCGGTTCCTATCAAATGAACACGCGATGCTGGCAGACCATCGCTTTCTGCGTATTGCCAATTCTACGTGAATCGCAGCGTTCTTTAGCGGTGAATGTTGACTTCGCCTGGTTGACTTCGCCTAGCAGGTGTTCAAAAGAATACCCTAGAGGCGGAATCCAGGTCGAGCCCCCGGGGCCTCGGATCGCCGTGTCGGCGACGTGTGTCGACCGTTCCCAGTTAGACGTCCGAAATCCAGTGTTTGCGTTTGCCTAGTCGTTCTTTGCTGCAAGCGATGCGGCCCTGGCAGGTAGCCGGACATTTCACTGCGCCAGAGCGTAGGCAGAAGCTCGGCAATGAAGCAGCTAGGCAGGGGTGATTGGCTGAAAACGCAGATTAACTGTAGCGAAAGTCGCAGAGACTTTCGGCCGCGCGAGTCAAGCCGAAACTCTCTGCGAGTTTCGCTACGAATAAATACTTCACAGTGTTGCCCCAAACGGCTAACGGGATCTCGCCCAATGTTTTCTGCCTACCTGCTTTGCTCCGGTGGAACGTTGGGTCCGCGACGAGTGTCACAGCGGTCGACATGCTGAAAAACTCCTGCCTGGTAATGGTTCGGATGCCTGGATTGTTGGCTTTGCGAAGCCGACTTCGTATGGCAGAAAAAACATCGCAACTGTAAGTAACGGTCCGCACAAAGCCTTAGCAGTCAAAGGTTTTCCGCTTCTCCTGCCCTCAAACAACGCCCCTATGGTTGACCGCACTACATTGGTTCTGCAGAAGGGGGGGCGTGCGGTCGTCGGTCGCTCGCTGGCAGGGGAATAATCCTTATAGACGGTGTCACTGCCAGCGTTTGTGTAACTGCTGCATGGTCCGGAGCCCGGGCGTGTTGTTGCGGATGAAGAATTGATGAAGTAATCGAGCCAGTTGCTTCATCGGAGATGGTCCGCGAAGGGAGCAACGACTTGTTAATTTAGTGCAAATTCAAATCGCAACGGTAAGCCGTGGGCCGTAAGGCACTGGGTAGCGAGTAGGACCCGGCCGCTGACGCGTCACGGCTCAATAGATCAACAAGTCGTCAACGGTTTTTGCCTGCAAATTCAGGACCCCACGCTAAGGGGCTGGTGTTCACCCGCTCGCTAAATGTCGTCCTCGCTGGAATACGACAAGTGGACTATCTCGCGATACAGTCAGTTGTGTCGATGGTCAAGAGGCACGCAATGGAAAACAAACGTTAGGGGAGGTTGGTTCCCATTAAATGGGGACTCGGGGAGGGCATGTGCTTTTGAGTAATTAACTGCTTAGAAACGCGTGACAACTCAATTTCTCGCGTTAATATACCCCTCGGACAATTCACCGCCGCGATCATGTGTTTCGTATTTCGTGTGGTGATGACGCCATCATCACCGCTCATGCCTCCCATGAATCCAGTAGATAGTAGGTGCTGACTTATCTCATTAAGGATTCTTTTAGGTAAAACCTTCTGGGGGGCGTTCGCTAAGGCCTGTAGGGCTCGACGGATGTGTTCTCTATGATGCGGCGAGAGTGAGCGTTGGTTCCTCTTTAGTAGCGAGCAAGCGGAGCTTGTTCTTAGCGTATTCGACGGATCGAGCCCTCGGTTTTTTGATCACTCTGTTTTTGATCACGCCATGGGTGGCATGTGTCACCCAGCGAGACGAAGTCCGCGCTGAGTTAAGCGGGTGTTTAGGATTGACTGTGCAGCGATGGTATGTTGCTGCGTAAGCGGGGCGTCGCAGTGGATTGTATCGCTGTGAAGTGGTTGCGCCGTTCGCTGGTTGCTCGCGTTCGCAGTAGCAGTCGTTTGCTTTGTTGTCACCCCTTCGTGGGGTTTGCTTGTGTGGGATGGGGCTGTGAGTAAGGAGATTGGCTGACATGATGACCTATTTGCCTTTGATAATCGCTGCGATCGTTTCGGTCGTTCTGGTGCCTGTTGTCATATCGATCGCGCGTCGGTTTGCGATGATGGATGTGCCGGACGCTCGCAAGGTGCATAGTGCTCCGACGCCGCGGATTGGTGGGATTGCCATCTTTGCAGGAGGGGCCATTGCGATCGCTTTGACGCTGCTCTATCGCTACTTGGTGAATGACCCCGTGTCTCCGGCGACGTTTCGGTCGTTGTGTGCGATCGGTGGCGGCGCCTTCTTTGTCTTTCTGGTTGGCTTGGTCGACGACGTTCGAACTGTTTCCTCTCGTTACAAATTGGTGGCGTTGATTGGTGCGGCAACCACGGTCTGTGGTAGCGGGGTCGTGTTGAGCGGATTTGTGTTCGGCGGCCAGGTGATGGTCGATTTTCACTGGGCGGAGTGGTTGGTTACGGTTGTCTGGCTGATCGGTGTCTCCGTCGCGATTGGTTTTATTGACGGGCTCGATGGGTTGGCCGGCAGTTTGACCCTGCTGTCCGCGATTGTGGTCAGTGTTGTGTTGGTTAGTGCGGGGGCGTTGGGGGCGGCGATATTGCCGCTGGCGCTGTGCGGAGCCTTGATTGGGTTTCTGATTTACAATTGGCATCCCGCAAAAACGTTCATGGGTGACTGTGGCAGTATGACGATCGGCTTTTTGCTGGCGTCATCGATTGTCTTGGCTAATGCCGAGGCCGGGACGATGCGAGGCTTTGTGCTGCCGTCGCTAGCGATCAGCGTGCCTTTGCTTGAGGCGGGGCTGACGATGTTCCGGCGACGCTACTTGCAGCGTCGGTCAATGTTTGCTGCCGAACGTGGGCACATTCATCATCGTTTGCTCGATCGCGGTTTCACGCATCCGCAAGCGGTTGTCACACTGATGCTGGTCTCGGCGTTGGCCGTGGGGATTGGCTTGATTTCGCTGTCGTTCAACGGTTGGGCTAGCCTGGGCGGTTTGGCGTTGCTGGTGCCGTTGTTGTGGGGGACGTTCCAATTGGCCGGTTCGGTGCGAACCGACGAGATGTTGCATGCCCTGCGATCCAAGCGTGAATTGGACCGCACGAAGACACGCTATCGTTCGACATTCGAAGATATGCAGCTCGAGTTTGATCGAGTGAAAAACTTTAGCGGATGGTGGGACGCCGTTTGTCAAAGTGCCGAGCGGCTGGATTTCGTTCGGTTGCATCTGAAGATGCCAGCGTCCGAGGGGCGAGATCGGGATATGGTATGGGAAACCGACAGCGGCTTGCTGGCGTTGTGCGAACGGATGCATGCTTCGATCCCCGTGGTCGTCACGTTGGGGGATGGTCCTACCGCATCCGTTGCGGTTGAGATTGCCGCTCGAGATTCGATGGAATCGGCCGGCGAGCGACTTGCCTTGTTTGCTCGGCTGATGACCGAATACAGTATCGCGCATCAGCGTCAACAAGAGCGTTTGGCTCGGTCGCGTATGGCTTCGGCCGGAGTGTCGCGACGCGAGTATGCGGACGATCCAGTTTGTCGCGAAGCAAGCGGTGGTCCGTTTGGCGGACTGCGGGTCGCGTTGGTGCACGATTTCCTCTACACCTCCGGTGGTGCTGAGCGAGTGGTCGAGCAATTGATCAATGTCTTTCCGCAATGTGATCTGTTTGCTCTGTTCGACTTCTTGCCCGAATCAAAGCGAGGCTTTCTGCGTGACAAGCCAGTGACCACATCGCTGATCCAGCGGTTGCCGTTTGCCAGTACAAAGCATCGAGCCTATCTGCCGCTGATGCCGATCGCGATCGAGCAATTGGATGTGTCGCGGTACGACTTGGTTATTTCGAGTTCTTACGTCGCGGCGAAAGGTGTGATCACGGGGCCCGATCAACTGCACGTTTGTTATTGCCATAGCCCCGTTCGTTACGCATGGGATCTGCAGCATCAATACATGCAAGAAGCCGGGCTCGGTTTTGGTCCCAAGGGGTTGTTGGCGCGGTGGATTTTGCATTACATCCGTAACTGGGATGTCCGTACATCGCTGGGCGTGGATCACTTTATTGCCAATAGTCAATTTGTGGCACGGCGGATCCGCAAGGTTTACCGCCGCGAATCTGATGTGATTCATCCTCCGGTCAATACCGATAAATTTGAAGTCAACGAGTCGCCGCGTGACGATTTCTATCTGGTCAACGGCCGAATGGTGCCTTACAAACGGACCGATTTGATTGTCAATGCGTTTCGCCAAATGCCGGATCGTAAATTGGTGGTCATTGGCGAAGGCCCTGGATTTGAAGAGGTTCGCCAGTTGGCGGGCCCCAACGTGACGCTATTAGGATATCAAGAAGACGAAGTGCTCGTCGATCATATGCAGCGTGCCAAGGCACTGATCTTTGCCGCCGAAGAGGATTTTGGAATTGTGCCCGTCGAAGCGTTAAGCTGTGGCACCCCTGTGATCGCCTTTGGTAAGGGCGGCGCGACCGAAACGGTGGTTGACGGGGAAAGTGGTGTGTTGTTCCACGAGCAAACGGAAGAGTCGCTTGTGGATGCGGTCGATCGATTCGAAACCCTTAGTGATGCCGGGCATTTCGATGCCGACGAACTGCATCGCCGAAGTCTCGAGTTTTCCGAAGAGCGATTTACAACCGAGATCACCAGTGCGGTTCAGCAATGGGTTGATGAAAAGTGGAGCGGCGGCGGGCATGCCGCGGCTGCCAAAATCGCGGCCCCAGTCGAAGGCAAAGAATTGGGTTCCGGCGAACTCCCTGAAGCCGAGCTGGCCCCAAAGTAGTTCATCCGTCCCCATAGTCGTTGATCGCTCCGCGATCAAAACGTCCCGCCCATTGTCGTTGATCGCTCCGCGATCAAAACGTTCCTCCTGTCCTCCGTTTAACCGTTAGCCGACAGGCGTACGCATAGAGGATGCGAGATAGACGTACGCAAGCACATCCAAGTACACCTACGACTGATTAAATCAACGGTCCGTTAACAACCTCCGCTACAGCGGCCCACGCTCACGTTCAATCGTTCGTTTCATCACGGCACCGTCACAGGTAATCTCATTTCTCGCTCTGCCCTCATTACTGGTATCACCGGCCAAGACGGTTCCTATCTCAGCGAGCTGTTGCTTGCCAAGGGGTACACCGTACACGGCTTGGTGCGACGCAACAGTTCGACCCAGCGGACGCGTTTGGATCCATTGTTTTTTGGCAAACCAGAATACAAGGACCGCTTGTTCCTGCATTACGCCGATCTTGACGATGTCACGACCATTCGCCGTGTCTTGACCAAGGCCGAGCCGGATGAGCTGTATCATCTCGCAGGCCAGAGCCATGTCGGGGCCAGCTTTGAGATCCCCGAATCGACGTGTCAATTCACCGCGATGGGAACATTGCGGTTGTTAGAGATTGTTCGCGATTTAGCCAAACAGCCGCGTTTTCTGCATATCAGCAGCAGTGAGATTTTTGGTCGGCCCGATGCTCAGCCGCAAAATGAGCAAACACCGATGCGTCCCGTTTCGCCGTACGGCGTTGCCAAGGCGTTTGCCACCAACATGACTCGGCTGTACCGAGAATCGTTCGGCACATTTGCCTGCAATGCGATTTGCTACAACCACGAATCGCCTCGTCGCGGTGAATCGTTTGTGACTCGCAAAATCACCCGCGCAGCCGCCGCGATCTCGTTGGGTCAACAAGACAAACTGAAGATGGGCAGCCTCGATGCTCGCCGTGACTGGGGTTACGCTCCCGAATATGTCGACGCCATGTGGCGAATGTTGCAGCATGACACTCCCGATGATTACGTGCTGGCGACCGGCACGGCACACAGTGTCCAAGATTTTTTATCGGCGGCGTTCGCAGCGGTCGGCTTGAACTGGAAAAACCACTACGAAGTCGACCCCCGCTTCATGCGACCGGCGGAAGCATCACGGTTAGTGGGTGATCCAGGTCATGCCCAGCGACAACTCGGCTGGAAAGCCGAAACCGACTTGGCCGGATTGGTCACCAAGATGGTTAATCACGACGTCGAGCAATTGCAACTAAAACCGCTCCAAACCATAAGCCAGTAACTCACCGCAACGCGTCCGCCTGCGGACCCGTTTTTCTGCCAACTGCCAACTTTCTACTGCCCACTCTTTTCTAATGCCAACCGCTTTAATCACTGGTATCACCGGCCAAGACGGCTCGTATCTTGCCGAGTTGTTGCTCGAAAAGGGCTACGAGGTGCACGGCATCAAGCGACGAGCGTCGTCGTTTAACACCGAACGCGTCGACCACATTTATCAATCGCCACATGCCGAAAACGCTCGTTTTCGCTTGCACTACGGCGACCTTACCGACACCTCGAATCTGACGCGAATCGTCAACGAAGTCCAGCCCGACGAAGTTTACAATCTTGGCGCTCAATCGCATGTCGCGGTCTCGTTCGAGTCGCCTGAATATACCGCCGACGTCGATGGTCTCGGTACCCTGCGATTGCTCGAGGCGATCCGGTTCCTAGGGATGGAGAAAAAGACGCGGTTCTATCAAGCGTCTACCTCCGAGTTGTTTGGGTTGGTTCAAGAGGTCCCCCAGCGAGAAACCACCCCATTCTATCCTCGATCGCCCTATGCGGCGGCGAAAATGTACGCCTACTGGATCACGGTCAATTACCGCGAATCCTACGGGTTGTATGCCTGTAACGGGATCTTGTTCAACCACGAATCACCGCGTCGCGGCGAAACCTTTGTCACGCGCAAGATCACCCGCGGCATCGCCAATATTGCTCAAGGTTTAGAGAAATGTTTGTACCTCGGTAACATGGACGCGCTCCGCGATTGGGGACACGCCAAGGACTATGTGCGAATGCAGTGGATGATGCTGCAGCAAGAAACCGCTGAGGATTATGTGATTGCGACCGGTCGACAAATCAGTGTCCGTGAATTTGTGAGAATGTCGGCGATCGAAGCGGGGATCGAATTGGAATTCAGCGGCAAGGGTGTCGATGAAGTGGCCACCGTATCGCAGGTCATCGATTCAGAAAAATCACCGCAAGTGTCGGTGGGCGATGTGATTGTGCGAGTCGATCCTCGTTATTTCCGGCCTGCGGAAGTTGAGACATTGTTGGGCGACCCCGCCAAGGCGAAAGAAAAGCTAGGTTGGCAGTGCGAGATCACCGTCGAAGAAATGTGTGCCGAAATGGTTGCCAGCGATTTGGAAAACGCCCGCAAGCACGCGCTATTAAAACACCATGGGCATCAAGTCAACGTTTCCGTCGAATAGTGATCACCCGGGTAATTGAATGACAACACAGTCAATCAAAATTCAATCGGTTGCTCCGTTTGCTTGCGTCCGGCTTGAATGTCGCGAGGTAGACAATCGATTCTAAAAGTATGTCGATCACTCTCAATTCGTCTATCGTTTCACCGCAACATGAGTGCGACGTACAGAGGCCGATTTCGCACGAGACGTTACGTGGCTTCTACGAATTTGAAGCTGTTGGTTCCGTTTCGTTGAACGTCGAGTCGATCGACGCCAATGTAATGCCGTTGCCGAAGTGGATGCGGTTCGTGTTCCCAGGCAAAGCGTTTAGCTTTCTGTCGCATCAAATCCGACACTTGCAAATGGTGGCGTCTGCAAATCGTCGGCCTGCTTCAGAATATGTACTGTTTCTTGATGCGACCTGTTGGTCTGTCATCGCCCTGTTGTTGTCACCGTTGTCGCGTCGCAGCAAGTTGCTTTACTTGTCGATGTTTCACCAACAGCTTGCCTGTACAAGTTCGTTTCGAAGGTTTTCGCTTAAGCTGTTACGGCAGCTTGTTGCATGGAGTGGTGCTCAGGTTGTGCTGCTGGAATGCGACGACGATTGTGTTGAGCCATCGCTTCGCTTTGATGCAAATCAAAAAGTGGTGTTGCCGATGCCACGGAGTACAACTTTTGTAGCAAAGCCACCGCAAAGCAGTCGGTCGACAAAGAAAACGCTGCGAGTAGGTTTGGGGGGAACGATTCGGCCGCAGAAAGGGACGCTCGATTCCGGATTTCTGTCCGCTGTCATATCGGGCGCGAAGCAATCGGATACGCCGATTGAATTGGTTGCAGGATTTCCCAATCGTCAAGGATTTCGAGAGGATTTGCCGGGTGAAATTGAGTTCGTCGATACTGAGGATTACGACGATTACGTACGATTCATACAGTCACTCGATGTGCTCGTCGTGAACCTGCGAAGAGATCATTATTGGTATCGATCCAGCGGAGTGGTGCACGACGCGCTTAGTGCCGGCGTTTTCGTGATTGTCAACGACTATCCCGTTGCCAGCTCGCAAGTCAGCACCCCAGTGGAAGTCGGCGGCGTCTACTCTGAATTCGAGGAAGTGACAACGATGTTGCGATCACTGCCGGAGCAGATCGGTGATGGGTTTAAGAACAGGAACATGAGGTGGAACGACAGCAGGTCCCCCAAGACAATCGAGAAAATGCTTGTCAACGCGATCTGTCACCGATCTGATCGGGCAAGGTCCAATTCCTAACAAATTGAATGCCAGAATCAACCGTGCAAAGTGATAGCGCCATTGCAACCGAAATAGTCTCGGACGTAGAAAATGCAGCCAGCAAACAGCCGATTGCCCACGCGGAACCAAAACCGCATTTGGTGATCGAACCGGTCAAAGGATTCCGATCGCTACGGCTGGGGGAAATTTGGGAGTTCCGCGACCTGCTGTTCACGCTAGGGATGCGGGACGTCAAGCTTGTTTACAAGCAGACGCTGCTTGGCGTTGCCTGGGTCGTGATGCAACCGCTGATCGGTGCAGGTATCTTCACCTTTGTCTTTGGAATGTTGGCGGACATGCCAGCTGGCGAGTTGCCCTATTTTGCTTTCAGCTTTGCCGGCATGGTGGGCTGGACGTTGTTCAGTGCGACGCTGAACGGAGCCAGCATGGTGATGGTGACCAATTCGCACCTAGTTTCCAAAATCTATTTCCCCAGGTTGATCTTGCCGCTATCGAGTGCATTTCAACCCATAGTCAACTTCGGGGTTAGCCTATTGCTAATGCTCGCAATTTTGCTGATGTACCAAATCAATCCTGGACTGTCGATCCTTTTGTTGCCGGTATCGATGGCTTTGTTGTTAATGTTGGCGTTGGGGATCGGTTTTTGGTGCAGCAGTATCATGGTTCGCTATCGTGACCTGCGGTTTGTGATCCCAGTTGCAGTGCAGTTTCTGTTGTATGCCAGTCCAGTGGGATACAGTTTGGCGGCAATCAATGAAAAGGTGCCGGTCCAATACCAAACGGCGTATATGCTCAATCCGCTGGCAAGCCTGACGGAATTCTTCCGCTGGACGTTATTAGGTCAAGGGACAATATCGCCGCTTTGGTTGGGCTATAGTGTTCTTATTGCATTGATCACATTCATGGCTGGTGCGTTTGCTTTCCGGCGTAGCGAGAGAGGGTTCGCTGATGTCATCTAATCTAGCCATTCGAATTCATGAACTTTCAAAGTCATACCGAATCCAGCATGCGAACGGACAACGCGCAACAAACTTGAGTGAGGCGCTTAGGAAAAAATTGCGGCAGCCTTTCGCTAGTTCTGATTTCGAGGAGTTTAGTGCTCTTCAAGACATTAACCTGGAAATAGGCAAAGGTGAGGTGGTTGGTGTCATTGGTCGTAATGGGGCGGGAAAGTCGACGCTCTTAAAAATACTTAGCCGGATTACGGAACCAACTTCGGGTAAGATCGAGTTGTTTGGTCGTGTCGGCTCGCTTTTAGAAGTTGGCACCGGCTTTCATCCAGAACTGACCGGACGTGAAAACATCTTCCTCAACGGCGCGATTCTCGGAATGCGCCGACCCGAGATTAATCGACAGTTTGATGCAATTGTCGATTTTGCCGGAGTTGAAAAATTTCTTGATACCCCTGTCAAACGCTACAGCAGCGGGATGTATGTGCGACTCGCATTTGCGGTTGCAGCGCATCTCAATCCAGAGATTCTGATCGTCGACGAAGTGTTGGCAGTTGGCGATGCTGGGTTTCAGAAAAAATGTTTGGGAAAGATGCAAGATGTTGCAAAAAGTGGCAGGACGGTGCTTCTAGTTAGCCACAACATGCACTCGTTACTTGACTTATGTGATAAAGGAATTTGTTTACATCGCGGGCAACTGATAAGCCAAGGCTCGATGGCCCAAGTTGCCAAATTGTATGCTCAGAAAGGTGCGGACGATGTCAGCGAAACGTGGGCAAAGCAAAAGGATGATCGAGTTTCTCAGCCGGGGTTCAAATCTATTCGTGTATTGCTAAAAGGGACGCAACCTTGCTTAAAACTTCATCTTGAATTTTCCATTGATGCAACAGGCTTGCCTGGAAACGCGTGGGTCGCATTTGAAGTTCATTCGCTCGATGGGGGAACTCTGATGCAGGCAATACCGTCGCTAAAGGGGTTTGTCTCGCCTAATGCGGGAGTGACTGAACAGGTTGTTGAAGTCGACTTACCGCCGCTGATTCCTGGGAATTACTTGGTGACCGCTTGGTTGGGAACACATTTTAACGTCACGATTGATCAAGTTCGCGAGGCTGTATCGTTCGAGGTTCTCGAGGGGCCCCAGTCTGGACGTACTTTCGGTTATTCGCAAGCAAGGGGGTTTCTTGTTCCTAGTTCGCGGCTCATTTCGCCAAAAAAATATGAGGTTCAATATGATTAATCGAATTGCCAAGAATATCGCTTGGCGTGCTGGAAAGTGGTCGAAACGCTCTGCTTCGGAATACCTGTTTCGAAGCGTGGGAATGTCGCCAAGTCTGAAAGTTACGAGCTACACCACACAGAGTGAACTGCTAGCTCTTTATTCGTTAGCAAAGGAATTGTCTGATCGGCCAGTTGCCGTAGAAATTGGAGCGCACTTGGGGGCATCCGCGCGATATTTGGCTGCGGGTCTGAAGCCAATTGGTGGTCATCTTTACTGCATTGACACCTGGATGAACGATGCAATGCCAGACGAGGCGATTGACGTTTTTTCCCAATTTGAAGAAAATACATTTGAAGTAAAGGATCTTGTTACGCCCGTTCGTGGTTACTCAACAGCCCTGCTTGACGATTGGCCATATGGCCTGCTCGATTTTGCGTTTGTAGATGGAGATCATTCTTATGAGGCCGTTCGCGATGATATCGCCGTACTTCTACCACACATGAAATCAATCGCGACAATCGCTTTTCATGATTTTTTCTCACATCCTGGAGTGGCCAAAGCAGTTGGTGAACTGTTAGCGAATGGCGATTGGCGAGCTGGTGGTTCATGCGAAAATTTACTATGGGTGAAACGCTAGGAAGCAGTTTCTTTTTTTGCTTGGTATCCGAGAATTTATCTCCGTTTCAATGCAAGGTACTCTGTCGTATCTTGTCGCTTGCATGACAATTGATTGATCAAAAATTGAATGACAAAATCTTCGGCACCGATTGAATTAAAATCGAACGGCTTAGCCAGTATTGCGATTATAATTTGCACGCGCAATCGAGCTGACAGTCTTAGGGCCACACTTAAGTCGATCTCTGCATGTCGCATTCCCAACAACTTTTCCGTAGAATTGATCGTTGTGGACAACGGCTCATCCGACCACACTCTCAAAGTGGTTGAGCAGGCGAAGGATAATTTCTCTAATGTGACCTTGCGTTGTTTAATCGAGCCCAAACCGGGCCAAGCAAGGGCTCGCAATCTTGCGATTCAGAATACCGACGCGGATCTATTGCTTTGGACCGACGACGATGTTCTTGTTCCTGTGGATTGGGTCGAGCAAATGTGCAAACCATTGCTATCGGGTTGCGCTGATGCAGTCATGGGAGGTGTTCGTTTGGCCGAGTCGCTTAAACGCGATTGGCTTACTCCACTGATGTCTTCTTGGCTCGCAACAACTGACTGCTACAAGTCCGAACGACCAACTTTAGTGGGGGCCAATATGATTTTCAGCTCTAAGATACTGGAAAAGGTTTCTGGGTTTTGCGAGGATTTAGGGCCAGGAGCACTGGGGTTTCGAGACGACACTGAGTTTGCTGGACGCGTTAATCTTTACGGATTCCGAATCGTTGACGGTAGGTGTTGTGAAGTCGAGCATTGGCCGGGAGAGAAAAGGCTAACTCGGCAGAGTCTGCTTAAGTCTGCCGACAGTCATGGAAGGTCGATAGCTTACGATGCGGACTGGATTGCAATGCGCCATCGGATTCTAGCACTTCCTATGTTCTGCTTGCTGTATGCTCGCAGCTGGTGGGAAAGCCTCAAGGCATCATGTAAATATGCCCCTGTGAGCGATAAAGAACTCCTAATGAGAAAAAACGCATCTATGTGGCGCGAGATTCACCGTAAAAATTGGACACAAATATCCCATACCCCCTGAATACCTTTTTTTGAAAGGCTTGCGGTTTCAATTAAAGCTGATTCCCCGATCAGGTTTTGTGAGCACCTTGCTGCAGCTAATCTCATCAATCAGCTCAGCGGTGAGCGAGACTAGGAGGTAAGGCTAGGTTTTAGCTCTGGCGGTTTCTCCTCGGCCGAGTTTTTGACCATTGCATCAGGGACGGTTGATCCTGGACTCGCAACAGAGAACCCTTAGCAGGGATTTGGAAGTGTTGAGACAATGCATTTCTTGGAGCTTGCTCAGCATGCAGCTACTAAACCTGTATTTCGGATGAATTCTCGCGACAACAGAGCCGGACGAATCAACAGCTAAACCTGAGATTACAGACACATGAACCAGACTGCCTTTTCCATTGTCATCCCTACATACGAACGCAACGAAGCTCTTGCGGCCTGCCTTGAGAGGCTAAAACCAGGGGGACAGAAGATTGCCTTCAACCGTTATGAAGTAATCGTGACAGATGACGGACAACACCAAAATGCCGAGCAGATGGTTGCTAACCGTTTTCCCTGGGTCCGTTGGATTAAAGGCCCCTGTCGCGGGCCGGCTGCCAATCGCAACAACGGCGCTAAAGCAGCTTCGGGCGAATGGCTTGTTTTCACCGACGACGACTGCCTCCCTGAATCAGGATGGTTGAAAGCGTTTCATCATGTTTCTTGTGAAAACACACCCTTGCTAGAAGGGCGAACCATATGCAAAGAGGGGTTGCCTAGCATTTTATACGAATCGCCAATTAACGAGACAGGGGGGCGGCTTTGGTCATGCAACTTTGCTATCCAGCGTAGCCTATTCTTTAAAATTGGAGGATTTGACGAACGTTTCCCCTATGCATTTAGCGAAGATGACGAATTCAGCTCGCGACTCAAGCAACATGGGATCCGTAGCCAGTTCGTCAAGGACGCCGTAGTGGATCACCCGCCCCGCCGCCGCCCTTTTGGCAAAGCATGGCAGAAGCGTTGGCAGAGTCAAATTCTAAAAGAAAAAATCATGGGGAAGGTTGTTTGCGGAGATCGATTGATGCCGTTGCGAGTGGCCTACAATCGGCTTAAGGAATCCTGCTCGGCGGAATCGATTTCCATTTGGGCCTGTCTCATCCATTCTGCCGCGATTGAATCGTACTTTGTTGCTCGAAACTACCGTCAATGGATGCGGTGGGCTGATGCCGAAAAAGCGAAAGGTTGGGAACTCGATGATGTTGCTGCTGTGCCATCAAAGAGCTAAGACCGCGTTGTACGTTTAAAGTTCAGCCCATTGTTTGCATTGGCAACACAAACGCCGTGCTTAGTTGAAAGATCGGAGCATAGCCACGCCTCCCTGACAACAGCGGTGTTAATAGTTTACCGTTGCCCCAAAGGCAGTTTCTGCGGGAGACGCACGCTTTAACTCAACCCAGAGCTTAGCATCCAAGACAGGGGCACCAAGCGGAGATCAATACTTATAACATGCGTGGAAACTGAAAATTTCAGGAAATGTGGCCACTTGCGTTGTGATATGGACACATGGACGCAATCACGCGGCTTGTACGCAGTTTTTTGTGGCAGTGACGACTTTCTATAGCGCTGGGACCGCGGCAATTCTTTCGTGCACATCCTGACAAAATTCTTTCATCCACATCGTGACAAGTATAGGGATAGAAACAAATGGGGTCGGCCATTGAGAAACCAAGATGCAATGAGCAAACTCGGAAGCAAAGATATGTTGGCTATTTAAAACCGAAACACGCCAGGGATGGCTTCGATCTATTGATCTTTCACCTTCGATCATGGATATGGCTATTTACGAGAACAGCATCTACTTTTCGTTGGAAAGTAATGGGGATGCAAGTTGGACGCAACGCTCGGATCGGCAGGATCAGATGCAACTGGCCGTCTCAGATAGCTATCGGCGCCAATTGCAAAATCCAAGATGATGTAATCTTTGAATACCACACAGGGCTTCCAGAACCCAATCCAAACATTGTGATAGGTAAACATTGTTTTATTGGACGTGGCTGTGATTTCAACATCAACACCTCATTCCTTATCGGCGACCACAGCCTAATCTCAGCGGGATGTCGATTTGTTGACCATGATCACCAAATCATGCCAAAAGAACTGATTCGCATCCAGCCAGGAATTGATATTCCAATCAAAGTTGGTAGTGACGTTTGGATGGGGTGCGGTGTGATTGTCCTGAAGGGGGTCTCAATCGGCGATCACTGTGTCGTCGGTGCGGGAGCAGTGGTGACTCGTTCAATTCCCGATGGAGAGATATGGGCTGGCGTTCCAGCACGACGCATTGGAGATCGGTACTCCATCCGTGGTAACGAAGTTAATCTTTCAGCAAGTTCGAGGGACTGAGCGAACATGACTTCAACAGGATCAGCGATCCCAATTAGTGACATGCAGCATGGTAATGATCGAACTCTAAGTGCTTCTTAACGCCTATAAAAACGGCGCGAGCTTGCGATCGAGTTCAATGGCAAATAATCCTTTAATCTGTTCGTAACAAATATTGAACACACTTTCCCTAGCCATTTACAGAAGATTTTGTATGCGTCCATCACTACACTTTGGGCTGTGGTACCTAGGACTTGCGGCCCCTACAACCCAGACAACACCTGCAGAGTCGAATTGCCTGAGAAAGTTCGCAGAAGGACGAAGGCAAATTGTCGAAATTGGCGTATTCCAAGGCGTAAACACACGCAACATCAGAGAAATTATGGCTGAAGACGGGTGTATTTATGCGGTAGACCCATTTCCTACTGGGAACCTTGGGGTTTCGCTAAACCAGTATATGGCAAAGAACCACGTTTCGAGCGTTTCTCGTGGAAAAGTTGTTTGGGTAAAGGACATCAGTCCAAATGCGGCGTCTCCCAAATGGGTTCCGCCAGAGAAAGAATTCGACTTTATTTTTGTAGATGGCGACCACAGCTACGAAGCCGTGCGCATTGACTTCGACACTTGGGTTCCACGTCTTGCTCAAAAAGCAATCATGGCATTTCATGATAGTTATGGTCGAAACAATGCGGGCAGCGAGCGATTTGTTAATGAGGTCGTTACAAATGACAACCGATTTCGACTTGTCGAGCGAATTGATTCACTGAGCGTCTTCGAGTTCAGTTGAACCGATACTGACTAACGTGCTCGCCGTACTGACAGGCGATGCTAAATCTTAATCACGACGTATCTCGATAATCAATTCGCGTGAATAATGTATGTTGTTATTCGCGGGGTGCATTTTGCTGTTCATCACATGCGACAATTGCTCTTCGTCGATGAATGTTTTTATTGAAACGAAGGTGCCAGTCGGCGTCCGTAATGACTTGAGTACGTCGCGGCAGTGATGACCAGCCTATGGACCCAATTGAGGGGAGAAGAACACGTCATTTGGCATAAGTGTACATACCTGTTCAATAATATCAGCTTTGTAACCAACAGTTCGCTATGAGAATCCTGCTGACCATCCATCATAAACTATCGACTGACAGCGGGGCTCCGGGGTCGGTTATGCGATTGGCAGAACAATATCGAACGTTCGGACATGAAGTGGAGATTGCAAGCTTTCATGATGTACCGAATTTCTTGCCGGGTATGAGCAAGCATGCATACTTCCCCTTCCACGTTGCGAATCGACTCGGTCGTCATAGCGATTTTGACATCGTCGACGCGGCCAGCGGAGACGCATGGCTCTGGGGCAGCATTCGCCCAAAAAACAAACTGCCTGCCTACGTCTTTCGTAGTCATGGCTTAGAACATGCAGTTCACATCGAGACGCTTAAGGAACGTGATGCTGGAAATATTCAACTGAGCTGGAAATATCCCATTTACTGGGGCGGCTTAAACTTGCGCGCCGTTGCGACGTCCGCAAGAAAAGCCGACCATTGCATATTTTTGAATGAACAAGAGAAACAGTATGCGGTAGAACATCTTGGGGTTCCGGCTGAGAAGTGCTCAATTTCATCGAATGGACTCACCGACGAATTTTTGAAGGCCGCCACTCAGATTCCTATATGTGACGATGAATTCCCTCACATTGCTTTCGTGGGAAGTTTCATAGAGAGAAAAGGAACCAAGTACCTGATATCGGCAATGAATCAACTTCTAAAGAAGCATCCCGAATTACGACTTGGTTTAATCGGAACAGGTAAACACGAATCTGATGTCCTTTCCGCGTTCCAGGTCGACGTACAGGATCAGATTCGTGTTGTTCCGAAGTTTCAGCAAGCCGAATTGAATCAACTCCTGGGTAAATATCAAATCATATTGATTCCATCGATTGCCGAGGGATTTGGCAAGGCAATGCTCGAAGGGATGGCCTGCGGCCTCGCTCCGATTGGAACCGATGGAACTGGATTGGCTTCATTTATTCGACATGGCGAAAATGGATTGCTGATTCCAACTCGCGATACCGACGCAATCGTCAAAGCTGCGGAAAATCTAATCAACGACATGGAAATGCGAATGCGTTTTCGCGAATCAAGCCGGGAATCGGCAAAGCTGTATAGCTGGACGAAAGTTGCCACGCAACGACTCGCAGTTTACGAGCGTTTGCTGGCGGCACGCGACTAGAGCGTTCATCACAGGGCAATGACATAGGTCTACTACGTGGTGTGTATTCTTAACGTGTCGTTGCCACGTACGCTACAAGTAAGCGTCAACTCAAATTTGCCCATGAAGTCGGGCAGAAAATATTTCCGTTGATATAAGTGTTTTAAAATACCTCACTCATTCTGGTAGGCTGCTTGCCATTGCTATTTTCCTCGTACTTCTGTTCCTTGCGAGCTTTGGTATTAAACGCCATTTGAGTTAGTGAATTCAATACAAAATGGACCGACAGTTGTCGAGAAAAAATCTTAAAATAGCCTGGATAGGCTCACCTTCCTCTGGTGGGGGGGTCGGCGGGTTTTGCCGTCAACTTGTATCAGGACTTGTCGCGTCCGGCGAAGAGGTGACGTTGTTTGCGCAACAGCCGGAAGCGGATCTGTTGAAAACTATAGGCTGCGAACAAGGTGACATCGAGGTTGTTTCAAGGATCGTTTCTTGGGAGTGGAGGCGTTGGTACAGCAGCAACGACACTATGAGCTTCGTTTCGTCATTTTGGAAACGGCGTCGTGCATACCGGGAGCTGATCAACGATCTCGTCACGCATCATTCGCAAAGTCCGTTCGACGTGATTGTTCAGTTTTCGCAAATTGAACTATTTAATATGAAAAGGCATTTGAAATCACTTCCCCCCCTGGTTCTTTTTCCCTGCGTGCACGCAGCGGGGGAGCTGCGCTGGCATCGAAGTGAATCAAAGTACGCATTGCAATCGGAAAAGCGCTTACGTCACTATCTGATACGTGCGAATTTGATGCACCGCGCCCGATTGCAAAAGTCTTGCTGTCAAGCTGTTCATGGGATAATTGGAATGAGTGACCGATTCAATCAGTTGGTCGCCCAAGACTATGGTGTCAATTCCATAAACCAAGCCGTGGTCTTTCAACCATTTGATGAGCCTGATCATTCGACCATGCAAATGCAAGTTGGTATTCAGAGCCAAAAAATCAAATTGTTATTTGTAGGACGTGTTTCTGTCCGCAAGGGCATTGAAATGCTAGTGGAACTTTCGCATCGACTCGATGATCTTCATCATCAGCTTGAGATCGAGGTTATTGGGAGTGGATCTCTGTGGTCAGACTATACCAAGCACTTGAAAGAGCTTAATCCCCGAGTGGCACACTTTTCAGGCTCACTCCAAAACACGGAAGTCAAATCACGCATGAGCCAAGCTCATGCTTTGCTGGTTCCTAGTCACTACGAGCCTGGCGGGATCGTTGTCGCCGAAGCACTCAGTCATGGCTGCGCCGTAATCGTCAGTGACGAGGTCGGTTCGGCGGAACCGTTGTCTGGGCCTGCTTGCCACAAGTTTCCAGCTGGCGATTTGAGTGCCTTTGAAAACGAGGTGCGAAAGTTCGTGAAGGACGCAATTGAAGACCCGTCATCGATACGCCATAATGCAAGTGAACTTGCCAAATCATGTTTTTCACCTGAGGCAACAATCGATCGATTGCGAATGGCCTTGCGGCAAGCTGCTGAACAGAAACCGATCTCTACCGCTTCTGAACGAACTACTAAACTTGTCTCGAAAGTCAGTTAGCGTGGGACCGTCTAACATTTCGGTCATTCTACCGACATACCAACGGCCAGGCTTGCTTCGGCTCTGCTTGGCTTCTCTATTGCAGCAGACTTTACCTGCCTGTCAGATCATAGTGGGCCGACGCGAGAATGACTTTGATTCGGCGGCCGTTATTGCCGAATTTGCACAGCAAAGTGATGGCTTGGTTCGGGATGCAATCGTTGGACCTAACGATAACCTTGTTTGCTCGATGAACGCGGCGCTCGCGATGACTACAGGGCAACTGGTTGCGTTGACTGACGATGACGCCGAATTTCCACCTGATTGGTTGCAACGTATGGTTGTTGTCTTTGACGACGAGTCTATCGGTGGGTTTGGCGGTAGAGATATACAGGCAACGAATCCCGGCGAAGCGGAAACTGTTGGCAAGCTTCAGTGGTTTGGGCGAATTGTTGGAAATCACCATTTGGCGATTGGCCCCGTTCGAGATGTTGATGTGCTTAAAGGCGTAAATTGTTGTTTCCGTGGTGACGTACTACGTGAGATTAAATTCGATCGTCGATTGCGAGGTCTAGGCAACGTTTCGAACTGGGAGCTGGCAGTATGTTTTGCTTTTGCCCGTCGAGGCTATCGGCTCGTATTTGATCCGTCATTGGAAGTCGTTCACCACACGGGCCCGCGTCAGGACGGAGATAGCAATAACCGAGGCGGATTTAATGGCGCTGCACACAGCGATTCAGTATTTAACGAAACGTTACTGGTAAGGGAGCACTTGCCCTTGCTTGGTCGGATCGGATTTGCCGCTTGGTGCCTTTTGATTGGAACCGGTAGTACGCCTGGTTTACTTCAGTTTCCTCGGCTGATCGCAAAGGAAAAAGGGGGCGAAAAGCATTGCAGCGAATGTGGTTCACGTTCAAAGGTCGTGCGCCAGCGTTTTTCGGTTCAACCGTGTCGCAGCGTGAATTTCAATGATGAAGCTTCTCATTATTTCACCAACGGCCGGGCTTTTTGGCGGAACCGAGCGAGTCCTTGAGATACTGATTTCGCAGATCGGTCCTGATTCCGGAATGCGGTTGGTCTTTTTGACCGATGGTCCGCTTGTCAACATGGCGCGTGGTCGGGAGATTCCCTGTGATCTGATTGAACGAGGTCGTTTCAGCAATCCGGTTGATACCTTCCGTGTAGTCCGTGCTCTTCGTCGTGTGATCCGTGAGCATGACGCGGCCGTGGCATTCTCTTGGACTGATATGGCACAGTTATATGCCGCGCCAGCAAGCTGGGGGCAGTGCAAAAGCCTGTGGTGGCAGCGTGCCAATGTTGATGAGGGAATGATTGCGCGACTTTGCAAATGGTTTCCTTCATCCGGTGCAATCGCTAATTCGAAATTTACTCGAGATCAGTTGCGTGATCTCGGTTTCCAGGTTGCCGAGCAACCGCTCTACCCGCCCTTCGATGCGACCAAGTTCAAGGATGTCGGCGATCGAGACACATTGCGAAGACGGTTGGGGGTGCCCGAAAATCGTTACATCGTGGGCAGCGTCGGTCGAATGCAAGCGTGGAAGGGGTTTGACACGATCGTCGATGGGATCGCGAAAGTTCGGGAAAGCCGACCTGATGTATTTGGATTGATCGTGGGGGGAAGGCATGATCTTGAACCCGAATATGAATCCCAACTGCGCGAGCGAATTGCAACGCTCGGTCTTACCGAGCATATCATGCTTACCGGCAGTCAACGAAATGTTGCCGAGTGGATGAAAGCGATGGACGTGTTTGTTCACGCTGCCGAAAGAGAGCCGTTTGGGATCGTCGTGCCCGAAGCGATGGCTCTAGGGTTGCCTGTGATTGCATCGATTCCTGGAGGTCCATCGGAGGCGATCGAACCGGAAGTAAGTGGCCTGTTGGTGCACAGCAGCGAGGTAGCGGAGTTAACGAAAGCGATCTTTGCTCTTCAAACAAACCCAAGTGTTGCCGATCAGCTAGGTTGTCGAGCCAAGCAACGATCGTTGAAATTTAGTAGCAATGGCTTCTTTGACAGGCTAAAGGACGCTGTATCAAGCTGTGTCTAGCGTGCGAACTTGCTTACTGAAATTTAACAGGTTTATGACGAAGACGATGTATATGTTTTGGGAAAATAACGCTATCCGGCCATTGACTTGGTTCTTTACCCCCAGCTTATGTGAAGAACTAAATGGGGGAGTATCGTGAATATTTTGCGTGGATGCAAACGAACCTTTTTGAACGCAATTAGAAGCGTCTCTCCCTCTCTCGCGACTCGTATTGAGGCAGCGTCACAAAGAAGACATATCCGTCGATTTGAGCAATCGATCGGCCTCGATCTTTTAGTGGAAAGGTTTCTTGGCACCAATGGATGTGTTGTTCACGATGGTCCATTTAAAGGAATGCACTACATCACCAAAGCGAGTGGCAGTGCTTTGCTTCCAAAACTGCTTGGAACCTATGAGCGAGAACTCACTGCGGCAATTGAAGAAGCTATTTCACGATCACCAACGCAGATAATGGATGTGGGATGTGCAGAGGGGTACTACGCGGTGGGACTGGTACGTCGTTTGCCACAAGCGGTAGTTTTGGGATACGATATCGATTCACACGCTAAGGCATCATGCCTAGAACTTGCAGCGGCAAATAGTGTCGATTCACGAGTCGAAATTCTTGGATTCTGTGATCACTCCGAATTACGCAACCGAATCGGTCCAGGCACATTGCTTGTCTGTGATTGTGAGGGGTTCGAATGGCAGCTTCTTGATGTCGAGCAGGTTCCATCCTTGGCATTTGCCGATATGATTGTGGAGCTGCATGGCAAGACCGAGGAAGAGTGCAAGCAAGAAATGAATTCGCGATTGGGGGTAACGCACGACTTGCAGTTCATCACTGCAACACCTCGTTCAGTGGAAATGGTTACAGCGATTCAAGATTGGTCGGAAGATGACCAGATGCTCGCCCTGAATGAATTTCGGACGAATGGACAGTGTTGGGTTTGGGCGAAATCAAAATCTGCATGACACCCGGATCCTTTCGACTGTTCTTGGGCTTTGTGGTCGTCATCCATCACAGCTTTCCACTGCGAATGGGGGCATGGGCGGTGGGGATGTTCTTTGTGCTCTCGGGTTATTGGATCTCGCGGATGTGGCGAGGGAGCTACTCGCGGAAACCTTCCCCCTATCGCACGTTTCTAATCAGCCGCTGGTGGCGAATTGCGCCGTTGTTTGTCGTGATCCAACTGCTAGCGGCCGCCTTAGTCCTTTCTGGGGTAAGTGGCGATCACACTTCGGTAATCGAGGATTGGCGGTGGTGGTTGACCCAGCCTGCGGTGATTGGTTCCACTCAGTTTGGTCGTTTGTTGCCGCCATCTTGGTCGTTGGATGTGGAGATGCAGTTTTATCTCGTCGCACCCATCATGCTGATGGTCGCGACGAGATTCGTATTCAGTCGGAAGTTGGCAGTAGGCAGGGGGCAAGAGGAGTTGGCGGTTGGCAGTGGGCAGGAAGAGTTGGCAGTTGGCAGTTGGCGGAAGAAGGGCAGGGAGTTGGTAGCGAGAAGTTGGCAGTTGGTAGGGGGCAGTGGGCAGTGGGCAGTGGCAGAGAAGGGGCCTGAAACTCGGTTGGGTGGGAGAGGATTCTTTGCTGCGATAATGCTGATGGGTGGATTGATGGGGTGGGCGTTTGGCGACTCGAAAGTGGCGCTACTTTGGAAACACCTCGTTTGGATCTGTATCTTTGGCTGTTTGCCATCGGTGTGGCCAGTGAGATGGTTGATTGGAAGCCGACACGTCGCAGTGCGCTCGTTAGTGCCGCCGGATTGTTGACGATTGTTATTAGCGCCGCCGCATTTCCCGAAACTCGCGGTTTAGTTTGGTTGGCCGGTTCCGATCCCGCAGGCGAAACGCTCCAACACACTTCGCTGTTCTTTGTCCTGACCACGCTCATTGCGTTGCCATTTGCGATTCGCACCGTTCACCAGCCTTCCCCCAAATGGGACCGCTGGCTCGGTGATCTGTCCTATCCGCTCTACCTGTTCCACTGGATCCCTCGCGATTGGTACTATGCCAGCGTCGATTGGTCGCTCGGGGCCTTGCGAAATGGCGGTTTGCTGCTCGCCAATTTCGCGATGGCCTTCGCAGGTGCTGTGTTGTTATTGCAACTGGTTGATCGGCCCATCCAGAAGTTGCGGCAGGGGTGGGTGAAGAGTAGGCAGTAGGCAGTAGGCAGTAGGCAGTAGGCAGTAGGCAGTGGGCAGTGGGCAGTTGCGAAGAGACAGGGGGGAGGAAGTTGTGGCCGGTTTTGAAGATCTTGATGTTTGGC
>NZ_ANOG01001065.1 GCF_000346295.1 Rhodopirellula maiorica SM1 | reverse complement strand
ACGACTCCCGACTCCCGACTCCCGACTCCCGACTCCCGACTCCCCACTCCCCACTCCCCACTCCCCACTCCCCACTCCCCACTCCCCACTCCCCACTCCCCACTCCCCACTCCCCACTCCCCACTCCCCACTCCCCACTCCCCACTCCCCCTCTCCCCCTCTCCCCCTCTCCCCCTCTCCTTCCCCCTTCCCCTTCTGAGTTCCAACTCCATGCCTTGCTTGACGAATCGATTCTCTGCTGCACTGATCAGTAGCTTGTTTTCTGTCTTGTTTACGAGCGGCTCTTCCGCGATTGCCGACGAGCCGGCTGCTTGGACGGCTAACCCAGAACTGGTCAAGAAACTGAGTGCCAAGCGGCCGTTTAACTACGACGAAGCGAAGGTGCCCGATTACGAGCTTCCTGATCCGCTGAGGATGACCGATGGAACCAAGGTCAGCTCGGCATCGCAGTGGATGACGAAGCGGCGGCCTGAGTTGTTGGAACAGTTTCGTGAACTGGTTTATGGGCGGCGGCCAGACACTGCGTACCAAGTCTCGTTTGAAACGACCGAGACGATCGAAGATGCCTTCGATGGACTGGCCACTGGACGAAGCGTCAAGGCGACGGTCACGATCGACCAACGAACGTTCTCGTTCCCGTTTGTCGTGTTTACTCCGAATCGAGTCGCAGGAAAGACGCCTGCGGTGGTTGCGATCAACAACCGCTATTTCATTCCGCTGGAGAAGGCGGTGAGCGAGCCGGATCCGTTTTGGCCCGTCAAAACGATGCTTGAGCGAGGCTATGCCGCGGCGACGTTTTACACTTCGCATGTCGATCCCGATAACAAGAACGGTTACGACGACGGAATTCGCGCGTTCTTTGCCGACGGCAAACCGCCCGCCGATGACGCGTGGCGAAGTTTGTCGGCCTGGGGATGGGGCGCCAGCCGTGTGTTGGACTTTTTGTCGACGGTTTCCCAAATCGAGATCAACCGCGTTGCGGTGGTGGGACATTCTCGTGGCGGCAAGGCGGCGATTTGGGCCGCGGCCGAGGACGAGCGTTTTGCGATAGCGTACAGTAACAATTCAGGTTGT
Organism: Rhodopirellula maiorica SM1; assembly: GCF_000346295.1. Classification (GTDB taxonomy): domain Bacteria; phylum Planctomycetota; class Planctomycetia; order Pirellulales; family Pirellulaceae; genus Novipirellula; species Novipirellula maiorica. The sequence continues at coordinate 647 of NZ_ANOG01001065.1, read as the reverse complement.
GGCGGTGCGGCGCTTTCCCGCCGAGCCTACGGCGAAACAGTGGCACGAATCACCTCGTCCTTTCCGCACTGGTTCACGCCTCAGTTTGCTGAGTATGCCGATCGCGAGGACGAGCTGCCGATCGACCAGCATGAAGCGATCGCGTTGGTCGCGCCGCGAGCGGTGTATGTCGCCAGCTCAGACGAGGATTTGTGGGCCGACCCGCGTGGCGAGTACGCGTCGTTGGTCGCGGCCGCGCCGGTGTTTGAGCTTGTGGGGATAAAATCAATTACCGAGGAGACGATGCCGCCGCTGAACAGCCAGCGAATTGTCGGACAAACTGGTTATCACATCCGCAGTGGTGGCCACGGGCTCGGGCAAGTCGACTGGGATTTCTTTATCGCGTTCATGGACACGGTGTTGAAGTAGCGAGCCCTCGTTCCCAGGCTCCTGCCTAGTAACGCACTGCTTCGGAGGCTCCCGCCTCATCATTTTCGCTCTCGGCAGGCCGGAGCCCCTATGCCCTCGACTTTCGTAGTGGGACTCGCCAGAGTTCCTGGTGCTCGAAGAGCGAAAACGGGAATTCTGGCGAATCCCACTACTCGAGGATCACCCGCTGGGTGCCTAGGTAGATGGCATTGGACGGGAGCCTTGGAACCAGGCGTGGG
>NZ_ANOG01001064.1 GCF_000346295.1 Rhodopirellula maiorica SM1 | reverse complement strand
TGAAGACTACGAAGCGTTTCTGAGAACGCTCAGTGAAGGCCTTGGGAAATACCCCATGGATCTCTTTTCGTTTTGCTTAATGCCAAACCATTGGCACTTGGTTCTACGGCCGCGAAAAGACGGGACGATGGGCAGGCTGTGCGGATGGCTCTCCTCCACGTACACACTTCGATACCATGCGCACCATCACACCCGCGGCCACGGGCATCTTTACCAAGGGCCGTTCAAGAACTTCGAAGTCGAAGATGACTCGCACTTTTTCACGCCGTCCGACTCTGCACCACGCGCGGACGCCCCTTTGGTTCTCAAGAGTGGATCGAAGAAACCTGCGAACGAAATGGCATTTGGTTCACAATCCGACCACGAGGCCGGCCAAGGAAGAAGCCAAAAACAGAAGCGGTCCAACCGCTACCGCACTGACAAGACGCACATTAAACCCCCTTCCCCTTTTCTAATTTTGCTTGCGACCGGCCCCAACGAAGTCTGGTCGTGGGACATCACAAAGCTCAAGGGGCCGGAGAAATGGACCTATTATTACCTATACGTCATCTTGGATATTTACAGCCGCTGTGTGGTCGGCTGGATGCTGGCACATCGCGAAAGCGCCGATCTTGCCAAGCAACTGATCGAGACAACTATTGAAAAGCAAAAGGTTCCGCGCGAGCAATTGATCCTGCATAGCGATCGTGGGCCATCGATGACGTCGCATTCGGTGGCACAGTTGCTTAATTCGCTTGGCGTCACCAAGTCACACAGTCGGCCGCATGTTTCCAACGACAATCCTTTCTCGGAAAGCCAGTTCAAAACGATGAAGTACCGCCCTGACTTTCCCCAGCGATTTGGATGCTATGAAGACGCACTTGGGTTCTGCCGTGATTTCATTGGCTGGTACAACGACGAGCATTATCACAGCGGCATCGGCTTGCTTACTCCATCATCGTTGCATTACGGGCAAGCGGAAAAAGTGATCGAGTCGAGAAAACAAACGCTTCACGGAGCATGGCAGAAGAATCCCGAGCGTTTCGTGCACGGCATTCCCACACCAGCAAGCCTTCCCAAAGCAGTTTGGATCAACGCTCCCAAGCGAACGGATGAATTGAAAAGCGAAGCCCCCGAAGCGAATTGCCCGGGGGCTCCAGAAGTAACGTCTTTGACGCACCCTCGATCCGGCTATCCCCTTGGACGGCCCGCGTCCCTGCAGAGCCGTCTTCCGTTTCACCGGACGTCGACACAGTACCAGCAACAAACTCTTTGAACACCCGAGTCATGCCTGAAAAAATCCCGGGGGTCGGGGCTGGCCCCTGAGCAGTCTGGATGCAGCATCTAGCACCTAAAGAAAAGTTGTCTCACAGTCGTTGACACATTCCGCACCGCACTAAGGGGCCCAACCCTAGCGAAGCCTTCTCAGGGGCCGGCTTGAGGTAATCGGGGGGCAGGCACCCCTTCACTCTTTCGAGAAAAGGCAACTTCTTTGATCTTTGGTGTGGTCGCTTGCCTTCAGCGTCAAACGAATTTGATTTTTGTCTATGATGGGCCTCGGTAGGTAGCGCGACGGAACTCTCATTTGACAAAGATCACTTCTGACCCCCTCAGGATAGACTGACCATGACCCCTCTCTTTTCACGCTCTCGTCACCGATTCTGCATTGCCGCTTCGCGGATCTTCTCTCTTGCTCTCCCCCCTGCCCTGCCAATGCTTGTTTGTGGGCTTTTGATTGCCGTCACCGCCAGCTCGCTGTTGGCAGAGCAACCTAAGGCCACGACGCTGAATCTCGCCGGCATCTTTGCCGACGACATGGTGCTGCAGCGTGAGACCGATGCTGCGATCTGGGGTAATGCATCGGCAGACGCCCAAGTCTCGATCACGCCCTCTTGGAATGGAAACGCCACGCTCACGACCGCAGATTCCAAGGGCCATTGGCGGACATCGTTGGCCACTCCCGAAGCGGGCGGCCCGTATACGATCGAAGTGAAAAGCGGTGACCAATCGCGGACACTTACCAATGTCTTGGTCGGCGAAGTGTGGATTTGTTCGGGGCAATCCAACATGCAGTGGAAGCTGCGTGGGTTTGGGCCGGATGAATTCAAAGAGGATGTCGCCAAAGCCAACTATCCCAACATTCGCTTCTGTGATGTGCCACAGAATCTTGCCTTCAAAGAACAACAGGATGTCCAAACCAAGTGGTCGGTTTGCAATCCCACGACGGCATACAACTTTAGTGCCGTCGCCTATTTCTTTGGTTCACGATTGCATCAAGAACTGGATATTCCAATCGGTTTGATTTCAACTAACTGGGGTGGTTCCTCCGCTGAAGCATGGACAAGTGAAGAAACGTTGCAAGCGGAATTCCCAGAGTTTGCTGAAACGCTGGCAAGTTACCCGGGATTGATCGAAGAGATCGGCGAACTGCAATCACGGAGCCAAAAAAAGCCCAAGGGGATCAACCACCGGTTGCCCTCGGTGCTTTACAACAGCATGATCAAGCCACTGATTCCGACGGCGATCGGCGGCGTGATCTGGTACCAAGGTGAATCCAACGTCGAACGGCCCTATCAATACCGAAAACTGTTTCCCGCGATGATTCACGATTGGCGGACCCAGTGGGGCATCGGTGACTTTCCCTTTTATTTTGTTCAAATTGCTCCGTTCAGCTACAAAACCAGTCCGTACCCGGCGGCGCTATTGCGAGAAGCTCAAGCGATGGCGTTGTCGGTCCCCAATACGGGAATGGCGGTGACGATGGACATTGGTAACGAGACCAATATCCACCCGAAACCGAAAAAGCCGGTGGGCGAGCGATTAGCGCGATTAGCACTCCGCCGAACCTACGGAAAATCGGACCTCGTCGACTCGGGGCCCGAGTATCAGTCAATGAAAGTCGAAGGCGACAAAATTCGGTTGTCGTTTGACCATGTCGGCTCGGGGCTGGTCAGCCGCGACGGCGAAGAGCTGAGCCATTTTGCCATCGCCGGTGAGGACCAAAACTTTGTTCCCGCCAAAGCGACGATCGATGGGGACACGGTCGTGGTTCGTAGCGAGCAAGTGGATACGCCGGTGACAGTGCGTTTCGGTTGGGGCAACGCGGACGCACCCAATTTAAGCAACCAGGAAGGACTTCCGGCGTCGTCCTTCCGAACCGATGATTGGCCGGTTCCACGACAAGATGGGAAATAGCAAACTGCAATCGAAGTGGACTAGGGTGGGGATTGGGGCAGCGATGCATGCTCCAAGACCCCGTCGCGTCAGTCATTTTAGGGGGTTCTTATTGCGTAGTTCGCGTCGGCAGGTAGGGACAGCGAAGTGACGTGGTCTGTCGTCATTTAGGTCACTGATGAAATTGCAACCGCCGAAGAGGTAAGGCAGGGAAAGCCTACTTGCAATATTTCACGGATTGAAATGCCTAGAACTCAGTCGTTTGTGTTGGCCTTTGTCTGCATCGCTGCAACGACACTTAGCAGCCAAGTCAGTGCGGAATGGTATGCGGATGTCGATAGCGGAGCGATGTTTATTAATGCACCTGACTTCCGGTTCTTTGCCAGACGAGGTGAAACATCTCCCTTCGAGCGAATCGAAAGTATCACCACCGACGATGGTGAAGACTTCGCTGCTTTTGTGGGGGGCAAGGCGGGCTGGATCTTTGATGGATCGCTGCTAGGCACCGGGAATATGCGGCTCGAATTCTCGGGCTTTTATGCTGGCTTCGATGATGACACCGCTGTCACCTTTTCCGACCCTGGCCCCGGTGTACGTTATGGCTTCGTCGCACTCGATAACACGACGGGGTTTGGGACAGTTGATCCTGCATCAAACTACAGTGTCATCCACACCACCACGTCGCGCGAAATCGACTTTGGTGGCTACGACCTGTTGTTGCATCAAGATTTTCGCATCGACGAAAACTGCATGTGGACGTTGTACGGAGGTCCTTCGCTGCAACATCTGTATCAAGGTTTTGTGACCACGATCTCCTACCCAATGGACGCCAGCCACTCGGGGGCGACGCTCATTGAATCGTTGGACACGGACTATGTCGGTGGAAAGGTAGGCATTAGCGGCCGCCGAAAACTGAATTCGCGGTGGAGTCTGTTCCTGGATGGCAACACGGGAATCTATCATGCCCGAACTCGCTATGACGGTCGATTTGTTCATGCCAGTTCAACTCCCCCTCACGACGATCGCATTGGGCTGACGCGGCACGATAACGCTGTTTCGACGCAAGCCAGACTCGAGCTGACGCGTCAAATGAACGATTCGGTCTTCGTTAGTTTGACGTCCAACGTCCAACACCTGGATTACGCCGGGCAGATGGATTACGGAACTCGCGTCGACACCGTTCCCAGCGGCTCGCGGCTTTCCATCGATGGCGACGAGCTGCTAAGTGCGACCGTTGGATTGCGGCTAACGATATTCCGCTAACCGCGACGCCAATCCTTCATCGCCTGTCGCTGAACCGAAAATCATGGTGCAAGCTCTGTGTTGGCAACTCCAGCCGTGCCCGGATGGAACAGGTTGTTAGAGAAGCGGAGCCCTTTGGGCATGTTTTCTCCTTGCGCAATGATGACTGCGTACTCAAAGCGAGCAGGCCCGATGCAGTCGACTATGTTGCCCTGAATAATCACATTCGTCAGTGGCGGATCGTCGGCTTGTTGGCCGCTGTCAAACTTCAACGGAGATCGTTCGTTGCCCCAGATCCAATGGGCGTCGCCGTGACCAAATTCGGAGATGATGTTGTTGGCGATGATCGATCCGCCGTCCGGGTTTGACGCGTTCGCTGCCGCACCTGGCATCAAGCCAATAGCCCACAAACTGTTTCGTGTGAATTGATTTCCGATGATGATCACGTTACGCGACCCATGCATCGCCTTCATACCTACGAACGAGTTGACGATGACATTATTGGCCACCGTCACATGGTCACAGTGTAAGTCGATTCCCTGAGCTGCGTTTTCAATATGGTTGTTAACGATGCGAGTTAGATCGCTCGTTTCGGGCGAGGTCACAATGATTCCCGATCCTTGTTGCCAGTTGTCGGTGTAATCAGCGTCCCACATTGTCTGGTTGACGATCAATCCTTTCTGTTTGTTCTTGCGAACGAAGTCGCCGAGATGATGTTCCGCTTTGATCTCTCGAGTCGGCACGAGGTTTTCTTCGATGACCCGGTTGGATTCGATTAGGGTGCCAACACTCTGTGAAACGCTGATGCCTGTGCCATCGGTGCAGTTGAAGGCGTAACCCCAGTCGGCTGACGCTGTGCGGTCATCGACTGTGATACGCATGTAATTCTTGATCAGACAATGAGTGATGCGGCTGTCGATGCAATCCCGAAGCGTGATCGCTGCGGACCGTGTGCGATTGTCGATCACGCTTACGTTCTCGATGACGAGGTCACGACAATCGATCGCTAGAATCCCCTCGTTATCGGTCTCCCGGTTTCCTTGGCTTCGCGTCACAGTCAGGTCGCGAATTGCCGCACCCTCGGCGTTTTCGATTTCAATCACCGGTTGATTCGCTTGCGTCTGAATAATTCGTCCCGGGCCAAACAAGCCGGATCCAGCACCACGAACACGCAGTTTTTCTGAAATGTGATAATCGCCTGGTGGCACGAAAACTAACCGGCCCCGATTGGCGTCCAGGGCTGCCTGAATCGTTTCATAGTCCGCGACTGAAAATCGATTGTCCGCAGTAGCCACGCTGCTGAACAGGCACATTAACAGTGCGAGAGTAGCGGATCTGCGGGATGTTGCCCGTTGGATAGCGTCATTCATTCTTGAGAAATTCATGGGTTCAATAACTTGGTATCAACCAACCACTCACACATCCGCTCAGGCCAATCGCCGGCGGCGGTCGTCGATCCGCGGCGGAATCCGAAACCGTGACCGGCGTTGCTGTAAACATGCATTTCACATGGCACGTCGGCTTCCCTGTATTGCAAATACACCTTGGCCATTCCGATTGAAATGTCATCGCGATCGTGAAAACCAAAGGCGATGAAAGCGGGTGGCATGCCGGGTTTGACCGTGAACGTGCCCGATTTGCCTGGATAGATCAGTCCCTGAAAGTCGGGACGGCTGCTGAATCGTTCGATCGGATCGTTGCTTTGCATGTCGCCGTCCTCGGGGTTCATCGCCGAATACGCAGCCAATTCGCCTCCTGCGGAAAAGCCGACAATGCCAATCCGATCAGGATTGATCTTCCAAGTCGCTGCATTGGCTCGCACCGTGCGAATCGCGCGGCGTGTGTCATTCATCGCGTCGCCTTCTAAGGTGTAAGGCGAATCTGGTTCGCGGCACAGTCGGTATCGCAGCACAAACGCCGCGATACCTTGCTCGGCGAACCACTCTGCGAGCGCGTCGCCCTCGTGTCCCAAGCAGAGTTTTTGGTGACCGCCGCCCGGCGCGATCACGACGGCGGTGCCGGTGGACTTGCCGTCGGCTGGCAAATAGGGAGTGATCGAAGGGTGATGCACGTTGCTGACGTTGGTGCCGTCCACCTTTTCCGGTTCATTCATCCGCTCGACCGATCCCGGTGCCCCGTCGGCCCAGAGCGGAATTTTTGCAGGCGAATCGGCGGCGAAAGAGGGGAATGTATAGAGAGCTGAAAGGCACAGAAGCAGGCAATGTGAAAGAAAACGTTTCATGTCCGAATGGAATCTCTAGGGTGGGGATTGATTTGTCTCGCCATTGTAATCGTTTCCCATAGGTCGAACGTAGTAGGCCGGATCGTAGCGGAGCGGAGATCCGGGGATCGCGGCGGCAACGAATTCACCATCCCATTCGCGTCAGCCGGATCTGCGTCGCTTAGGGCGACTTGATCCGGCCTACCGAACGGTTGGCCGAACTATCCAATCGAGTGGACTATACTTGGCGTTTAAAATTTCCTCTCTGCTGCTGAGTTCGGTTTCAATGACGTCCAAATTGATTTCTCTTTTTCGCTGGTCGCTGCTGGTCGTTGCCTGTGGGGGCATGCTTTCGTTCTGCTGCAGTTCGGCGAACGCCGCTGTGAATGTGCGTGACTTTGGGGCCAAAGGGGACGCGGTTGCAGACGATACCGCGGCAATTCGGGCGGCGTTTGCCGCGTCGCCACACGTCCATTTTCCCGCAGGCGTTTATGTGGTCACCGACGGAATCGATCTGCCTCGCAGCGCTCGATTGACTGGCGACGGTTCGCCCGCACTCGGCGTGTTTCCGCTACGTGACGACAAAGAGTATTTTGCCGACGGAAAGCGGCAGCAACTTCCCGGCACCACGCTGCTGTTTCGCGGCATCGCGAAACGGTCGATCCAGACGCTCCGTCACGATCGGTTTAAGACGCTACGGTATGCACTGAAAACTCAACCACAGTCAAGCTTTTCGATTCAGCAGTTGGCGATTGCACTGGATATGACCGTGATCGATTCAAACGGCAAGCGGACGACGCCCGCCACGGATCAACGCTCGGATTGTGATGTCGGTCTGTTGATCGATGATTCGTACGCGGGCACGGTGCGTGATGTGCAAGTCTTTGGACACTGGGCCAAGGCAGGCATGAGCATCGTTTCGCGTGGGCTGGGCGACAATCCCGATTACAACGCGTTTTGGAATTCGTCCTTTATGGGCGATGTCGGGGTGGCGCTACTCGGGTCGGATTCCGAAGATGGTCCCGGTTTGTCGGGGACTCAGTTTCACGGGTGCCGGTTGTTCGCAAACGATCATCACGACCGGTCCTCGCAGCACTTTGGTACCGCGGCGCTCTATATCGATGGGCGAACCGCCGGTAAGCGAGCGGACTTGAATGGACATTCGTTCTTTGGTGGTTGCATCCGCACTTACAACGACGATGCTGTTGTTCTGGACCATGCATCTAATCTGTCATTTCACGGTGTCGTGTTTGAATTGCCGACATGGAAAGGACGTGATGGTTCACCCGATAACAAATCGGGCCGCATCATCGGAACCGCAAACACACGTGATGTGTACTTATTTGGATGTCGGATGCACGACATCGGTTTGGACGCGCTTGCCGGTGGGATGATCGATGGTGCGGTGATTGCGATTCCGGACCGCTTTGGTGCGGCCTCGTTGAATCGGTCCGGTCACACCGTGCGATTGTTTACCACGCCAAAAAAGGGGGCTGTGGTTCAGTTGACCGACGAGGGAGATACGACCAACAGCGGCCGCATCTTGAGTGAAACGGAAGGAGCTCCGTAATGGGTAATTGATTTTTCTAGCGGTGTGATCCCAATGTCATCTACTTTGGTAGCGGCACGGCGCGAGCCGTCCGGTTGAGGCGAGTAAAACGTTCGGTTTAGACCGGGCGGGCCCCGCGCCGCACCGCTATCGAAAGTCGATGTCACTTTGCTTCCTGTGCCGCGGGGGCAGCGGCTGTCCAGCCCGCGTTGAGTTGACTTAGCAACTCGGCTACGCGTTCCGGATGCTCGTTCGCCACGTTTTTGGTTTCCGCCGGATCGGTTTGGTGATCATACAGTTCAACAAACAGCGGAGCGGTGTCGGGATGTTTCGTGTCTTTCCATGCCACAATCCGGTAGCGATCGGTTCTCATTGCGTAGCCCGTCAAGTCGTGTTCAAACAACTCGCGATCCCACTTTGATCCCATCTGTGTTTGGATACGATGTTCGACTTGGTTCAGTAGCGGACCGAAATACGTTTCTCGCATGGCAGGGCGAATCGGGAACGATCCCCATTCACGCAGCGCCGGACTCGGGAATTGACTAAAGGCTGCCGTTTTCCAGGCCCTCGCAGGATTTGCGATCAACGGTTTGAAACTTGTTCCCTCTAGATGCGACGGGGGTTCAATACCGGCAAGGTCACATAGGGTGGGATAGATATCGACCAGCTCGACTAAACCATCGGTTGCCTTTCCTCGATTGGCTGAGGGCATCTGCGGCGTCCAAATCATCATCGGAACCCGTGTCGCCAATTCATAGTTGGTAGCCTTGCACCACATTCCCATCTCGCCGAGATGGTAGCCATGATCGCTCCACAGGATAATGATCGTGTTGTCACGAACACCTGATTCATCCAGTGCGGCGATGATCCGTCCGACCTGTGCATCGACGTAACTGACGCAGGCAAGATAGGCGTGCTTCAGCGTACGAGACAAATCAGGATCCATCTCGCCGATTTTGGGGATGCCGCTGCGGACACGAAGTTCGAAGGAGGGATGAAGGCCGACTGCGGCACCGTCCTGCGGGGCTTCCGTTTGCGTGGCCATCGGGATCTCTTCACGGTCGTACAGGTCCCAGTAGCGTTTGGGAGCAACCCAATTCAAGTGCGGTTTGTTGAACCCGAGTGCCAAGAAGAAGGGTTTGTTGTCATCGGCGACCAAATCTTTCAGCGTCGCGATCGCTAAATCGGTATGGTAGCCATCGCCGTAGGTGTTGTCGGGCACATTGGCACTTTCGTATGCTGGCCCCATTGCCAAGCCCAGTTTTGCGACATCGCCATACTTGGCGATCATTTGTTTGCGAGTTTCCTTTTGAATCTTTTGGTTTTCAGGAAGAGCGAATCCTACAGGCTTTTTTAAGTTGCGGACTTCCCGGCGATTCTTCGACGGTTGACGGTTCCAAGACGCCGGGTCCAGATCGCCGTGATGAAAAATCTTTCCTAGATAAACGGTGTCGTAACCGTGGTTTCCAAAATGCTGAGGCAGCGTGAGGATGTCGGGATTCCGTTGCCGAAGCTTGACATAGTTGTGAGTGATTCCATTGGTATCGGGCCGCGTTCCCGTCAGCAGACTGACGCGAGACGGCCCACAAATTGCCTGTTGACAATAGGCTCGATTGAAGCGAAGTCCCGACGTTGCCAAGGCATCCATGTTCGGGGTGACTGCAATCGGCGAACCATAACATCCCAGTTCAGGACGCAGATCATCGACCCCGATAAACAAGATATTCGGTCTTGTCTGAGGTTCGGCTTTGGCATCGATCACAACAAGAACGCTGATCATCCACACGACGATCAGCGTTGATGAAATTAGTCGGGGCATATCTTTCCTTGTTGATCAAACCAACTGCGACGACCGGATGCTCTGAAATCGCTTCAGAGCAACGGGGGACGTTATTATTTCTTTTTCGCTTCCCAGATGTGCGAACCGCGAAGTAGTTCACGGTAGTTTGCCTTGAACCGCTTCGTTAGCTCGTCAAGTTTCTCTGGCATCGACGCGGACAGATCGTTGCTCTCGTCAATGTCGTCGGTGATTCGGAAGATCTGGAAATCAGATAACTCGGCCGACTTGACTTCCGCCTCGTTTTCCGTGGTCACATTGATGTACTTGCCGATATTCAGCTTGGCCAAAACTTTCCATTCGCCATCACGCATCGCGACTCGCCGTTCATTCAGCGCGTTGTAATAAATCCAGAACAGTGGTTTTGGCCGATTAGGAGCTTTGTTTTCGAGTGCGGGCAAGAAATTGGTTCCATCGAGCACGAGGTCCGCTGGCGGCGTCGTCCCGGCGAGCTGGCAAAACGTCGGCAGAAAGTCCAGCGAAGAAACCGGATGGTGCACCACTTGGTCCGCCTCAATTTGCTCTGGCCATCGCATGATGCCAGCCACACGAAAGCCTGCATCGGTGGTCCATAGCTTCATGCCGCGAAGCGGCGTGGCGCGACCGTAGGAACGTCCCGCCCGGCGATAACGATTCAGAGTCTCGGGGCCATTGTCGGCAGTGAAGACGACCAAGGTGTTCGAATCGACGTTCAAGTCCTTCAGTGCGGTCATCAATCGACCAACCGCTACATCCAGATTGGCCACGTTGGCAAAGTACTGGGCCTCGTCCTCATTGCGGGCCTCTTCGCTGTACTGCTCGACTAGGTTTTTCGGCGAGGCAACCGGTTCGTGAGGTTCATGAAAGGCCACGTACATAAAAAAGGGTTGCTCAGGAGCTTCGGCTTGCTGTCCTTTCAGCCACGTGACGGCTTCATCGACTACTAGCTGGCAGCTGTATCCTTCCAGTGGCCCGACCGGCTCGCCGTTGCGAACAAAGTTTTGTGGATTCTCGTGCGACGGGCTGGCGTTGTTCTGTGTGCCAAACCAATGATCAAAACCAGCACTATCGGGTTGAGGTTGCTGTGGGGAGTTGAACTTTCCATTGCAGTGCCATTTGCCCGACATGCAAGTTGCATAGCCCACCTGCTTCAGCAGTTGCGGGATCGTGACTTCCGAGGAACGCATGTAAACGTTGCGGCCGCCGGGGATGAAGTCGTACACGCCAGCACGATTGGGACTGCGACCGGTCAACAATCCGACTCGCGAGGGCGAACAGACCGGTGCAGCGGAATAGAAGTTGGTGAAGCGGACGCCCTCCTCCGCCATCCGGTTCAAGTGCGGCGTTTTGATATGAGGGTGACCGTAACATTCGAGATCGCCATAGCCGAGATCGTCACACAAAACCACGACGATGTTGGGTTTGTCGGCAGCCTGTAGTTGCACACCGCCCCAACGGATTGAGATTAGAACGAATAGTAAGATCAGGGTGGTACGAACGGTAATCATCTCGAGCCGTTTCATCATGGTTTCCTTTTATCGTGCACCCGTGCGGGGCGGTGCTGAGTCAGTTGAAAGTCAAGTTGTCGTTGGAGTTGCGATCAGCAGGGGGTGTGATCCTGCCGGACGGTCGGGGCGACAACGGATGGTGGTGTAATTTTGTCTTAGCGACAGTTCAGTGGGGTGGATTATTGTCTAAAACTCGCCGAAATTCAAAATTCTTTCCAAGTTTGATGTTTTTGTTGTTTGGATTTCCCACAGTATTTCCATCCTTTTCGTTGGCATCGCGGATGGCAATTTCAAGTCACCGCACATTCAAATTCATAATTCAAAGGATTCGTTGATGGAAGCTGGGAAAAAGCGGCTGGTACAAAGCGGCTTCACGCTCGTGGAATTGCTGGTCGTGATCGCTATCATTGGGGTGTTGGTCGGACTGTTGCTACCGGCGGTCCAAGCCGCACGTGAAGCCGCCCGTCGCATGAGCTGCAGCAACAATTTCAAGCAAATTGGGCTGGCGATGCACAATTACCACTCCGCGTACAATCAGCTGCCAATGCAGATGGGTGGTACCGGCAATGGCGGCCTGAGTGATGTGGATGCTCCGAGTAACCCGGTTCAATCGGACATCGCTGCATTGGGACGTTTAAGCTTTCTGGTTGGGTTGACCCCGTTTTTCGAGCAACAAGCTTTGTGGGAACAGATCAGTAATCCCAATCAAGAATTGGTGGGCGGAGGCGTTAAGTCGCCTGCGTGGCCGTCGATGGGCCCTGCTCCGCATCCCAACACCAATACATATGTCCCCTGGATGACGGAAATCGCAGCGTTGCGTTGTCCGAGTGACCCAGGTGTCGGGCTGCCGGCTCAGGGACGAACGAACTATGGCGCTTGCACCGGCGATTCCAATTACTGGCACGAACAGGGGCCGGTCAGCGACGCGTTGGTGCCGCAATCCACCAACGCGACCAACTTTCGTCCGTCGGACCGCGGTTTCTTTGCCCCGCGAAAAACAACGATGTTTCGTGATGTCCTCGACGGGATGTCCAATACGATTGCTGCTGGCGAGATCATCACCGATTTGGGCGATCTCGACACTCGTGGCCGAATGCGGAACGACAACTCGTTTCAAAATGTTGGGCCCGGGGGAGTGCGAACCAAGTTAGTGGATCCCGCACGACCTCAGTTTTGGCAGTCCGGCGCAAGCGGGCTTCCTGGAGGTGCTGGCGAAGGCCGAGGTTATGAGTGGGCCAACGGCTATGGTATCTATTCGCAGATGAAAACGATGGCGCCCCCAAACACGCCTTGTGTGATGGGCGGTTGGACGCAAAGCAGTGGTTTGTTGCCTCCTGCAAGTCGCCATCAAGGCGGTTGTCATATTCTGATGGGCGACGGAGCCGTGAAGTTTGTGACCGATTCGATTGAATCTGGTAACCAAAGCACCGGTCCGGTCTGGCGAGATGGCACCGGCATCCGGGCGCCGGGGGCACCGAGTCCGTATGGTTTGTGGGGTGCGTTGGGCACGCGAGCTAGCAAAGAAATCATCGATTCTGCTTTTTAACAGCGTGATGTTTAGCAGCGTAAACGATGAAGTTTATCCTCGAGTTCGCCCGCAAATCGGGTGAGCTTGAGGGTGGTTTGTTTTTTAATTTTCAGCACTTTTCTATAAGGCGATTTCGGTGAAGCTTGCCAATGTTTTGATGTTGTTTTGTCTAGCGGTCGGGTTGACGGTCGCGGGTTGCGGTGGGAAAGCGGATAACGAGGTGATCGTGGCTGATCCTGATATAAATTATGCCGGCGAGTATCCTGATGAATACGAAGCACCATCGTACAAGTAGAATGATGGTTTAGCAGGAGTAAACCATTGAGCGAAACCACGCGCTCGCATCGAGATCACGTTCACGGGTTGTTTATCAAACACTCGCCGTTAATACGTGGGTTTATCCTAAGTCTGTTGCCCAACATGAGTCGTGCGGATGACGTTTTGCAGGAGACGTTTCTCACGATTTCGGACAAGGCGAATGACTTTGTGATCGGTACGGATTTCGTGGCTTGGGCGTGCACCATCGCCAAGTACAAGGTTTTGGAAGAATGTAAACGGCTAGGTGGCAAAGCAACGGCCGTGTTGTCGCCTGAGGTGGTCGAAGCACTGTGTGTGGTGCAGCATCCCTCGACGGATGACCGCGAGGGCGAAAAACTGCAAGCATTGACAATGTGCTTAGACACGCTGCCGCCGTCGATGCGTCGTGCCATCGAACTGCGTTACACTCGCGCTCACACCGCGTCGGAAATTGCTTCGCTATTTGGATGGAGTACCGATTCGGTGTACGTGATTTTGTCTCGAGCGCGAGCCGCACTGGAAAAATGTATCAACATTCGTCTCAAAGCGGATGGGGGTTAGTTCAATGGACCGTGATCGATTGGTGAAGCTGCTCGGTTTGTACT
>NZ_ANOG01001063.1 GCF_000346295.1 Rhodopirellula maiorica SM1 | reverse complement strand
GCCGATCAACTTCGTGCGGCCGCAGTCGAACTTGCGAAATCGATCGGGGATCTGGGTGCCAAACCGCAAACGTCGCTCGGTCAAAGCCAGGCGTATCAAATTCATGCCGCCTTGAAGCTGTACCACTACATCAACCCCAAATTGCTGCTGTTTGCGTCGGCTGTGCGACAAGGACTCGATGGCGATCTATCGACCAAGCCTTACTCAGCGACCGACCCCGTCGAGCGGGTCGAAAGCGGGATCCCGGCTGAGATGGCGGCACTGGAAATGGAAGACGAGCAGCCACCGTCAAAAGAGTTGCAAACGATTTTTGACGATATCGTCGAAACGCTGTCACTGCGGTCGATCAACAGCGATTACCGCACCTTGGCTCTGTGGCCAACCTATCTGAACGCGGTGTGGGGTCAACTAAAACCCAAGATTCAAACCGCGACCTACGTCACCGCCAGCGAACACTTGCGAGACCGTTCACGCAGTTTGGCGTCAAGTCTTCCTTACCCGGTCCCCCTATCACGAGCGAGGCTGGAAGAGGAAGGAATCGATTTTGATCAAACGTTGCAGAGCGCCGAGGCGTTCGAGCAATTGTTGCCTGGATTGATCATTAACATCGCGTTGTGTTTGCGAGAATGGCAACCCGATGATGAATCACTACGGTCGCCTTTCCCGGCAAAAGCGATTTCCCCGAGATTACAAAACGCCGCGCAACCTGAACTCACCGGAGGTGCAAAATGAATTGGCGCGAATATCAAGCATTACAAAAAGTAACGGAACTGGGCGATCGCTTCGTTAGCTACGTCGACGAAGGCGGCGGCAACACCGCGGACCGAGATCCGGTGATCTTGCTACACGGCATTCCCGTCTGGGGATACTTGTGGCACCGGGTGCTGCCAGCTGTGGCGACACACCATCGCACGCTGATTCCAGATTTGTTGGGTTTCGGTTTTTCGGATCGACGTGATTGCTTTGACCGCTCGATCACTCGCCAGGCGGAAATGATCGACGCTTGGATGGAGAAGCTCGGAATCGCCGATGCCGCATTTGTCGCACATGACATTGGCGGCGGAGTGGCATTGCGATTGGCAACCTTGTTTCCGCATCGCGTTTCGCGGCTGTGCGTGATGAACACCGTCTGTTACGACTCGTGGCCGATCGAATTGATGTTGCAATTTGGACATCCGAGCGCCAAGAGTATCGCTTCGGCGTCGAAGACAATTGGAACGCTAAGCGTAGCACTGAAGAGCGGTTTTGCCACATCGCCTGCGACCGAAGTGATGGACGGATTATTGGCTCCGTATCACACCGAAGTCGGCAAATTGTCACTGATCCGCAACGCCGCATCGCTGAACACCAACCAGACGACTGAGATCACCGATCGACTGCACCAGATTGATGTGCCAACGATGGTGCTGTGGGGCGAAGATGACAAATTCCAACTTTCACAGTATGGAAAGCGTTTGGCAAAGGACATCCCCGGGGCTCAATGGGTACCGATCGCCAACGCCCGCCATTTTGTCATGCTGGACCAACCCGAGCGCGTGGCTACTCATTTACAGTCGTTCTTATCGGCAAAAACCGCCGCGACAAGTGCGG
>NZ_ANOG01001062.1 GCF_000346295.1 Rhodopirellula maiorica SM1 | reverse complement strand
ATCGGTAAGGCGATCGCCGCCCGCACTGGCGATGATCGAAGCGACCGATTGGCCACCATTGTCAGTTTGGTATTTGGTGATGGTCGACAGGGTCGTTGTGCCAGTGTTGTCGAGTACCGGAGCATCATTGACGGCGGTGACATTGATGGTCATCGTGTTTGGGGTTGTGTCGGTATCCTGACCACCACCGCTCGTTCCCCCATCGTCTTGCACTTGGAACGTGAACTCGGTGTATGCCGTTCCATTCTCGTCGGCCAGCGGTTTGTACTTCAGTCTTCCTGCATTGATGTCGGCGATACTGACATAGTTACCGGCGACCACCGTCTCGCCCGCGTCGATCACTCCGTCGTTGTCCGCATCAACGTAAAGTGTTCCGCTGGACGTTTGGCTGGTGATGCGAACGGCGTTGAAATTATGGCTTTCGGCCGCGTCGCTGAACCCAAAGTCGGCAGCGGTGAACGTAATGTCGGTGTCTTCGAGTGTGCCGACAGTGTTATCCACGCCGCTGGGGGCATCATTGATTGCGTTGACCGTGATCGTGACCGTCTCGGTCGTGGTGTTCGTTCCGTCGGATGCGTCCACGGTGAAGACGACTTGATAATCGCCGACTTGCTCAATCGCCGTGAACGTTGGCTTTTCGGCATTGGCATCACTCAGCGTGACGGCGGGACCGGAGGTTTGGGTCCAGGTGTAAGTCAGTGCGGCGTTTTCGGGATCAAACGCCGAGACCTCGAGTGTGACGACGTCGTCTTCGTTGACCGTTTGGTCGCCGAGGTTCGAAAAACCGCTGCCGGCGATCACGTTCGCTCCGGTGATCCCCGACATCGTGCCGTGATGCCCGTTGCCGCTGTCGTCGATCACGCCACCCGCGCCGGTGGTTGCACCGGTAAAGGAGTACGAGGCAACCAATCCGGTTTGGGGTCCGGAGAGTTCCTGGTGCATGTCGGCGCGGACTTGCGTCTCGCTGCGGCCGCCGTTCCAGATGCGAACTTGGTCGATTTGGCCATCAAATTTGTAGCTGGTGTTGTTGTTCCAGCCCGAGATTTTGGCGGTCGACGATGCGTACGCACTGCCGTTGTTGGGCGAATTCAGAAGTTGTGTCAATGTCTGCTCGACGCCGTTGATGATCAACCGGCTGCCGGTGACGTCACCGTTGCGGAACACCGCGGTGACGTGATGCCAACCGGTTTCCAAGCCGGCGGCGCTGATGCCATACAGGTCGCCGCCCCCGGAGTTGTATCCAAAATTCCCGCCGGAGAACCACAGGTCGTACGATCCAAATCCAAACGGCATCACGTTATCGGTGCCGTCCCAGTTCATCCAAAATTCGACCGTGACGTCGGTTCCTGCTGCAGTATTGACCGGCAAGCCCGACAGCAAGATCGTGTCGTCGCCGCCTTGGAAATCGATCACGCTATTGCCGGCGTCATCGAAATCCGAGTCGGCCACGATGGTGGGTGCGTCGTCGGTGCCGTTGATCGTGATCGTGACCGTGGCGGTATCGGTGCCGCCGTTGCCGTCGCTGAGGGTGTAGGTGAACGAGTCTGTGCCGGTCTCGCCCGCAGCCAAACCGTCAAAAGCCCCGTTGGCGTCGTAGTTAAAGCTGCCGTCGGCGTTGACCGTGACCAACGCGCCCGAACTAAGCCTCAACAGGTTTCCAACGTTGGCACCCACCCCTTCGACCTGGGTGATGGTCAATGTGTCTCCTTCGCCATCGATATCGTTGTCGATGATTCCGGAGGCCGCACCCACATTCAGCGGCGTATCTTGATCGGTGGAAAACCCATTCCAAACCGGGCCGCCGGTCAGCGTTCCGTGATTGGCATTGCTGGTCAGGTCATTGGCGGTCGTGCCGCTACCTTCATTAAAACTCCAGTATCCCGCCAGACCGGTTTCGTTGCCGTCCAGCGTCCGATCAAGGTTGTTTTGGATTTCCGAATCGCTTCGAACGGTGCTCCAGACGCGAACATCGTCAATTTCGCCGGTAAAGTAGTTGCCGGCCGGGTTGTTTTCGCGGCCGCCGACTCGTAAGTCGTCTTTGTCCGCATGCGCATCACCGATGGGGCCGGAACCATAATAGGTTTCAACGATGTTACCGTTGACATAGGTGTTGATGGTGCCATTGTCGTAGCTGACCGCGATGTGTGCCCACTCGTTCAGTTGCAACACATAACCGGTGTCATGCCACGTCCAGTTTGGATCGGTGTTGTCAAAGGCCCACATCAAGCTGCCTGTCGATGAGATTCCAATCTCGTACTCGCCCTCTTTGTTCAGCAAAACACTCGAGGAGGCTGGATACGCGGTTGGCCGCGCCCACAATTCCATCGTCATCGAGTTGGTGAATTCAAGAACGGGATCGCTGCCTAGATTGACGTAATCGTCAACGCCATCGAAGCTCAATCCATGATGGTCATCGACCGCGATCGGAGCATCGGCCACAGCCGCCACCGATAACTGTTTCTGAGCGGTGTTGCTGGTGCCGCCATCACCATCGGTGACGACAAAATCGATGGTCCGCGCGGTGGTGGATGGATTGTCTGAAACGTTGAAGTAGCCCACTTGCCGTCCGACTTCCTGTGCGATCGCCGGGGTGCTGTTGGTGTTGAACGAAATCACCAAGGGATTGGTACCCAAGCCGCCACTGACGCTGCCGACCAACACGCCGCTGTGGTAGACGTTGGTGCCCGTCATCGTGATGTTGCCGCCAGGCACAATGGTCAGCCGATCGTTTGCCGAACCGTTTGCGGAGATCGTGACGCTCAGCGATCCACTATCAAAATCGCCGAGGTCCGCATCGGTGATCGTCAAACCAGAATCAATGAGGGTAGGGTCCGCGTTTTCGGTATAGGCGGTGGTACCCCCTGTCGCGGAGGTCACTGGCGCGTCGTTAACCGAGTTGACCGTGATCGTGACGGTTGCAACGTTCGAGTCCTGGTTGCCGTCGCTGGTTTGATACGTGAACGTATCGGTGCCGCTGAAATTGGTATTCGGGGTGTAGCTGAATGATCCATCGGCGTTGATGTTGAGCGTGCCGTTGCTCGGACCCGCCACCAAACTGGTGTTCACGCTGAGTGAATTGCTATCGACGTCCGTATCATTTTGCAGGACACCGGAATGCGCGATGTTTTGGACTTCGGTTTCCGACAGCGCCGTGTCGTAGATACGGACGTCATCGATTTGTCCATCGAAATAGCGGGTGTCGGCGCCCGGTTTACCGATTTGCAGGGCACCCCATTGCGAGCGGTCGTTCTGCGTTCCTGTGTCGGTCCCTTCGAGCACGCCATCGACGTACAGCGACGCGCTATAGGTACGCCCCCCATGTCAGTCACGACGACGGCAACGTTGTGAAACTGAGTGGTGTCGGTGAAGTCCGAATCCGAGACGATCATGATCGCATCGGCGCCATTTGCTGGTACGTCGTAGCCCATAAAGAAAACGAGCTTATTGGCTTGATCGTAGCTGCCGATGGTCAAGCCCATCTCGGACTGGGCAGTGGTGCCGGGGCTGCTGCCGTAACCGTTACCGCCGCTGTATCCCTGCCACAGGATGTGTTGCTGTCCCGACGTCTTGTCCGTTTGAAACCAGGTCGAGAGGGTGAAGCTGGTCGCGGTTTTTAGCACCGTGCTGGAGGTAGCGACATAGTCACTCGAACCGTCGAACGAAAGTGCACCCGAACCGATATGCCCGCTGCTCCAGGCGGGGTCGTCGGTGTTGGCGCTGGCGTCGGCTCCTAACGTGGCGTCATTGCCTGCGCTGCCCGAGTCCACCGTCGTTTGGTTGCTGCCGCCTTCGTTCATTTCCCAGTGGTTGACCAAATTGTCGGTGCTCGGTCCGACCACCAAGGTCCCGTTTTCGTCAACCGAATAGGAATCGTCCACGGCGACGGGAGCGTCGTCGACCGCGTTGACCGTGATTGACATGCTCTGTGCCAGCGTATCGTTACCACCGTTGGCGGTGCCGCCATCGTCTTGAACGGTCCACGTCAGGTTGCCACTTCCGAACGCATCCGCGACGGTCTTGTACATCAGACCTTGCAGTTCGGAAAGTGTTAGCGTGGCGTTGTTGCTGACCTGCGTGGTCCCATCGGCTTTCCACAGCGTGATGTGCGACGGAATGTTGGTGATCGTGTAGGTCAATGACTGACCCGACTCATCACTGCCGCCACCCACGCCGTACGTCAGCCCGCTCATTCCCAGCGAAACCGCAGATGAGTTCGCGCTGTCTTCACTGACGTTGACTGCGGCTGGCGCACCGCTACTCAATACCGGGGCATCGTTGACAGCATTGATCACCAAAGATGAAGTGTCGGTTTCACTCGAAAACGCCGTGGTTCCACCGCCAGGTACGTCGTAAGTGATTTCGACATTGTCGACGGAGAAGTTATTGACGCCTGCGCCGGTTTCACCCGCGGCAACGAGAAAGCGAATTCTTGTGTTCGCTGACATTTGGCCGCTGATATCGAAGCTCTTGGTTCCGCTGCCCGTGTTGGTACTCGAATTGAATACCCCTCCCGACAACGTGGTGTAGCTGGCTCCTCCGTCGTCCGAAATTTGAGCGTGAACGGTCGCCGAAGATCCCAGGCCGCTGGAGTAAGAGAACGACAGCGTCGCGTTGGCGGCATCCGACAGATCGACTTCGCGATAGATGTAATCGTTGGCATTGGCGGCTTGGATGCTGAGCTCACCACCGGAGACTCGGAAACGTCCGCTCGATGCAGCACCTCCCGAGCTGTCGGATTCGACCCAATTAGCACTCCAGGACTGCGAGCCGTTGTTGTTGCCGTAGGAAACGCTGCTAAACGAGTCCAGTACATTTTGCGAAGCGAGCGTGATCGTCGACGTGTCGCCATTGGTGCCGGTGGATTGATCCCAGGCCCGGAACGTGATCGCATTGGCAACCGACCCGTTGTAGTTCGCATTGGGCTGGAAGTAGAGCCGAGTATCCGCGTCCGCGGCCAGCAATCGGGCATTGCTGTCGCTGACGGCGCCCAGCGAGTTCCAGCTGCTGCCACCGTCGGTGCTGTAGTACCAGCTGCCATAGGTCGTATCGGCCGCGGTGATCGCGATACCCAGTGCGGCGCCAAGGTCGGAATCGGTGACGTTGTCGACTTGGCCCGTCGGCGACGCGAAATCGACCAGCGATGAGATCAACGTGCCGACGGCGCCCGATGGAACCCCAGAGTCTTCATTCTGAGCAGTCAACACGGGACTTTGACCGCTGTCCAGAACTGGGGCAACGTTGGTCGCGGTAATGTTGGCGGCGAATTCCGACGTATCGTTGGTGGTCAGATCGGTGGCGGTTGCCGAGACCGTTTCACCGGTGGCGATAAAACCGTCCAAATAGTGACCGATCGTGGCGTCGCCCGTGGCATTGGTGGTGACCTCGATGTAGCCGACATAGCGTTGGCCTTCCCCATAACCGCTGGCATCACCGCTAGCGTTGGCAAAGAATTCAATACGAAACGTGCGGCTGGGGGTTGATTTCAGCGAACCGACGACGACGGGGGTGGGCCCCGCCGTGATCGACGAGAGCACCGGGAAGTTTTGCAGGTTGTTGGCGCCGGTGTCTTGATCGGGCGTGTCGTCGAACTGGCCGTCGTTGGCCGTTACGCCGTCACCGCCCAAATCGATCCCAAGCCCGCCATTGGAATAGATCGCGTTACCGAGGATTGAGTTGCCCGTTCCCGACGTGGTCAGCTCGACGCCGACGCCGGTGTTATAGGCAATCGTGTTGCCAGCGCCATCCGCGGTGCCTCCGATCGTGTTGTTCGAGGCGTTTGAGCCCACTCCGATGCCTTCGCCTTGGTTGCCCAGGCTTGACGTTCCCGCCGCGTCGGTGCCGATCAAGTTGCCTTGAATTGTATTGCCGCTGCTATGAATCAAAATGCCGAATTCATAATTGCCAGAAATCAAGTTGCCTTCGCCTGCGCCGGAACCTCCGACGGTGTTCCCGCCTCCGTCGAGCAAGACGCCGCCCCAGGTACCTGATGAGTTTTGTCCATTAGGAACGGCCGCCGTGCCATCGGCATTGGTGCCGATATAATTGCCTTGAATGATCGTGCCGCTGTAACCCGCGTCCACATCGATCGCTTCGTCATTGTTACCGGAGATGACGTTGCGGTCGGCCGCCGACGCACTGCCGATCAAGTTGTTGTTGGCGCTGATCGTGATCCCGTCACGTGAGTTGCCAAGATCCGAGCTGCCGGTGCTATCGGTACCGATGAAGTTACCGACGATCGAGTTGCCGGTGCTGCTGATCTGGATTCCGCTGTACGCGAAGCGGTTGATGATCAAACCTTTGATGGTGCTGCCATCGCTGCCTTCGCCCAGATAAATCCCGTTGGCATTACCGGCGCTCGAACCATCCAGTTCGATCGTCAGCACCGCGTCATTGCCAACCGAAAGCGTATTGACCGAGGCGCCGGACTGAGAGTAACCATCGATGATCACCGCGTCGGTGATCATCGGTAGGGCGGCTGTCAAGGAAAATGTATGCACCCCGGTCCCAGCGATACCAAAGTTGATGACATCCTCCGTCGAGGCATCGAGGTTCTTGGTATTGTTGGCGGCCATGATCGCTTCACGCAGCGAGATGAATCCGTCGGCACCCTTGTCCGCCAACAACGCATCGATCGACGTGGTATTACCATCGCTGACGTCGCTGGTGGTATCGACCGTCAACGTATGCGCGACCGACGCCTGCGATCCCGGCATGATGTACTGGACGCTTAGCAGCGGAACGGTGGTGCCTTCGGAAGAATCAAAATCCCAGCCGTTGCTGCTGTCGCTCAGAATCCCCCATCCGTAGTTGCTGTCGCCGTTGGCCCATGCCTGAACGGTGTCCTCCAAACCGGTGAATGTCGTGGCACCCGAGCTGGGCGGAACCAGCTGGCTGTCAGCGGCCAATGCCAATTCGGATCCATTGGCTGACAATCCGCCGGACACCGAGTCCCATGTCGAGCTCTCATTCCAATTGTTCAGCATCCGGTGCAGACTGATGGTGCCCGACGTGTCGCCGGTGGTTTCCACGGTCAACGACGCCGATACAATCTGGACACCGTAGGGGATTTGGCCCCCGTTGCTGCCAAACAGATTGTCGAAGCGGAGCAAGCCTTGCGATTCGGAATTCGCCCCCGAATTTTCGGTGTCGATCGCAATCGATGTGGCTGAACCATAGCTGCTGGTCGCGGAGGCTTGCCGAATTTCTGTATCTTGCGTGCCGGTGTAGCCACCAACGTTTTGCTGGAACGAGGTATTGGTGGTGACCGATGCAAGTGCCGCCACATCGCTGGCGGTCAAGCCATTGTCATAGACACGAGCGTCATCAATGAACCCATTGAATTCGCCACCGAGCGAACCGGTGTTGAAGGCACCAATTTGCATCGAGGTCAAACCGGTCAAATCATCTAGGAACTGCGTCGATGCCGCCGATCCCGATGCGTAGGTGACCGCTGACCCCGTCAATTCGACGCCGTCGATGTACAGCGACGTGCCGCTGGCCGATGTGCTGACGGCGACATGATGCCAATTGCCGTCGTTGATTTGCGCCGTCGATGTGGCACGCACCAGCGATACCGTCGATGCGTTTAGCGTCCAAGTCAATTGGCCATTTTCAACCCCCAGCGTTGCAAAGTCGCTCGTGCCACCGTTGCTGATGTCAAAAATCGTTTCAAAGTCAGTCGACGACACGTTGACCCACGCGGACAAAGTGCCCTCGCTAAGCAACGCAAAATTCGACACATGCGCCGACACGTCGACATAGTCGCCCGTACCGTCAAGTGTTAATTTTCCGTCGCCGATTTGGTTGGTCGATGTCGTGGTATCGACGGCGGCATTGCCGACCAACGTGCCGTCATAACTGTTCCCGCTGCTGTCCAATGCACCGACGCCGGAGTCAAACGTCCAGTGACCTTGCAATCCGCTGGTGTTGGCAACGCTCTTGATGGAAACGCCACCGAGTGCCCAATTATCATTGCCGCTCCAAGTCCACTCGACGTTGGTCGACGCAGCACCGGTTTGCGTGCTGCCCCCGCCGCTGATGTCACCACCGCCCAGCAAATCCCACCGCTCGGTTTGCCCGGTGCCGGGAATCAAGTTGTAGTCGACAGTGTCGTCAACCGCGACCACGGAAAAGACGACTTCATCGGCAGCCGAAGTGACGGTGGTGGTCGCCGTCCCGCCGCTCGCTGCCGAGTTTGATGCAAACGTTCCCAGCGGGGTGGATTGATCGACCCCGGTAAACGTGGTGACCCCAACCGTGTTGCCGTCGGTCGTGCCACTAAAATTCACTTGGACGTTTGCAGTACCGATATCCGGCGCGACGAGTGACCAAATCTCGATTCTCGCATCGCCATTTTCCTCAACACCCACCAGCGTCAGATTCTGGCTGCCGTAGGTCACCGATGTCACCGTTTCGCCGGCAGCTTGATTTAGTGAAACCCCCACCAACATCAAACGGTTGGTCCCCGAGGTAGCGTGCGATACGGTCACCGTTCCGCCGGTACTGGTTCCCGTCGATGTTGTATCCACTGCGGCTTCCAACACCTCGGTCCACGCTTGTTGCACGTCCAAGCTAAACGCGACGTTGGTTTCGATCGCACCGACATGGTATTCCAAATCCCAGTCGCCACCGAGCGATTGGTGCCCCGTCAAGTCGACGCTGGCAGCGACATCCGCGCCGGTCAACTGGCTAAACTGCCCCACCAACAACTGGCCATCGGCGTTGCTCGCGAAATCACAGCCATAGAATAACAAGTCGCCGTCGGCAGTCAGTGCGTTGCCCCAATTGCGGACCTGTTCCGCTTGGATCGCCAAGGTGTCGCTACCAACCCAAGTGTTGCCTAGCTGGATCCCGCCATCAAGTCCGTGTGAGACGACGTGAATCGAGTCTAAACCGTCATAGCTTCTCAGCACTTCGCTGATTTGTGAAATACCATCGCGTGTGGCGTCAAGCAAGAACACGTCGATTTGTCGCGATGCACCGGAACTGCTCAGCAGGTCGTCGACAAGTTGTTGGTACCCCTGAATCGATGTATCGACAAAGGCAACTTCCTGACGCGGGATCACCGTTTCTGGGCCGGATAGCGATCCGTCGCGATTCGCAATGTCACAATCGCACACCGCTGCCATCACTTCAATTAATTCGCGACCCGACTCAGTACTGGCTAGATCGGATCCGTAAATTGAAATGCTCGCATCTGCATCGAGCGAAACTCCCCAGCGTGCAATGTCGCTCACATAAGCTTGGCTTGTTTGCGCATCAAGCCGCGTCGATCCCAGTGCAATGCTCTCGCCATCGCCATGGCTGAGCAAGTGGATGGCGTCGACGCCCGACAGCGATGCCATGGTTTGGCTAATTTGCTCGATACCATCACGGTCTGCATCGAGTCGAATGATCAACCACTGCGTTTGCTCTTGCGAACCATCGCGAAGAGTTGCGATCAGGGTGTCCGCATCTTCGATACTCGCATCAACAAAAACCACTTCGATTGGATTGGCGGGATCAAGGTCCGGCGCATCGATGATCGTATGAGTTGACTCGGTTCCCTGAGTGTCGTCATTATTACTTGGCTGTGACGCCACCTGTGTCGTCGGATCGATGGCTTCGCCATCCGCGTCATCGAGTTGTTGCAATAGTGCGGCTGCCAAATCGAGATCGATCTCACCGCCGCCGTCGCTCGCATCAAGACCGTCGCCGCTAAGGAGGATGCGGTCTTCTAAAGGATAGAAATCAAATTCGCGAGCCATGAAACTAAACCAACTTGCACATTGAGTTGCACTGGACGGAGATTCCCGTGGAAAAGGTGTGGGCACCCCGGATGGCTCCCGCATCTCCGAGAATGCTGCATTGCTGTCATCGGTCTATTGGCTATCCACACTCATTCCCGCTTGAAAATATGACGGTTGCGTTGCCCGTACCGGTTGCGCGGTGGCTGATGTTTGGGAAACGTATCCCCAGAAAGGTGTCCGGATAGGCACAGGCGAGTTTCGCGGTGTTCTGCGTTCATGCTGTGCGGAAACCCGCAGATTCGCAATAAAAGTATGCGTTCGTAATCTGCTACGTGCCTTCGTATTTCCCCCAAAATCTCATCAAGATAGACCGCCTATTGCGAATGGGGCGAGTTTGACGATTGCGTCAAGTTTTTCGGCCGCAACGATTACCCGATTGCAACGATGAAGACGCCACATTTTTCGCGTTAGTCATCACAACGTGACCCGCTGTCTGTCCGATACAACGCATACGGCATGTGTACGCCGGTACCCGATTGCCCCTCTGATGGTATTTAAGACAAGACATGTTTCGTAGTCGCTTTTCCTGGTCGCTGGGCCTTGTGCTAGCTATCGTTGCTTACGCAACGTTCGCTGGCACTCTGTCTGTTGCCAAGGCCGAGCAGGACAGCGAAGCGACGTCCGTCACGGCCGCCCCAGCCGATCCCGCCATCCCAGCGGATCCCTATGACTTTCAGTGGTGGAATGCGTCGATCGCGAGTCCGATCATGCCCCAACCACATTGGGTTTCGTTCGATCTGAACACCGTTTTGCTCGACACGTTGACGCATAGTCCGCGAATCAAGAGTGTTTCGAGTCGAACCAGTGTGGCGTTGGAAAAGGTCACCCAGCAGGATGCAGCATTCGATTCCAAGATCTTGTTGGAATCCAATGCGGGAATGACCAACGATCCGGTCGGCAACACGTTGACCACCGGGGGGCCAAGCCGGCTGCAGCAAGATACGTTTGGCGTTTCGGCGGGCGTTGCCCGGACGACACGAGGTGGATCGACTTGGGATTTGTCGCAAGAATTGGGCACGCTGAACAGCAATAGTTTGTTCTTTGATCCCAAGCATCAAGGCAATTCGCGACTAAGTCTCAGTCTGACCCGGCCGTTGTTGGCGCGTGGCGGACAGGTCTATACCGAGCGATTGTTGACTCAGGCCCAAATTGATGCCGGCGTTTCGTGGCAAGAGATGCGGCGGCAGGTCGAGAAACGAATCGCCGACGTGATGACGGCGTATTGGCATCTCTATGAAGCGCGTTGTCATTTCTTGCAGCAGCAAAAGCTACTTGAGCGTGGCCAAGAGATCGAGCGTGTCATTGTTGGACGTGCTGATTTTGATTCCAGCCGAATCGAGTTGGCCAAGGTCCGCGGACGCTTAGCACGCCGGATGGACCAAATCATCTCGGCCGAAGCCAATGTGCGGCGTCAACAAGCCCGGTTGGCGATGTTGATCGGCCGCCCCGAGCTTGTTTCGTCGGAAAACACGCTTGAGATGATTCCCTTGGATCCGCCGTTGGCAGCATCGCTGCAGTGGACACTTCGCGATGCGGTGATCAAAGGGCTAGAGAACCGACCCGAGGTCCGTGCCGCGGCGAAAGAGTTGGAATCGGCAGCCCTTTCGATGCGGATCACACGAAACCAATTGCTGCCCGAACTGAACGCCGTGTTTGATGCCTACTTGGCAGGTTTGAATGGACATAACGACGTCTTCGGTTCCTTTGGGAAACAGTTTACCGCAGGAGGGCCAGGGTTGAGTGCGGCCCTGCAGTACGAAATGCCTCAAGGCAATCGCTATGCCCGCGCCCGTCATCGTGAAGCCGTTCATTGGTATCGTCAAAAATCAGAAGAACTGCGTGAAACCATGCAGGTCACACGTGCCGAGATCGAAACCGCGCTGATCGATGTCGACACCTCGATTGCCCAGCATCAAAGCAAACGCCAAACCGTGATGGCCACCATTGACGAAGAAGATGTGTTAACCGAACGCTACCGGATGCTCGGCGGCGATGGCACGCGTGTCGGGGTGGTGCTTGAAAATCTGCTTGATGCTCAACAACGCCGCTCGGATGCCGAACGCGAGTGGGTGTCGACGCAGGTCAATTACTTGGTGTCGTTGATTGAGCTCGAGCGTGCAATGGGCAATCTATTGATTCACGAAAACATCGAGACGATGCGAGTTCCGGGACGCACCGATATCGATATTGTCCGTACATCCGATAACGGTGACGGCGCGATGGTCCCACGTGGCGAATTTGGCTCGTTCCAGCATCCATCGGACGATGCCCCCGCGAGTGCTGCGATCTTGTCGTCCGAAGAATCGGTGGGCGAGATGATCCTGCCATGGCGGACCGCACCACCAGGACCGGCGATCCCGAACGCCGCCGCGGTAGAGATTCGTGTCGCCTCACCTGCGACACCTCCGCGTCCGACACGGCTCGGACTCGGGAATCGAGATTCGGGGTTGATCGAAACCAATGACAATAAGGGGCCCTAAGCATGACACAATCAAACAAAGACGAATTGGGGATGATGTCCATGTTCAGACATCACATGAAGTGTTTCGTCGTTTCGACATCCTTGGTCTGCAGCGTCAGCATCATTTCGATTGTCGATGCCCCCCGAGCGTTTTCGCAATCGCCTGCCTATTCGCAGCCGCAAACATTGATCTATGACGGTTTTACCGAACCCCAGCATGACATCATGGTGGCTGCGGCCGAAGTTGGATTGTTGTTGTCAATGGAAGTCGAGATTGGGGATGCGATCAAAGCCGGGCAAATCATAGGACGTCTGGATGAAGACGTTCAGGTGTCGGCCGTCAAATTGGCGGAACTGCAGGCCAACATGCGAGGCAACGAGGACGCGGCGCGAGTCGAAGCCGAATTGCAGCGACAACGCGTCGGCATGGTGCGTACATTGGCAGCCAAGGATATGGCTCGACCCGATGAACTGCGTCGCACCGAAGCTGACTTGGAGATCGCCGAAGCCCGATTGGTGGCGGCGCAAGAGCAGTCGCGTCTGCGTCGTTTGGAATTGGAACGGTATCAATTGCAATTGCAGCGGCGAAAAATTGTGGCTCCGGTCAGTGGCGTGATTGCCGAACTTTTCCGCGAACCCGGCGAATATGTTTCACCGAGTGATCCGGTGATTGCGAGATTGCTCGTGATGGATCGATTGATTGGCGTCTTTAATGTTCCCGCCGAAGAAATTGGGCGGCTAAGCGTGGGGACACCCGCACGCGTTTTCTTGCGCAGCAACGGCAACACGATCGATACCAAAATCAGTTCGATTGCACCGGACATCGATGGCGAAAGTGGAACCGTGCAAGTGCGAGTCGAACTGGATAACATCGAGCACCAATTACGCGCCGGTGATCGTTGCACTCTGAGCATTTTGTCGAGCTCGCAACGAAATCATGCCAAGGCGAAGCAATCGGTTTCTCAACGGCCAGACCGAAGCGATCTGTTGTCGCCGCAGGGAGCGACAAGATGAGCATTGTACCGCCCACCGATTCGTTAAATCCCGATGCAATGCTGCACGTCTCGTTGACCGGAAATAAGGTCAAACCGCGGCCTGCTGCTGATCAAGCGAGCCAAAACTCACCCGACTCAGGTTCGGAATCCAAAGCTAGTCCACCTGAACAATTGGGGAAATTGTTCGAAATCATTGGCGCGATCGCCTCGGCCGGAACTCGCGTCGATGCGATGCGGATTTTGACCCAAGAGATTTCGCGTCGATTTCCCGACGCCACCGTTCGTTGCGGCATCGGTAACGCTCAGCTCAAACGTTTGTATGATCAACGACTGGGATGGCTCGGCCCCGAAAGCGGTCCTCGCATCGCCGCAGCCCAGCAGTGGACAGAACTGGTCGACGCCGAATGTGGTGTTTTGATCAACGATCAGGCGATGATTTTGTGTATGCCGCAAACCGACTCGGACCAACGCTGTTTGCTTTGGATTTACCCCGTGGCCAACAAGTCGGTCTTTGGCGAATGGTTGCGGACGATCATCCGGACGCTGTCCAACGTGTTTTGGAGTCGTCCAAAATATGCCGCGCCCAAAGCAATACGAAATGTGACCCGCCGTACGTTAACGATTGTCGGTGGGCTGATGCTCGTCGGGCTGCTTTCGGCGTTTTGGCCCGTCCACTACCGCGTCGCTTGCACGGCCCGGGTGCAACCGATTCAACAGCGTTTGGTTGCGACCCCGTTCGAAGCGACGTTGTTATCCAACCATGTCAAACCCGGCGAAACGGTCAAGGCGGGCCAACTGTTAGTCACGCTCGATGGGCGTCCGCTTCGGCTTGAACGCGAATCGATTTTGGCGGAAATACAACAAGCATCCAAAGAGCATGACACGGCACTTGCCACCGGCCGGATCGCGGATGCCCAACAAGCACGATTGCGCGAACGGCAACTCAACCGCACATTGCAGTTACTTTCGGATCGTCTGCAACGGCTTGAAGTGGTCAGCCCCATCGATGGCGTGATCATCAGCGGCGATCTGAGCCAATACATCGGATCCCCACTGGAACTGGGACAGACGATGTTCGAGATTTCGCCGATGGATCAGATGGCGATTGAAATTGAAATACCGGCACACGAAATTGATTTTGTCAGCGCTCATTCACCCACACGGATTCGCTTTGGTTCGATCGGCGGCCGTTCGATCCAACAAGAACTCGACGACCTCTATCCGTCATCGGTGATCCGTGACGACAAGAATGTGTTTATCGGACGGGTGGAAGTTGAAAATACCAACGGCAAATTACGACCAGGGATGCAAGGAGACGCAACCACCTATGGCCCCTTGCGGCCCTGGATCTGGTCTTGGATTCGAGGCGGTTTTGAACGCGTGTTGTGGTGGGTTGGGTATTAGTATTAGACAGAGAAGAACAGGTAATTGAGTGCGTGTTGTCGCTACTCGAAAACAGCAGCGACGATGACAGGCTGGACGCCTATCCCACATTATTAGTGAAATCATGAGCAGTGACGCCGATCTTCCTTCGATACCGACCGTAATCCTGGATCCCGAGGTGACTTTCATCGCGCGCGAGATCGGCGGACGCACGACCTATGTGTCGCATCACGAAGCGACGGGAAAATTCTTTCAGCTTGGGCCCGAGGAATATCGCGTCGCATCATTGTTGGATGGTGTTCGAGGCATTCCCGAATTGTTCAATGCGCTGCATAGCGAAGGGGTCGAGTGGACGACCGAAGATCTAGCGAAATTCATCGCTCAATTGGTCCAAGCCAATGTCGCGGTGATCAAACAGGGATCGGCCGAGCCGACCGAATCACCCATAGAGGACGCGGCGGCGACCGGTGAAAATCCAGATCAGGCCTCAACCGATCCCGCATCGTACGACGCGATCACCGACGCAGCACCCCGATCACCGGAACCGCCTCGGCCTGGTTTGTTGACAATGCTGCTGCGTTTTTTGCCGTGGTTGATCAGCCAACGCTTTCCACTGTTTCGCGGTGACCGCATCGCGACGCGGTTGACCCGGTATCTGGGGCCTGCGTTCGAACCGATTGGTTTTTCGATTTGGATGCTGCTCGTTTTTAGCGGTCTCTGCGTGGTCTATGGACACTTCGAAGCATTTGCTGCGGAATTGCGACGGATGTTTGATCCGGGGCTTTGGCCCATGCTGTTTTTGATTTGGATTGTTGCAAAACTGGTCCACGAAGCGGGCCATGCGGTCGCGGCAAAACACCATGGTGTGCGAGTTGGCCAGGTTGGCATCATGTTCTTTCTGCTCGCACCCTTGGCGTACGTCGATGTCACCGACGCCTGGAAACTGCGGCGACGGTTCTATCGAGTTCAGATTGCACTTGGCGGAGTTTACTTCGAACTTGCCGTGGCCGCCGTTGCGGCTTGGGCATGGTGGTTTTTACCGGAAGGTTACGCAAAACATATCACCGCTCAGTTCTTTTTGATCTCCGGTCCCGCCACGCTGTTGGTCAACGCCAATCCACTGCTGCGACTCGACGGATACTACGTATTGTCGGATCTGACCGAGATCCCAAATTTACGGATGCACGGACGCCGGCAACTAGGGTCGGTGCTGCAGCGGTTGTTCTTTGGTATCCCGCAAACGCGTCAATTGTTGTCGGGATGGCGAGTATGGTTTGCGTCGATTCACGCGGCTTGCAGCGTTGTTTTCCAAGTCTTTTGGATGGGCGGGCTGGTTTTAGGGGTTGCGATGTGGGCGCGTGGATTGGGGATCCTGCTTGCCATCGCCGGTGTCTTAATGTGGTTCCTGATTCCGGCAGTTCGCTGGGTGTGGAAGATTTGGATGCTGGAACCGGGCGAACGGTTCGGACTGAATTTTTATCGTCGCCGAATGCTGTTCTACGCCAGTTTACTGATCGCTCTGTTCCAACAGCTCAGTACGGTGTCTTCGCCGTTTGATCGTCGCGTGCCCGTGGTCGTTCGGTTCCAAGACGAACAAATCGCCCGTTCACCGAGTGACGCGTTCGTCGAGTCGCTGTTCGTTGAGCGCGGCCAACATGTCGAGCAGGGAACATTGTTGATGCGGCTAAAGGATCCTGAACTAAGGATCAAACGCGAAAAGAAAGCAGACGACCTCGAGATCGCCGAGCTGAAAGCGATTCAATATCGTCGACAAGGCGAATTGTCCAAGGCCGCCACGTCTCTCGAAAACGCCAATGCCCTGCGACGCCAAATTGCCGAAATGGATGAACAGATCGCTCAATTGACGGTGGTTGCCAATCGCTCGGGGTACATCGTTGGCAATCAAGTCGAGTCGCTGCCAGGACGTTTTGTTGCCGCGGGACAAGAGTTGTTGCGAGTATCGGATCCGCAAGAAAAGGAACTGCTTGCCGTGGTTCCCGAACAAGACGTGGATGCGTACCAATTGGCCTGCCAAAACGATTCATCGTCGCGCGTCCGATTACGAGGCGGTTTGACAATCAAAGCCAAACCGGCATCGCTGCGTCCTCGCGCCTCTCGCATGCTGGTGCATCCCGCGCTGGCGGCCAATGTCGGCGGCCCATTGGTGGTGGAACCGACGTTGGATGGTTCCGGTGAGATGCGATTGGCACAACCCTATTTGGAAAGCATCACCAAATTGGATCCAATCACCAGTGCCGAGGTGCGATCGGGTCAGCTCGGCAGTATGACGATTCGCGACAATCGTCCGGTACTCGCACGCGTTTACGATGCCATCGCAACCGACTTTCGCCGGCTCGGTCGTTCGCAATAGCCGCGTCTACGCGTGATGTGGCAAACTTGATTCGTCAAACGCTTCGGGGAACAGCTGTTTCAGATTTCGAATCTTGTAGCTGCCGTCCAGGATATCGGTGGTGATCACCGGTAGATCCAATCCGAACTCGGACAAAAATTGGCGGCATGCACCACAGGGGGCCACGCCGCCCACACTGGCAATGGCAATCGCACGCCACTCGCGGTAACCCGCGGCGATTGCCGACGATGCTGCGACGCGTTCGGCACACAAGCACATCGAATAGCTGGCGTTCTCGACATTGCATCCGATCACGACCGTGCCGTCATTCATCAGCAGTGCGGCGCCGACGTAAAAGTGACTGTGGGGAGCATACGCCTGGTCACGCGCTGTGGTCGCGGACAGGATCAGTCGGTCAATCTCTTTGGTCTTTAGATCCACCATCGTTGTGCTCGATTAGTCGTGAAAAGTGTTTAGTCGTGAAAAGCAGCAATGTCGGACGAGTGACCAAGGAGAAGATAAGATTCGTGTCGGTTTTTGCTTGACTATAGGGCAATGCTGACACCTTGGACTCTGCTCATGTTTTAGACGGTTTGGGGATGTAAAGCAAGCAAATGTCTGCCAAACGCAACGCTTCCCGTTGACCCGGCGATGGAAAATGTTTCCTGACTTGTACAGCATGCCGCGTTGCTTCGTCCTCACCCCCCCACTTACACCATGGCGTTGTTCGCATCCTGATAACCGCGATAACGGTTTTGATCTATCGAGCGTCTTTTATTCGCTCGCATCCCCATCGAATCACGGTTTCGCGTTAATTTAAGGTTTTCGGCTAAGAAAACGCGTCGTGGATCGTTGTCCGATAAGTCCGCGATTGAATCGCAAGGCAAGCCGGGAACATTTGGGAGCCACTGATGAAAACGACCCTTCTTTCTGCGGTTCTCCTACTGTGTGGACTTGGTGCGGCGCTAATCCTTGTCGCTCGAGAGTCCCCCGCCGAGGACTCTGGTACCCGCAGCGCGGTGGAGGAACGTCAAACACTAAGGACCTCGGCCGAAGACGAATTGCTTTACCGGCTGGAATCCGACTTCGTTCGGTTGCTGAAAACAGCTCGCCATCCCGACCGATTGCTCGAAGCAGAATCGTTACTTGCAGAGACCAACGACAACACGCATTGGACTAATTACTCCAAGGCCACGTCGATTATCCGTCTGGCGCCGGACAAAGCAGCGATCCCGTTGCTGCTGCGTTACATGGTGCTGCATACCAAGCGAAGCTCTAGGCACATCATGGTGCCTGAATACGAGAAAACGCTGATGTTGATCAGCGGAAAAGTGTTTAATCCCAAACCCGACTCGCGAGACTACTCCGAAGCCGCGGTTCGGCTCCGTGTTCAAGCTTTTGTCGATCGATACTGGGCCGACGAGGCATGGAAAGAAACGAAAGAAACCACTGAAGACGATTTGCGAGTCATCGCAAAGACTTTGCTCGAAGAGTCACGCCGAAATGGTGATTTCAGTGGATCGGGGGGAGGACGTGACACTGCGTATCGTGCCTATCACAACGTCTACTATCGAATTCGCTCGTCCAGTTCATCCGAGCACCGGTTGCCAATCAATGAATTGCACCAAGGCATCGTACCCTATTTGCTTGAACCCTTCGGTTACCAATCCGATATCAATGCAAAGCAGGTAACGCCGAGCACGGACAATACGCTTGTCGTTGACATGTTTCCCTACGAAGCGATTCCAATCCTGGCGGATCTGGCCAACAACGGCCAACGCGACGAAATCGCGAAGATCGCCGAGGACAAACGACAAAACGCGACGGTCCGTATGGTGTGTATCTATTCGCTGTTTCGGGCGGGCGGAGAATTACGTGCGGAGTCATTGATCGAAATTTTGAAATCGGAAACACGATTGCAGCGGCGTTTGATCCTATTGCTGTCGCTCCGCTGGGCCGGTGGACAAGGGGCCGGTGGACAAGGGGCCGGTAACAAAGGGGCCGGTAACAAAGGGGCTAGTGATCAAGCGACGGATTTGCTGTTGGATCATATCGATGATCCCAATGTGGAAGTCGCAATCGCGGCCGCCTGTGCACTCCGCGAATCCCAGCCCGATGCGGCACTTCCCAAAATCAAACGGTTGTTCGAAAGAGATCGTACCTCCAATTCCAGTTTGGTCTTTTCCACTCTTGGCGATTGGAAGTCGTGTGCAGCAAAACAATTTCTGGCCGAAATGGTGGCCGAAGCTCTTGAGGAAAAACACGACGACAAACGACTCGATAATGCTCTTTCGGCGTTCGTTGATGCTGCCGATCTGCCAAGAGCGAATTGGAGAAGTCCCGACTATCATCTTCGCACGGCAGCTCGAGTCGCCCTAGCGCAATACCACGACTTGCTGGCGAAAGCCAAAGCGGACCGAGATCGATTGCGGTTGCAAACCGAAAGCGTGCGAACGCAGTGGATGACGGCGACGCAGATCGAATCACTGCGAAAGGGAGAATACCGCAGGTTACTCGGGTTACAAGCCGATGGAATCGTCACCGCAGAAGAATCCAAAGCGGTCCACGAGCGGCTTGTGCAAGTCCAGACGGAAGTCGAATCTCTGCGAAAGAAACTCGTCGTGCTAGAGGCAAAGTTGGCCACCATCCAGGTTTGCGATGAAGACGATCACCGGTGAAACCGTCCGATGCATCACGCGTCACGCCGGTGGTGCAATTCGCCACGCTAACTTTGGTTTGGCGTACGCTGGCTTCTTCGTCTAGATGGCTTGCGCGTATGGTTGTTCCTGGTTGTTGCGCGTATGGTTGTGCTAAGTGTGCTGATTTTGCACACGCCTAAATCTGGATCAGGCGGATTCGAAGCAGAAAAACTCAAGCAGGGGGGGGATAGGAAAGCTATGTCATTGATAACAACACTTTCCTTACACGTCTTTTCAAAGACCCCGGCAACCCAATCGTGAGATTGGTTCGCAAAGCCATGGGCCTCACGCGAGGTCGCCAGGCCGCCAACAGTGAAGACGAACATTCCTCTGTAGTATGATGCCCACAAATAGGTACAACTCAGCGTCGGAATTATCAAACTCGCAAAGAAAATTCTGCAATCGCCGAAACCGTAAGGGGGCCATTGCGGTTTTGGCCGCAGTGTTAATTGTCATCATGTTTGGCATGGTGGCATTTGCCATCGACACAGGCTATTTAGCTTTGGCAAGAACGGAAACTCAGCGTACGGCCGATGCCACCGCACACGCTGCTGTCGTCGAGTTTGCCAGCTCACAAGACATCAATGAAATTACGAAGCGTGCTCGTAGTGTCGCTTCGGAGTTTACGTCATCAAACCCCGTGCTTGGACAAGTTGCGTCCGTCGCGCCAAACGTTGACGTAAGTATTGGGCACTACGAATTTGGTTCAGGGCAATCGGAACTGAAATTCGACGACCCCACAAAATATAATGCCGTCAAAGTAAGGATTCGTCGAACCAGCTCACAGAACGGGGCTGTTCCCCTTTTCTTTGGTGGTATTTTAAATCGCAGTGAACAAGATGTGGATGCGGAAGCCACGGCGGCGCTCGTGCGTGATGTCAAGGGATTCAAAATCCC
The DNA here is from genome assembly GCF_000346295.1 of Rhodopirellula maiorica SM1. Taxonomy (GTDB): domain Bacteria; phylum Planctomycetota; class Planctomycetia; order Pirellulales; family Pirellulaceae; genus Novipirellula; species Novipirellula maiorica. The sequence goes on along the minus strand of NZ_ANOG01001062.1, from coordinate 27,159 downwards.
TCCTTCGGGTAAAAACGTTCCAATGCTTCCCATCACCATCGAAGAAGATTATTGGGATCAATCGCACGAATCGGACGCTGACGTCTGGGGCTACGATCCCAAGACCGGGCAGGTCACCGCCGAGGCGGATGGAATTCCCGAGTTGAGACTATTCCCTAATGAGACCGGAAGCTCAGGGAATTTAGGGACGGTCAACATCGGTGTCACCAACAATTCGACTTCGTATATCTCAAAACAGATTCGTAATGGACTTAGTCGTGCAGACCTTCAGTTTCATGGAGGCTCACTTGAATTAAATCCATTGGGGACCCTGTATCTTTCGGGAAACCCAGGCTTAAGCGCAGCCATGAAAGACGATCTCGAATCCATCATTGGCGAAGTGCGAGTGGTCCCGGTCTATCGTAGTGTTTGGGGCAACGGCAACAACGCCATGTTCGAGATCGTAAAGTTCGTTGCGGTACGTATCATGGCGGTAAAACTGACCGGAGGTGAAAAAGCGATTAACGTTCAGCCGGCGTCGCTGACGCTCGAGGGCTTGATCCAGGGCGACGGCGCTCAAACGAGTGCGGGCGTCTTTTCGTCACCGCGAATTGTTCACTGATTCAACATGTCTAACACAACTCGGGTGTCCTTCGTGAATCCTATTGCTGCTCGCAACCGCCCCAATCGCGTCGGTGCCGCCGCTGTCGAGTTTGCACTTGTCGTACCCATCTTTCTATTGCTGGTTTTCGGGATCATTGAATTCGGACGCGTCGTCATGGTGCAACAGATCTTGGTCAATGCAAGCCGAGAGGGGGCACGTGCCGCCGCAGTCGAGGGTGCCACGCAGGCTAGTGTTCAGAAGATTGTGAAAGACTATCTCAAAGGCTGCTCGATTAAGAGCGGAGCCAATGATGTCGTTGTATCCCCAGATCCGTCCAAGGCGAAAAGTCGCGAGGAAATCACGGTCAGTATCGCGGTCAAGTTTTCTGATGTCAGCTGGATGCCTCCGATGATCTATGACGATAATCTAAGCGCAGCAACGACAATGAAATCGGAAAAACTCGATTAGTGTCGACAGCTCTCTCGGTCCTGAAATCAGTTGGGGAACGACACGACGCGATGACGGTCAACTCCAAAGTGACGTCGCGCTGCAAGTGGCGGGCAAATGATCGGACATCCAGCGAGGTGCCTTTCAGATCCTCTTCTCTCGCACGACGCCACCGGAGCTAGCTTCTCTTGAGTGTTGCTAGCTCATTGACGTTTCTTCAATTGCTAGAACGAACGTAGTAAGTTTCGCAATTTCTTGCCCGTCGTTTCCGCTTCGACTGATATCAGAGAGGAAAAGCCGGTGCCATCGAGGGTGTTTCCGGTTAGTTCGATGTCAAGCTGCTGAACGCTGTTATCTTGATCTTCCCGCAAAGCCTCGGTGTATTGCGTCAGTAAATCGGTGTCTTTCAATCGAAATTTCAACACCAAGTCCAGCCTTCCGTCGCCATCGACGTCAACCAATTTGCTGCGATGCACGCTCGCTCCGGCCCATGTGATTGATTCGACTTCAATTTGCGACGCATCCGATGTTGGCGTTGAATACAGAACAATGCTAAGTGACTTTCCACTCTTGTCGGCGGAGTTCAAATTGATGCTGCCGGCATCGGTTTCGCCCTGGAAGTTCAGTGCGATCCTCTCGACGGATCCAATATCAATACCCTGGCCAAGAACCCGATCCACGCCGCGTTGATCAAGCAAAGGAAGCTCCGTGATGTCACCGTTGCCAGCGTCAAGCAGAGGACTGTCTGCGAGCGGAGCCCGCGTCAATGTTGCGCCGCCGTTGTCTTGTAACTCGCCTAACCGTGGATCAAGAGGGTTCGCGACAGTGCCTTGGAAATCAGTGACCGGTCCCGATCCATTTCCAACCAAGGTGACGTTATCGCCTTCGCCAAAAAAGTTTCCACCCAAAGTCGTTGCGGTCCCATCAATGTCGCTTACCACTAAATTTTCCGCTGGATCATTCAGGTTTCCTTTCTGGTTTCGCGCGACAACGGTATTGGCCAATATCGTGACACGATCGGCCGAACGTAAACCTCCGACGATACCGCCAACGTTGTCGGAGATCGTCACGTTGGTTAGCTTGAACTCGGTCTGACCGCCGCGAGAGTTCAGACCTCCAACAATGGCTCCGCGATTGTTAGTGATCGTACTATTCGTGATGCTGCCTCCGAGGTAGGGAATGGCCAAGATTCCACCCGTGTTCCCACCTACATTGCCGCTGATCGTACTATTGTTGATTTCGAGAATGCCTCCGAAATGCAACAGTCCCGCTGTGCCCACGGTATTTTCTGACCCCTCAAGTACCACTGTGTTATCGGCGATCGTGGAATCAGAGATTCTTAGTGTTGAAGGAAGGCCATCCGTGCTAAAGCCATAGTTGTTGACATGCACGCCAGCAGAGCGTCGAGCAGAATTGTCTGATACTGTGGTCCGTTGCAAATGAAGGTCGCCGTGTCCGAAAAATGCGATGCCGCCACCCTGCATCGCCAATTCGGTCGCGACCACATTTTCTGAAATCGTTGTGTCCACAATGCTAATGTCAGCTGGGAAGTCCCGGTTGATCGACGCGGTCGCCTTGATATCGATGCCACCTCCGGTGCCGCGGGTCTCGTTGTTGCTGACAACACTGTTCGAGATCGTGATCGGGGTGGATGTAGCGGGGACGATGCTAATGCCTCCGCCTCCGGTTTGGGTGGTGCCATTCATGTCGCCGTTGTCTGTGGCAAGGACGCCAGCAATTGTCAATCCATCGGCTCCTTCGATGCGAAGTCCGTGCTCTCCGTTGCCAGCGAATGAACCGCCATTGACAGCAAGATTGGGGGATGCCAACGCATGTAATCCAGACTCACCATTGTTGCTAAATGTTCCGCCCACGAGCCAAGCGTTTGCAGTGTCTTGCATCGATAATCCGTGGGAGGCATTCGAATTTAAGATGGCATTAGAAATCGTAATCGACTCCTGTTGAAAAACACGTATGCCACTGATGCCGTTCTCCGTCGCGGTTACATCATTCAGTTGTACCGCACCCGTCGCGTTACGGGTAAGAATGCCAAACTGGGTATTGCCCGTTGTGGTCACATTGTCAACGGTAAGAGATCTCGGTTTGTCAACAATGACACTTGAGTCGCCAGACGCGCGAAGTTCAGCTGAAAAGATTCCTTGATGATGATTCTCAAGCACGCTATCTCGAATGACCAAGTCACCACTTTGATGAACGACACCGCTGCTATTGCGTCGTCCATTGATATGAATGTTTTCCAGCAGGACATTGGCAGGCGATGTCACACGAACGCCGGCTAGATACGAGTCTTCGATCGATAGGTCGCGAATCGTGATGTCCAATGGCATGTCGATCAAGAAAGTGTATCCATTTCCCGATGTCAGTACGACATCGTTTGCTTCGCCAGTAGCACCCCGAATCAGGATGGCGCCATTGTCACCACCGATGTTTGCGAACGAAATCTGCCGATCGTATCGCTGACCGTTAGCTCGCGGCGCAACGATGATTTCATCGTCGCCAGCATTTCGTCTGGCAGCCACCACTGCCCGGTTGATGGTATTAAATGGATTCTCTTCAGTACCCTCGTTTTGCGAATTTGCAAAGTCAGCGTCCACGAAATAGGTCGTCAACACCATCCGCTTTTCCAAGGATTCAGCCTTTAGCGTTCTGCGGCGATTTTTTCGCTGCGATGGGTTATTGTGCTTGGATTTCGAGCTGCGTTGAAACATCGTCATCTTCGAGTTGCCCCCTTAAAGGTGAGTCTTGGTTCGCTAAATCCGCGGGAATGGCGCGGCAGTTGCCATTGGGTAACCATCGTAGCCGATTCGATGGCGCTCGTGTTGCGGAGCGGAGGCTGGGGACTTAGAAGCAGTTTGCAATGCAAAGTCTGGCGTCGCTAATTGACTACCAGACGCGTTCGGCTTAGCTTCGGCTGCCGCCGTTTCTTTGCCTGGCCCATCTTTTTGCCTGGCCTTTGGATCGCTGCCCTTGGCGGATCCCAATGCCGTTGTCTCGAACCGTGATTACAAAATGTTCGTCAATTCGGTCCGAGGAAAGCCAGATCGATCCCCGCTGGTCGGAGTATTTGGATGCCTTGTCTCACGCACGTCCTGCAAAACGTTTCGGTCTAGCGGATCCATCTGCAATAGCGACGCCGCAAAGGTCAATGGCGCCAAGGGACCACGTAGCTCATGCGCCAACATCGCCATGAACTCGTCCTCGCGTTGACTGGCACGTTGCAGTTCTGCGGCCTTGTTTTGATTGTCAACGGATGGTGATTTCTAGAATCTCCATTGTACTTAAGGCGATTGCAAATCGCTTGACGCTGAGTGGTACTTTGGCAGGTGGAAAATGCGTCTGTCAACTAATTTCTGTCACCTTGTTGGCGGCTAAAGCGGCCTGTCTCAGATTAGTCATCACGCCGTTGATCGCTCTCTTTTTGGGGATTGTGACGGCTGGAATGGTTGGATGGCGGACTGTCCCCTTATTAGCCGCATCGGTTGTCGCAATTTATCAATGGAATGTCGCAAAAAACAGTCGTAAAGGATGGTTGCATAAAGCATAGTTGGGTCGACCTTGACGATATCGGGAGCCTTGCCGTTTACCAAACGGAAACTTCGATGTGTCTCGAATTTGTCATTTTTGGCTTTTCTACAGTTTGGCTTATCTACAAAAGGGGTGTTTATGAACAAGTTACGAGTCAAACGAGGGTTCACGTTGGTGGAACTGCTCGTCGTGATCGCCATTATCGGCGTGCTGGTCGGTTTGCTTTTGCCGGCAGTACAAGCGGCACGTGAGGCGGCGCGGCGAATGTCGTGTAGCAACAACTTCAAACAGATCGGATTGGCGATTCACAACTACCACGCCGCGTACAACCAAATTCCGACGCACGGTTCGGGCACGGGGACGGGGGCCGGACAGAAGGTGTGGAACAACTCGAATCTCAGAAATAACTCGCGACTGAGTTTTCTGGTTGGTTTGTTGCCATTTTTCGAGCAGCAAGCATTGTGGGAACAGATCAGTAACCCGCAAGGTTCTTTCAATGCGATGGGACCTACACCCAATACAAACTATGACCCATGGAACAACGATATTCCGGCACTCCGCTGTCCCAGCGATCCGGGCCAGGGATTGCCAGCGAAGGGACGGACAAACATTGCCGCCTGTCTCGGTGATTCCGCAGTGATGATGTCGTTTGGTCCCGTCAACGAAGATGGAGTGTCCAATTCCAACTTTGCACAAGAGGCACGGGCTTCCTGTCGCGGTGCGTTTGTTGCGCACCAGACCGCTCGATTCCGTGACATTCTGGACGGTTTGGCGAACACCATCATCGTTGGCGAAATTATGACGGACTTGGGTGACGGAAGCGTCTCGACGCAGGCTCAGGAAGTCGCGGGAACGGATCTGTACGACAATCCAAGCATGTGTCTGCCATTGGTCTCTGCAACGCGTCCTCGATTCTGGGCCTCGCCACCAGCAGCAAACGGTTTGGCCCGTGGTTACCGCTGGGCGGACTTTGGACCGCTGTTCACTGGATTTACGACGATCCTGCCGCCGAACCAAGAAATCTGTCGTGGCGACTTGCCAGCGCCAACGAAAGCAACCTTTGGAACGACTTTGCCTGCGGGTGAGAACCACTTCAAAGAGATGGTGGCGACGCCAAGCAGCCACCACCAAGGTGGATGCCACATTCTAATGGGCGACGGAGCAGTAAAATTCATTACCGATTCGATCGAAGCAGGAAGCAGTCGTAACACCGGTGGCGGCGGCGGTATGGTTCGCTTGGGCGGAAGCGGATTGGCGGCTCCTGGCCAGCAAAGCCCCTACGGTTTGTGGGGCTCGCTCGGAACGCGTGCCAGCAAAGAAGTTATCAGTAGCGATTTCTAAGCGAGCATTGCTTCGTTCGCCATTCGCAGATCGCTAAGTTGCGTCGATCGCGAAGTTAAATGACGAAAACATGGAACGGGGGACGGTTGTTGAAGAGAGCAACCTCTTTTCGGCAACGTCCCCCTTTCTCTTTTACCGTCTTTTACGCCAGCTCTTTGTCGGTTCCGTTACGGATGCTTACGACAGCGGCCAGTCACGACAGTTGCCCGCCACGACAGCTGCCAGTCACGACATGTGTTCGATGATCAACGGGACACTTTTAACGCTTTGATCTGAAAGCTTCACCGCGTTTTGTAACGGCGTCTTGTAATCGTCATGCTGACGTTTGTCACAGTGCACGCTTAGGATCGGTGTCCCACGCCGGACGCGTTGCCCTACGCGGCAATGCACTTGCAGCCCCACGCTCGGATCGATGCGGTCCTGTTTCTGACGTCGGCCGCCGCCGAGTTCGACGACGGTTTGCCCGAGCAATTCGCAGTCGATTTTTTCGACCCAGCCATCGACGGGACTTTCGATCATCAACTCGCTGCCGATTGGCCGAGGGAAATCGGGGCGTCCTCCTTGCGCGACGACCATCCGTTCAAACCGCTCCATCGCGATTCCTGAATCAAGGTTGCTAGTCAATTTTTTGATCGCATCCTCTCGTGACATGCCTTCGTGACACGCGACCAAACCGTTCGCGGCAAGCTGAATCGTCAACTCACGGACTTCCGGCGGTCCAATACCTTGCAACACATCGACCGCTTCATTGACTTCGATCGAATTACCAATTGCTGCACCGAGCGGTTGATCCATGTCCGACAGGATCACAGAGATCGGCAAATCGGATTCAGCACCGACGCGGACCAATGAATCGGCCAAGATTCTCGCTTGGTCCAACGTTTTCATAAAACCGCCCGCACCGACTTTGACGTCCATCACCAAGGCGTCCAGTCGTGCGGCAAGCTTTTTGCTAAGGATGCTGGCCGTGATCAGCGCCACCGATTCCACCGTCCCGGTGACATCACGCAGTGCGTACAGTCGTTGATCGGCGGGAGCGATATCGGGTCCCGCACCGATGATAAACGCACCAGTCTTGCGAAGAATTTTGGTCGATTCATCCATGGACAGCTGAGTTTGGAATCCTGCAATCGATTCCAACTTGTCCAATGTGCCTCCGGTTAACCCAAGTCCACGTCCGCTGATCATCGGCACGTCGACGTCACAGGTCGCTAGTAGCGGCGCAAGGATCAGCGAAACTTTGTCGCCCAGTCCGCCGGTGCTGTGTTTGTCGACGCGTGGCCGGTCGCTGCAGCGCGGCAGCTTGTCGCCGCTGCGCACCATCGCCTCGGTCAACGCACTGACCTCACCTGACTGCATGCCGTTGATACAGATCGCCATCGCAAACGCCGCCATTTGGTAATCGGCGACTTTGCCGCTGCAGAATCCATCCACCAAATAATGGATTTCGGCATCGCTTAACGCTTGGCCGTCACGTTTTTTTGCCAATAGGGTTGCAGGTAGCATTGCCAAAAACCTTCTTGGTGACGAAAAAGATTGCAAACCGCTATAGTGACAATAGACGATCCAGCAGGTGTAGGATACTGGCTGCGGGGTTTCGATTTGCATCGCTTTGGGTGAATCGATTTGCGACGCTGAAACAATGGGTGCCTTTGTGCCCGCCGTTTGGGTTGTTTTCCCCGTTGGTCTCTGCCAAAACCTCTCTCTCCCCCACAAAACGTCAAAGAAACGCGATGAACCATCGATTTGCCTGTCTTGTTTTTCTTGGCTATTTGTTCGCTTCTCTAGCCAATCCCGTGCTGGCCGACGAGCTCGCGGCTGCGTCCGAGGACACGCAGTCGAGCAGCGAAATTCAAGCCGGACCACGGGCGTTGTCCAAGGCATTTCGTGTTGCTGCGCGGCGTGCGACGCCCTCGGTCGTCACTGTGTTTGCATACGGCCAAAACGTCGAAACGGACGAGGAAGAAGCCGAAACCGAGCGTCCTGGACCCACTCCGCCCAAGAAAGAAAGCGTCAACGGCGACGCCATTCCTTTGACCGGTTTAGGTTCCGGAGTGATTCTGAGCGAAACCGGATTGATCATCACCAACAATCATGTCATCACCGGGGCAAAAAAAGTGGTGGTCCAGCTGGCCGATGAAACCGAGATCGAGGCGGTTGAGGTGCATGGGGATCCCGACAGCGACGTGGCGATCGTGCGAATCGAGCGTGACGAACCGTTTGACGTCGCCACGCTGGGGGATTCGGATCAAATGGACATCGGCGATTGGGTGCTTGCCATCGGCAGCCCGTTTCGATTGGAAGCCACTGTCAGCGCAGGAATCATCAGCGCCAAGAATCGAACGATCAAACGGATTCGCCGCGGCCGGCTGTTGCAAACCGATGCGGCAATCAATCCAGGCAACTCGGGCGGTCCGCTCGTCGATTTGGATGGGAAAATGATTGCGATCAGCACCGCGATCGCGACTCGCAACGGGGGCTATCAAGGCATCGGGTTTGCCATTCCCATCAATCAAGCCAAATGGATCGCCGATGAACTCGCTGAATATGGCCGCGTTCGACGTGCTGCGTTGGGGATCAGCTTGGCCGAGCTGAACCCGAAAGTATCCAAGAAAGTCAATTTGCCCGTCGGGCTAGGGGTGTTGGTCTATCAAGTAATCTCGGGATCCGCAGGCGAACGCGCCGGTTTGAAACCGCTGGACGTGATTCTCGAATTCGCAGGCGAACGCGTTCGCAAACCAAGCAGCTTGCAAGAAGTCGTTGAACGCAAACCGATCGGTTCGATGCAGGAAGTCAAAATCTACCGAGCCGGGAAAGAGATGACCGTTCAAGTCGAATTGGCGTCGATCGAAGATCCGACGTTACAGAAAAGTGAAGATGACGAGAGTGAAAAATCCGAGAGCGACAATTCCGAGAGCGAAGCAGAAGCTCAGTAGCGAAACTCGCCAAGAGTTTCGTTCGCCCTACTCGGAATCCTTTGATCCCTTCTCTTCGTCGGTCGCTTCTTCGTCTTTGTCCGCCAACAGATCGGCGATCTCAAAATGGCCGTTATTGCGGGCAAAGACTTCGGCGGTGTCGCCATCGACATCCTTCATTGTTTTGTCGGCACCGTGTTTCAACAGCACTTTGACGACGTCCATTTGCCCCTCGGCTGCCGCCATCATCAGCGCCGTGAAGCCTTCGGTTTCATCCTTCAGATTCACATCGGCCCCATTGTCGATCAATAGTTCGACCGTTTCGGGAAAGTCGCCCGAGGCGGCATGAATCAGAGCGGATTTGCCTTCTGAATCTCGCTCGTTGATGTCAATCTTGTTTTGCAAAAAGAACTTTACGATTTCGCTGTGCCCGTTGTAGGCCGACAGGTGCAGCGCGTTGTGGCCTCGTTCGTTTTTGACATCGATTTCGGTGCCGGATTTGATCGCCATCTCGATCACTTGCATGTTGCCGTCGTGTGCCGCCATCAGGAATGCGTCATCGCTGAACTTCGGTTGATGAACCGGCAGTTTTTCGGTGTCCGCTGTTTCAGAGGCTGCGTTCTCATGAGCCCGGTTCTCCGCGCCCGGGGTCTCCGTCTTGGCGGTTGGTTCCGCCTCTTGCGGCGCCGGACTACACCCGCTGATTGCAGCAAGGGAGGCAAGTGTCAACGAAAGAGAAATCGCGAAGCGTTGTGTGTTTTTCATGTTGCGAATTGTAATCGAAAATCCAGTCGCCGGGAAACGAGCCCTTGGGATCCTAAAATTCGATCAACGCTGTCACGAAATGCACGATCAACACATACAGCGTCGTCCACAGCACGGTCGACGTGATCGCGCCGCTGACGTCGTTGGCCGACTTTTTGGGGGCCAGACCCTGATAATAGGCAATACAGGCGATCCCAAATCCACAGATCAGGTTCTTGGCCAACACCCATCGCCAACCTCGCAGCAACGCACCTTCGATCGGGACGAGATTGCGATAAAAGTTCTGCTGCCAGAAATAGGGACCTTCGTTGGGATGGGTAGCCAGGAACGTCACCAAACTAATCATCTTCGCGGCACTTAGCGACATCCATTCCAACATCGGCGTGGCGATCACAAACGCGATCACGATTGGCAGCAACAAATACGTTCGCGGTTTGACACCGAGCGTTTGCAGTGCATCGACTTGACCGCCGTACCGCTTCACCCCGACGTCGGCGGCGACAGCGGCACCACAGCGTGCAGCAATCAAAATGGTTGCCAACACAGGCACCAGAATACGGTACAACGCAAAACCAATCGAAGCCAGTAATTCATCGATCAACAGCGGCTGCGTGTAGGCTTGGAAAGGCAGGAATTCAAACGTGAAATAAGTGCTGGTAAATCCGATGATCATCCCTGCCAAGATCAGATAAAACCAAGCCGACGGACCGCCCACCAGACGCAAGTAGTGCAGGACAAAACGCATCCCCCAGCGAAAGTGGGGGAAATAGGGACGCAGCTCAAACGGCAAACAGATCGCAGTCCAAATCGCCGATCCGGTCGTGGTAAAAAAATCGTCCACGCTTCGGCGAGCGAGGTTTGCCAAGCGTGACATTCGTGTCGCTGTTTCGTCGTCGACGGCGGTATCGGCAAGCGCAACCGGCTGCATCCGCGTGGGGATTTGATCCCATTGTTCCTTTTCAATTCGCACCAATCGACTGGTTTGCGAATCGAGCAACAGCACTTCATCGGCGATCGGCAGCAGGGTCAAATAATCATGCGTGACGACGATGCTGGTGGTGCGGTGAATCGTTTGAGTATGCCGAATCAATTCGGCGACTTTACGTCCGCTGGCGGAATCAAGCCCGCTGGTCGGTTCGTCGTACAGCAGAATGTCGGGCGCGGCGGCAAGCGTCCGAGCGATCGCCAAACGCTGTTTCTGGCCGCCGCTGAGCGCGGCAACCGACGTATGCGCGGGGACGCCGAGTTCGTCGACCCAAGCTCGAGCTGATTGCGACGGCGGTGTCGATGGATCGCTGCGATGGTCGATGGCAAATTGAACATTGGACGTCGGCGACAATTCGTCGAACAATGCAAATTGTTGAAACACAATGCCGACGCGGGTTAACAACCCAGCACGCCGAGTTTGTGGAGAATCGTCGTGTCCAATCGCAATGCTGCCTTGCCATGAAATCGCCTCGTGATCGCGACCGATCAATCCGGCCAGTGTTCGCAGCAAGACCGATTTTCCCGCACCGCTGGCGCCAACGATGACGGTGATTTTTCCTGCAGGAATCGTCAACGATGTATCGCGAATTAACACGCGATCGGCGACTTGGATCTGCAGATCGATCAATCGCAGCGGCAATCCATCGTCGGATTCCGCGAGCGGATCGGTTTCCATGTCGAGACTCACTTGGCGTCCTTTTCCGCAAGATACACGATCGGATACGCCATCCATTGACTCGAGACCGGAATCACGCGTGGTTGTGAAGCATCCTGAGGAGCTTGATTTGGTGTCGCAATGATCCAGCGGCGGTCTTTGCCAAAAATTTGATTTCGCAGCACCAAGGCAAACGCGGGATCGATCCCTTCGTCTTGCGTGCCAAACAGTTCATCACCGATTTTTCGCAGGACCGGTTCCATTCGTCGCGACGCCATATCGATCGCGCGGCGTGCTTCTTCGCTCTGCCAAACCTCGGACCAAACTTGACGCAGACGTTGGTTGTCGACCAGAGTTTCGCGAAGGATATCTTTGACGAGTTGCTGTGCCTCGGGGTCTCGGGCAATGTCATTGGCAACATCCGCCAACTCGCCTCGGACGACTGGGTTGGCTGCCGTTTGTACCAGAATTTTTTGCACGGACGCAACAATTTCGTCCATGTTTCGCTCCAGCACCGGTCCGACGTCCTTTTGTACAAACCGTTGCCACTCTTCGTTCAGCAAATTTTGTTCGGGCAGCGGCGTACGATCATAGACGGCACGCCAACCAAACCGCCACAGCGACGCGCGTTCCCAAACCTCGTGGCCAATCTTTTCCGCTGTCGGACCGCCGTGTTCTTTGACGATCGGCATGATCTCTTGCCGTGCCAACGGAATCAATCGTTGGCGGACCACTTCGTCGTTCCAACGTTTTGCCAACGCATCAATGTCACCGCGATGACGAGCGATCGACCGTTGCAATTCGGACTCAATCACCGGCAATGATTGCTGAATCGACTGTTGAACCAATGGTTTGAAGGCAAGCGAAAACTCGTCTCCATACAACCGCATCGCGTCAGCGAGTTGTTGACGAATCCGTTCTCGTTTCTGTTCAGGCAACATCAATTTAGCAACGTCCTCGAGTCGTCCGTCGTTGTGATGTTGGACAAATTGAACTTCGTGGGCGGCAAAACGGGGATCGTACCAAGCGATCGTAACACTCGGCGGTTCCGTGATCGGGACCGAGGGATCGGGGGTGCGATCAACCACATGCCCGACTTGCCGGTACTCACCGCTCGAGCCCATCAAGAAAACGGGATCGTATTGTCGCAATCGACCAGAAAGGTCAATCGCGCTGACTCGAGTGGGGTTCGATGTGAGATAACGAACAAGCGGAGTCCGATGAGGTTCGTCCGAGCGAGTTTGTATTGGCGAATTGACCCGCGCGATCGCAACCACCGTCACCACCGATGTGGCGATCCAAAACAACACTCCAGCAATGCGTTTGCGGGTTCGATTCACGGAGCTGAAAATTGCCTTTGAAGAGGAACACGCGGTTATCGTATCGAAGTTGCGAGCGGTTCTTTTTTTTCAGGCCAGCGGGCGACACACTCGCTGCCACTGTGTCGGCCTCCGGCCTAACGCTCAGAAACCACGGCACACTCTCGACCCACTCAGGGCGCGCTAAAGTTATTCACCCATCGACGCCATCTCTATTTTACCGATCATCGGATTTTGGCAACATTCGGAAAAACCACTCGGGGGATCCATGACGCAGTTGGTCAACGATCACCGCTACGATGATGATGCCGCCGATAATGATGTGCGTGTAGGTATTTGGGATCGACAATTGCGAACATCCGCTGCGGATCACAGTGATGATCAACGCGCCGACCAACGTTCCAAAAATCGAGCCTCGTCCGCCGCTAAGACTTCCTCCGCCAAGCACCACCGCGGCGATAATCTCGAGTTCTTTGCCGCTGCCGTCACTGGGGTTGCCATTTTTGACGTCGGCAAAATAGAGCAGCCCGCCAATCGCAACAAAGAAACCCGACAGCGTGTAAACCGCGACCACCGTCCATGGCACATTGATGCCACACAATCGAGCCGTCGATTCGCTCGAACCGATGGCAAACACATTGCGTCCAAATACTGAGAACCGCATCAACAAATCGACCAAGATCGCCAGCACGGCGGCAATGATAACGCTGGTCGAAATCGGAAGCCCCGAGATCAAATAGTTGTCGCCGTTGGATCCGGTGTAACACAGATACCGCAACCAAACCGGAATATTTTCTTTCGGCGCGTACACCGTCGATTCGCTGGCAATGATTTGGCCGACGCCTAGAAAGATTGTCATCGTGCCAAGCGTGACGATGAACGGGACGACTTTGGTCGCGCTGATCAAACCGCCATTGAGAAATCCGCAGAGAGCGCCGGTGAATACCGTTGCCGCCAACGCCAGACACATGGTCCAGGCAAATCCGGGATCACCCGCGGCAACCGTCGAGTTTTTCAATAACAGTGCCAACACGGTGCCGCTCAGCGTCAACGCCGTGCCAGCGGACAAATCAATACCGCCTGCGATGATGATGATGGTCATTCCGAACGCGGGCACCGCAATCAAAGACGCCGAGCTCATGATCACGCGAAAGTTGCGTGCCGAAAAGAAATAGCCTTCGCTGAACGCGTAGTCCGCCAACGTGAATAAAAGGACGATGACCAACAGGGCGAAGAGCGGACCAAGTTGAGAGCGGAATAACTTTTTAAGCATTTGCAGAAAATGTTCAGACGTTGGTAAATAAGACGCGCGGCAATGATTTCTAGCTAGCGTTGTTACTAGCTAGCGGGCGCTTCGTGCGATTCGTCGCTGCTGATCGCGGCGGTCATGATATCGTCTTCGGTCCAATCTTTGGCGTCGCGAGTTTCGCGAAGCTCGCCTCGAGACATTACTCCGATGCGGTCACAAACCGACAACAACTCGGGCAGGTACGAACTGACAAAGACCACCGTTTTGCCTGCTGCCGCCAATTCCCCCATCATACGATAAATCTCGGCCTTGGTCCCGACGTCGATCCCTTTGGTCGGTTCGTCCAGCAACAGAATGTCGGCCTTTTGATGCAGGATCCGTGCGATCGCGACCTTTTGTTGATTGCCGCCGGAAAGATCCGAGACCTGTTGGTGCCCTGAAACCGCCTTGACCTCGACCCGTTTCATCAATTCCGTTGCCACCGCCGACCGCCGCCGCAAATTCAGAAAGCCGAACGTGGTATACGGTGCAAGTGAACCCAGTGTCGTGTTTTCGATGATCGATAGTTCTTGGGCCAGTCCTTCTCGTTTGCGATCTTCCGAAAGCATCCCGAAACCAGCTTTCATCCGAGCCGGGATGGTGTCTTTGATTTTTTTTCCGGCGACACAGACTGATCCGGCATCCATGACATCCAGCCCGAAGATCGACCGCAGCAGTTCAGTGCGACCCGATCCGACCAAACCGGCCACGCCAAAAATTTCGCCCCGCCGAAGTGACAAATTCACTTGCTGCGGATACGGCGATCCTGTCAATTCGTTGACATCGACCCACGGTTCGCCGATCGTGTGCGGAACGACCGGATAGAGATCCTCGACGTCGCGGCCGACCATCAGCGAAATGATTTGATCGTCCGTGATGTCGTCGATCATCCCCGATCCGACATTGTTACCATCACGCAACACCGAGTAGCGATCGGCTACCTCGCGAACTTCTTCGAGAAAGTGGCTGATGTAAACAATCCCGTAGCCGGATTGCTTCAGTGTGTTGATGATCTCGAACAACCGAGCGACGTCTTTTTGCGGCAGCGAGCTGGTCGGTTCGTCGAACAGGATGATTCTCGCATCACTGGCCAAGGCCCGTGCAATCTCGATCAATTGTTGCGTCGCAACCGATTGTTCGCCGACGATCGCTTTGGGATCCAATCCTGACAATCCGACCGTCGCCAGGATCTTGGTCACCTTGTCGCGCTGCGTCGACCGCATCAGCAAACCGCCGCCGCTGCCGCGATGTCCCAACAAGATGTTGTCTTCGACGCTCAAGTCGGGCGCCAAATTCAGCTCTTGATAGATCATCGCCACACCGCGTGTGCGAGCGTCATGCGGACCGCTCGGACAATACGGTTTGCCATCGATCGACATCGTTCCGCTGTCGGCAAGATGGGCACCGCTGAGCGTTTTCAGCAGCGTGCTTTTGCCGGCACCGTTTTCGCCGATCAACGCCAACACTTCACCGCCATACACCGACAGCGATACATTGTTCAACGCAATCGTGGGACCAAAGCGTTTACTGATTCCTTGGATTTCTAGCAGCGGCGCGGTCATCTACTGGACCATTTCAGGATTCAAGAGTTTTTTGATTTCTGGTTCGTCCATGTTCAGCGGCGTCGCCACGTATTCGCCCGTCGATTGAAATTCCGGAACCTCTTCGCCTTGCATGCTCTTGACCAACGACATGATCGATTGGTAGCCCATTTCGATCGGGTCTTGCAACACGATCCCGCTACAGGATCCGTCACGCAGTCCTTCGATCAATGCGTCGCTTGGATCGAAGGCAATCAGTTTGACCTTTTTGTTCAAACCCGCATTTCGAAGCGATTCGAGAGTCCCGTTGGCATTCGGCTCACAGACGGCAAAAATACCGCTCAAATCTTTGCCATGGATTTGCAGCAATTGGTCGACCTTTTCTTTGGACCCGGTCGCATTGGCGCCGGCAAATTCGTCGGAGGAAACGACCTTGATGTCGGGATATTTTTTGATCCCCTGCAAAAATCCCTCTTCACGTCGTTCCGTGCTTTCGCTGCCCGCCAAGTAACGCAGCAGGATAACGTCTCCTTTTTCGCCGATCGCTTTGGCCATCTGGTCGGCGGCGAGTTCGCCTCCTTTAAAATTATTGGTCGCGACGTAGCTGACGATTTCGGGGCCTTCATCCAAACCGCTGTCGAAAATCACCACCGGAATGCCTTCGCCAATCGCTTCATCAACGGCATCGACCAATCCCCCTTTTTGATTCGGCGCCAACGCGATCCCGTCGACCTGCATCGTGATCATATTTTTGACGACTTCGATTTGGCTGCCGGTGTCATCTTCTACCACCGGGCCGCGCCAAATGATTTCGATGTTGCCGATTTCGTCCGCCGCCCGTTTGGCCCCGAGATGCACGGACTTCCAAAACTTGTGACTCGTCCCTTTAGGAATGACCGCGATTCGAAGCGTTTCTTGATCGCCACTCCCAGACGAATTTCCAGCGGTTTGTGTGTCGCTTCGTCCACATCCGGCAATCAATAACAAAACGATCGCGGCAAGCGAGCCAAATCTGGGGAAACCGAATCTTGGAAACGATGACATCGGAAAAGTCGTCCTTTGATTGAAAATGGAAACGAAGGGCACCCGCTGGCAAAAACAACCGCCATACCGGCTGGGATTGCGGAGTCCACGCCCGCCGGGAAGCCGCAAGGGGGATCGGCGATCCTTTAAGCCATGTCTGTTAAGTAAGCCAGGCCCGTTAAGATACATCAAACGACGCTGGCTCGCTCGTCTGTTTTGCGAATCCGGCGAGCAGAAGAGGGTAGATTTTCGCAGGATTGCGAGTCATTTTCGACTCGATTTTTTTTCCAGCCACGATCACCGAATTGGCAAACCACAGTCCGGCATCGGTCCCCATACACAGAATCTCGTCCGCCGCAGCAAATCGGTCGGGCGATAGACGTTCTTTTTTCCACGTCAGCGATTCCGATGCAGCCAATTCCTCAATCACCGTCTGAGTGATGCCGCCGAGTACCTGGTCTGGTTCGGGCGAGATGATCGTCTGCCCTTCGACGATCGCGACGTTGGCGATGCTCGTTTCGGTCACGCTGCCGTCATCGTCAACCAGGACACCGATCACGTCCGAATTTGCGGCATACGACGAGACTTTTTGGATGGCAGATCGAGCCAACATGTCAGCACGATAATAATGCAAACGGTTTCGGACTTTGATCGACCGAGGCCACGAGGCGGCCGGAGGTTGCACCACGTCGGTGATCACCAATGATTGGCCCTGGGTTTGTCGTTGCTGATTCAGCGAATGGTTCAGCGGGTTCAGATGCAATGCCAACGTGGGGTCGGCCGAGCCGACGGCTCCCGGCGTCGCAAAGATCGTGATGCCGACGTCGCGTTGTCGTGCGATCGCTTCACGGTTTCTCGCTAAGAGTTCACAGACCAAATCGACCATCGCCGCTCGATCGGGAAGCTTATGGATTGCGAGAAAGTTGGTCGTGGCGTCAAACCGTTCTAAATGATCCGCCAGACGAAAGACGTGCCCGCCGTAGGTCCGCATCCGCTCGACCGCCGTCACCCCTTGGCGAAATCCGACGTCATGGATCGAAAGTTTCATTGAATGGGCGGGAATCCAATCGCCACAAAAATAGGCGACGCAATCGCCGCTACCGAGTGAATCCACGGTCGTGTTGTTAGCTGAACTCACCAATCACCAAGTTGTGAATGTCCGTGGAATGTGTGTGTGAGGCCGCGTTCCGTTGAGGGGCGACCGCGCACCCTAGTGTTGCGTGTCGCGGACGTGCTCGGTCAGCCCTCACCCGAGCATCGCCGAAGGCTCTGCTCGACCTCTGCCAAACTGCGTTTGGCAGAGGTAACAGGACTCCGCCGCGTCGCGATAAATGCCAACCGTATCGAGTGTCATTGTGGATGGGCATTGATCTGACGCACCCCTGCAAAGGTCCTTTGCATCAGTGATGGACCCATGCGTCCTCGACAAGCTGAGCCATCTCGGAGCCCGCACGGCAAGGACATTCATAATAGTCCAGTTCGTCGTGAGTGTGCCCGATCCAAGATGAACACTCACGCGCTCGCAGCCAAATTCGGCTGCCGTCCGCACGTGGGGCAAAGGACTGCAAACGCCCAAAACCGATCGCCATCGCGCCTCGAACCTTATCGAGCAACCAATAACGTTTAAGCACCGAATCCTTTTGATTGTACAGCAGCAACAGGTGATCCATGTTGCTTGTTGCCAAAGCATGATAGTCGTGCGGAGCCAACCAATCGTTTTCGATCGCCGGGGCGACCAAGCCGACGTCGATGCGAGCGTCGACGACGGGCTCGCATGGCAGCGAACGTCCGCCCAACGAACCGCCCGCCAACGCATGCAGAGAACCTGTCACGACACGACCGCCAAAGCTGTAACCAATCAAAGTCGATGGCACACCGCTGCGAAGATGCTGTTTCAACATCCACGCTAAATACAGCCCTTGCGTGTCAGTGAATTTCGCTTTCTCGCGAATATCGTGACTGATGAATTTCTCCTTTGCACTAGGCCAACTCCAAATCACCCAATCAATCGGGCCCGTAGAGCGGCGGCATGCAATCTCGCGATGGATTCGCAACCCTCGGCGAATTGCTTCGGTCGACGTGAATCGGTAACCGTGGACATACACGACGGTGGGGCGACCCGGCAGCAGTTCGCCAAGGTATTCATCCATGGACGACGGGGTTTGGCATCCATTGGGCGACAAACGTGATACCGAGAACTGAGGTTGTTCGAAATCGGCGCAGCAAACACTGCGTGAAATTCGCCGCGTACTTACCAGCCAAATACGATCCTGCTCGAGCGATTCTTCGATCGAGGACGAATCGGCGATGTCCGCAGTAAGCGGAGTTTCAATGAGTACCGAATCACTAGGTACTGAATCGACAAGTACTGAAGCACTGCTTAATAACGAGGATTTGACCGATGCGGAATCGATCGCATCCACGACGACAGCGTCCGCAGCAAACGAGCACGGGGATGCCACCAATAAAACGATGGTCAAACAAGAACAAAAGGATCGGGCTGTATTTTGCATCTCGGTTTGAATTGATTGGGGGCGTGTTCGCGTGATGTGTTGACTTGGTGCAACAAATTGTTGCCGAAAAATAACGATGTTGCGTTTGCACATCACAAATAGCGTCCTACTTTTAACTGGTTCTCCTATCGAGAACTCCGAATACGCTCGCTATGCACGTGAAGGAAAAAGAAATGAATACTCGCTTTATGTCGGTTGTCGCAGCTATGACGCTGCTACTTGTCAGTTCTGGATGTGGAACGCTAAAACAATTTTGGTTTGGACGTGGCGCTCGATGCGGTTTATGCAATCGCACTCAGTCGGTTTTGCCAGGTAATCTTGGAGTGTTGCCTCAGCCTGCGCCATGTACCCAAACGCCCTATGCACCGGTGGCTCCTCAGCCGCAAGTTCCATTGGCTGTGGCACCCACGCCAGGGTGCGAATGCAACACCTATACCGGTCCTGAGCTGGGATGTGGTTCGGAAGTTGCCGCAAAATGTCCCAGCTGCAATTCGGTCAGCAGTGGTTATGGCGGAAATCTTGGTTATGGAACGTCGCTCGATCAGTACGGGAATGTCGTGAATGACCCCTATTTGCAAGGGGAAATTGTCGGCAGTTCGATCTACGGAGACTCTGGGAACATTATCTCGGATGACTTCGATGCACGTGGCGACCGCATCATCAGCCGCGATCCGCTGCCACCTGGTGCCGTACCCGCTAACTAGGGCCCCTCAGCACCAAGCGGAATCGTCTTGGCAATCAGAAATAGTCCGATTCGCGGACTACAATGAAACAAAAGTGAGCGACGATCGCAGAGGTGCCGGTGTCAAAACCAGGTGCTTCTGCGATCGTTTCGGTTACCCCTTTTTCAGCGTTTTGATTAGATATGAATAAGAAACTTCCCCCTCCGAGTTCCCTGCAATTGAATCGCCGACGTTGGTTGGGACAAACGTTGCACCGAGTCGGGGCTTGCAGCGTGGGGGGACTCGCTCTTTCACAACTCGCATTCGCCGACGATACGGACACGCCCGATCCGTCGGACGAATCGGATGCGGTCCCTTCGCGACTAAGCTTTGATTCACCGCAAACCCAACAGTGGCGGATCGGGATGGTGTTAACCACTCCGGTGACGTGTACCAACGTGATTGCGACGTTCCCGGTACCGACCGAATGGCCCGAACAAAAGGTCACCCTCGTCAGCAAAGTGATCGATCCGATCGTCCGTTTTTGGGAGGTGCGTGATCTGGCCAGCAGCGCGAAGCAAGTCGCACTGCGAATTCCCCAAGTCCCGGCCGGTGCGAGAGTCGAGATGACGTTTGTGTTCCAGATCGAACGTTCGCGGATCTTGCCTCCGACGCAGACCGATGATTTGGTCATCCCGCAGCGTCCGTCACGTGAGCTGCGTAACTACCTTGGCAACAGCCCGAATATCGACGCCAGCAATTCCACCATCCGATCGGCGTCTCGTGAATTGGCCGCCATGGAAGCCGAGAATGATTGGCAACGCGTCGAGCAGATCTATGACTTTGTGCGAGACAAAGTCGAGTATGTCGAAGGTCCGCTGAAAAACGCATCGGTGGCACTTCGCGATGGCAAGGGCGACTGCGAAGAAATGACCAGCCTAGTGGTGGCGCTGTGCCGCAACGCCCGTGTGCCCGCGCGGATGGTTTGGATCCCAGGCCACTGTTATCCCGAATTCTATCTCGAAGACGGCGACGGCAATGGTTTCTGGTTCCCCTGCCAAGCAGCCGGCACTCGGCAATTCGGTCGCATGGACGAATACCGCCCTGTCTTGCAAAAAGGTGACCGATTCAAAGTTCCTGAAAAACGACAACCCGTACGGTACGTCGCCGAGTACTTCAAGTGCGATCGCAAGGGCAAAGGCAATCCCGATCCTGGGTTCGTCCGCGAACAGATCGAAGGCTAGTATTCCGTCGCGGCTACACCATCCGCATTGTTTTCCATTTGCCATGCAGGAAACGTGCAGCCATGCAAACGGCCAACAGCCATACCCACATCGTGATCATCCACCACCACCAATGCAGTTGCCCTTCGCTCGGTTCGTTGCCCACGCCAATCGCAAACGCCAACACCGACGACATCAAACCGGTGCCCAGCACGAACCAGGTGTCCCCGGCACCTCGCAATGCGCCCGCCAAGATCAATTGGGTCGCGTCCATCACGACGTAAAAGGCGACAAATTTCAACAGCCCTTTGGCAATCGAAATCGCCAACGCTGAATCGGCGGTGGGCGTGTTGAACTCGTACAACTGCATCATCACGCCGGGGAAAATTAGGTAGGCGACGCACCACAGCAGCGAATAGCCCCAGCCGACCAATAACGCTGCGAAAACGCTTTTGGCCGCACGACCCGGCCCACTTTCGATCAAGTGACGGCCGACCAAGACCGAAGCGGCGATCGACACGCCGACCAATGGAATGAAGGCGACCATATTAAAATTGATCGCCATCGTGGTGGCTCGCAACGGTATGTCGCCGAGTCGACCAATCCGCAACACAATTGCTGTGAATCCACCCGCTTCGGTGACGTACATCAACCCCGTGGGGAAGCCAAAAAAGAGCAGTTTGGTCAACAACGCGCCGCTGAAACTAATGCTGCTGCGGACTTGGTATCGATTGTCTCGGTCGTAGTAAAAGATCAACAGCCCAAAGCAGATTGCTTTGAACCAAAATGCCAGCGAGCTGGCGATCGCGGCGCCGGCAATCCCCATTTCGGGAATCGGGCCTGCCCCAAAAATTAACAACAAGTCTAAGATCACATTTAGCAGCCCCGATAACAGGCTGACCCACATGATCACGCGAGTACGTTCGGTACCACTGAAAAAACCGCTCAGCGCGTTCTCCAATACCGCACCGACGCCGCCGACCATCAGCCAACGCAGATACGTCGTCTCGGCCTCGATCAGCTCACTTGGTTGCTCGGTCAAGCGGAACAAATCATCAGCCTGGTAGGCGACCCAGGCAAAAAACGGAGTGGAAAGCAGTGTCAACCAAACGGATTGCCAAAGGAAGCGACCGATCTTGTGTTCTTCGCCCGCCCCGACGTATTGGCTGATAATCGCACCGGTCATCGAAGCGATCCCGATCGGCAAACAGATGCTGACCCAAAAGAAATTGCCACCCGCCATCGATGCACTCATCGAAGCGCCGTCGTACCACAGTAATAACGTGCGATCGACAAACAGCACCAACGAAAAAGTCCCCGCACTGACCATCAAGGGCACGGCGATGACCAGCAGTTCCGCAAAGATAAAGCGAAAGGAGTGTTCCGAAGGTGGCAGGTTGTGCTGGTTCACGATGCGATGCAGTCCGTTGCTGCGGATGAACTACGGTGTCAGAAACACCTGCAGCGCGCGACAACCGTGGGCCCCTAGCACCAACGACTGTTCGATGTCAGCAGTTTTGCTGGGGCCCGAGACGAAAACACCAAAGGGTGATTTCGGCGTACCGATTCGCGCGTAACCTTGGTGCAGGTTGTGAACCATCTGGCTACGAGACACCACGATGGCTAAATATTGAGCGATAAATAACAGTACACGGTGCGGCATCGTCGCCCCTTCGACCCAAATCGCACCGTTTTCGGCGACCGCGAATTCGCCTCTTGCGATCGTCCAATCGACTGATGCCAATGCATGCGGATCATCGATCGTGGCTACGTCCAAACTTCCTGCGATCGCCTCGGGCACTAACGAAACGACCCGTTTCGCGTTGGCGTAGACCGGGATTTCACCCAGGATTTGGCCGATTTGTTCAACATCATCGATCACATGGGCTTGACCACCCACGGTGGACAACACCTCGATAAACTTGGCTACCGGATCGTCAAATTGCACCGTCTGGTCAAACGCGACCGTTGGCAATCCCGGACCGACGACATGTTTTCCAGTCAATCGATCGAGGACGGCTTGGCGGCTGGTGGTGGTAGCGGGAGTCTTTTTTAGCATCGTTAACGTTTCCGGTTTTCTGCATACCAATGACGAAAACTCTCGCGCGGAGGTTCGGGCAATTCGCGTGCGATCGTCCAAGTATTCAATCGATTATGGGTTGCCCAGTGCGGCAGGATCTTGAGCGATTTGCGTCCCATCCAACCGGCCATCGAAAATAAACGAGGGCTACGGAACAGCAGTGAAGCCGCCTTCATGCTGATCCGTTTGGAATACGGCAGCAGGTTTTCGCCGACCAATTCCTTTCGCCAAGCCAGCAATTGATGGTGTAGCGGAATTTTCACAGGGCAAACGTCACTACAGGATCCGCACAAACTGCACGCATACGGCAGACTTTTGTATCGCGACGAATCCCGTGTGGGCGACAACACCGAACCGATCGGTCCTGGCACGGTGGCGCTGTAACTGTGTCCACCGCTACGACGATAGACCGGACATGTGTTCATACAGGCACCGCAGCGAATGCAATGCAGTGCTTCGCGAAACTCGTTGCTGTTTCTCAGTCGGCTGCGGCCATTGTCGACCAACACGATATGCAACTCGCTGTTAGGATCGCGAGGTCCGTGAAAATGCGAGGTGTACGTGGTGATCGGTTGTCCCGTCGCGCTGCGTGCCAACAAACGGATGAAGACCGACAAGTCTTGGAAACGGGGAACCAATTTTTCGATCCCCATGCAAGCGATGTGCACGCGAGGCAACGAAACGCCGAGATCCGCATTGCCTTCGTTGGTGCAAACGACAAAGCCGCCGGTTTCCGCGATCGCAAAATTGACTCCGGTAATTCCCACTTCGCCGGCAAGGAATTTGTCACGCAAATGTTGTCGTGCGGCTTCGGTCAGGTATTGCGGGTCCGATGCACCCGCGTCCGTTCCGAGATGTTCATGAAACGTATCGCCGACTTCTTCTTTACGGATATGGATCGCGGGCAAAACGATGTGACTCGGTGTTTCTTCTCGCAGCTGAACGATCCGTTCTCCCAAATCGGTATCAACCACTTCGATGCCGTTGTCTTCGAGAAAGTGGTTCAGCCCACATTCCTCGGTCAGCATCGATTTGCTTTTGACGATCCGTAGCGTTTCGTGATCACGCAGGATTTTGAGCACAATTTGATTGTGTTCGGCGGCGTCGGCGGCCCAGTGCACGGTCGCCCCTAATGCGGTGGCGTTGCGTTCGAACTCGGTCAAATAGTCGCCGAGATTAGCGATCGTTTCGGTTTTGATTTGCGAAGCGAGCGAACGGAGGTATTCCCATTCGGGGACCGATGCGGCTTGCTTGTCACGTTTGCTGCGGACAAACCACAATGCTTGGTCGTGCCAATGGAAGCGTTCGGTGTCGGCGACAAACGGACGTGCCTTGGTCGGATGATCGACGATGGGAAGCGTTTTCATAGTTTTAATGCGAAATTTTGTTACGCGTTGGCAACTCGTTTTGGATTGCGACCCGCCAGGATCTGTGCGACGTGCATCACTTCGATCGGAGCCGATTCGCGACGGATGATGCCTTGCAAATGCATCAAACAACTCATGTCG
This sequence comes from Rhodopirellula maiorica SM1, assembly GCF_000346295.1. GTDB lineage: Bacteria > Planctomycetota > Planctomycetia > Pirellulales > Pirellulaceae > Novipirellula > Novipirellula maiorica. The sequence continues at coordinate 2,763 of NZ_ANOG01001062.1, read as the reverse complement.
GCAGACGCTAGGACGCTGCTGCCCGATGCGACATGGTCGGCGACGCGATCACGCCCCATCGCCGCAGACACGTCGGCTTCGTTGACGGCAAAGGTGCCCCCGAATCCACAGCATTCGTCCGACCGCGTCGGCGTGCACCACTGGATTCCGTGGACAAGGTTCAACACATTGCGGACCTTGTCTTCGCGAACCGTCATGTTTTCGCTGCACGATCCGAGCCGCAATTCTCTCAATCCATGACAGCTTTGATGAACGGACACCTTGTGCGGGAATTGCACATCGAGCTCTTTGATCTGCAGTTCGTCGTGCAGAAATTCGCACAACTCAAACGTCCGGCTTTTGACGTGATTGAATTTCGGATCGTCGTCCGCAAAGTACTCGTCGTAGTGATGGCGTACCATCGCGGTACACGATCCCGACGGGCAAACAATCGAATCGTATTCACTGAATAATTCGACAAACCGCTTCGCTACCGGAGCACAATCGGCGGTGCAACCGGTGTTCGCCATCGGCTGCCCACAACAGGTTTGTCCATCGGGGTAGACAACATCCACTCCGAGTCGCTCAAGCAGCTCAAGCGTAGCGATGGCGACATCGGGATAAAATTGGTCGAGATAGCAGGGGATAAACAGAGCGACAGACATTCAACTTGCCACGAACGTGCGTTAGCCGTCGAAACCTATGGACGGCGGAATGGTGGCAGTATAGTCACTCTCGAGGCGATTAGTTAAGCGGCGTCGGCGTAGATATTGCCCGTAACGCTCAATTCGCTCGCTGAAACCGTGATCCAGCGGCGAATTCGCTTGACACTGGGTAGACGACGCCCCCGCAGCTGTTTTCGGCCAGGCGTGCTTTCCGCATACCGCTGCAAATCGCGATACAGCGACATCGGCGTTTCCATCGCCAATCCACGAACGCTGCGGCGATGGATGCTGATCAACAACAACGCGTCACGCGGCATCATGCCGGGAACGCGGGCCGCTAAACGAATCGCTTGACGGTAACGTTTCAGCACCCGAACCGCCTTGCGAGGCGATGGGTACTTTTCGGCCAACGTTCGCAGGTTGGCCGAGATCAAATCGCCAGCGGTATCGACTCCAAACTCGGAAAATTGATTCGCACGGCTCTCTGAACAAATCTGGAGGTGTTCGATTCGCATGCTCAAGAGTCGTTCACGGTGACTCGCTTTAGGGACCGGGTGAGCGGCGACCATGGCCGGTTTGGATGTCGGTGTGTGATTCAGTGGCGGCGGTGGTTGTTGCAGATAGGCAAACAACGCCGCGTTTTTTTGCGATTGCGGGTCAACAGGAACGGGTTGCTGTGGTGTGCGAGAGAGCAGTTTGAAGAGGGTTTTCAGCATAGCATTTTTCCGAGTGGAAGAGAGAAGAGACGCCAAGCACGCGATAAACCGGTGTTAGCCAACCGCGGGACTTCGTCGCTAGAGAGATTTTTCGTTTTATGCGGGAAGTCGCGACTGGAACGCCACAAGATGTCCCTCCACGCCCCCCGTCGCACCAACCCAACCTCGCTGTTGCTTCGGTGCAACATCACGATGTGGATTCTCCACTGCAGTCATCGCCGCGGACGTGTCGCCGCATCCGACTCGTGGACGCAACTGCCGTTGTCGTAATGAGTTAGCGGTTGCTTTGCATGGCCGGAACGAGGGCTGGCACGGCGGATGCAATTCCCATTCAAACAACTCACTCGTGATGCTTAGGGACTGATTTTTATGCATGCTGTTCTGCTCGCCGACCTTGCTGCCATCATTTCGCAAAACGCTTCGGCCATCGCATTTCGACCCAACGATGAAATGAGCTCGGCGGTGACCAGATACTGGACGCAATCACGCGGCCGCTTCGAACTTTGGCACCATGTGATCAGCCGCTATCGCCGCGCCGAACAAGGGAACGAGGGAGTCGCCATCCGTGCTTGGTGGAATCGACACAGCGTCGTGCTCGAAGAGATTTTGGTCAGCGAGATCCTCTGCCGTGTTGTTGCTGCTCTGGGCAAGGCGATGGATGCCGAAAAAGGGATCGATGATATCTCGCCGGTCACCGATACCGTGTTTCGATCCCATCTCGAAGTCTCGGCACGCGTCCATCACTTGATGCTGTTTGGACGCGGCAGCTCGGTTCGCAACACCGTTCGACTGAATCGATTGCGTCAAGGGATTGAACGGTGGACGGATGCACTGCTGGGACGCATGATCCCCTACAGCGACACGGCGATCGCTTATGCGGTGGATCCGACGCGAGCGTCTGCGTACGCCGAAGAGAGTGCCGAGAACGAAACCTTGGCGCAACGAGAAACCGCTTGTTGGTTGTTCAACACGGCGATGCACGACATGTTACGACAACGAACGTCGGATCAACCGGGATTGCCGCGAGCGAACCAACGGGTCGCCGATGCGGTGATGTCGCTGTTCCGCCACGATCTATTCGATAGCGTGGGGACGATGAAATCGCGATGGCTACGCGAACTCGAAAACAACGCCGGGCGAGCTGATCTGCAACCCACCAGTGCGACGGTTCATGGCAAGCACCATGTGTTTCCAATACGGCACACCGAAAGCCAAAACAGTGCGATCTCGCAGCGCTGGTATATCTAGTTTCTCGGCGAGTCCTTCTAACCGGCCACGGTTGAGAAAAATCGCCAACGGCTTGTTGATTTAATTGAAATCCAAATCACAACGGTGAGCCGTGGGCCGTAAGAGAACGTCCGGCTTAGGGTGACTCTAACAACTCGCATCGTTTTTTTTAAGGT
>NZ_ANOG01001061.1 GCF_000346295.1 Rhodopirellula maiorica SM1 | reverse complement strand
CTTTGTCCCTGTCTTGGTATCCATCCTTCTCAGACTTCCAAGTAGGCATTGCTTTGAGCGCGGCTTTTTTATCAGCGGGTTGCCCCTTCCATTGCTCGGTATACCACTTGTTCCAGTCGGATTCAAAACGTTGCATTTCACGCCAATGAGCGAGATTTTGCTCAAAGTGATACGTGGCGGCAATGCGAATGTCGTAGCAAAGCACCTCGGCAAACCATGTTGTACGGATCTGGTCATCCCCTTGGCTGTAGATGCTTTGGGAGAGTGGATCATCACGCAGATCAAACTGTGGTATCTCATGCAGGAGTTGCCGTTCACCTACGTCACGAAAATATTGAACAGCAAAGGGCTTGCTCTTAAAATCTTCTGCCTCGCCGTCCACCAGGAGCTCCTCTTCAATTTCTTCCACATCAACTATCTCTATCTGCTTCCACTCTTTATGCCCGTCGACATTGACCAATTCACGATCTTCCAATTGAAAATAGTTGGTGAGCGGTAGCAGCCAATCTTTAGTCACGTTCGTTAAGGCAATGGCCGCAAGAAATATATCCGTTGGCTTGTAATCTAGATTAAGGATCGAATCCCACAGCGACTTGAGATCCTCCTGACCGAAGGCAAAGACTTCAGCCTTTTGCCCGTGAAACCAAATGGTTCTTGCTGGACCACAGGCCTCTGCCGAACTGACATCATCCGTAGTGCGCACGCCCAATTTAGTCCATCGCGGCTCGAGATTAATAATGCTGTTGCGGCTTTGGCCGAGTCGACGGCATGCATAAAGACGAAGCTCCTCTTCGGCTCCCAATTCCGTGAAAACGGGTCTCTCTTCCTCTGGCCAAGTGAGTGTATTATTGACCACAAGTACACAACACTGCCGAGGTGTCTTCAAAACCCTTGCGAGCATTTCGACAACCTGCTTTTCTTTTTCGAACATCTTGCTCTACTTTTTTCAGCCGCGGGTACTACTTTGGTTTTCAAGTTTTCATACGCAGACATTGCCAATATTTCAAACGAGGCTCCTGGTGCCACACAGGAAGCCAGTCGGCTGGCATGCTGGGACGATGGTTTCCCGCTCAGACAACTGCTTTCCTGCATTGCGAGAGTGATTGGCGTATTCGTCTTCAGAAGAAACACTAACGGGCATCGCAAAACCTTCGTTTAAATATCTGCTACGTTTTGGGCCATTTCCTCTGATCGGATCTTATTCATCAGTTTACCTATGTAACCCTCAGGGTCTTCGGCCATGAAGAGGACGTGTTTGTCTTCTAGCTCTTGGATGGTTTCGCCCCACTGCAGAGCTCCGTAGCGGGTTGGGGAGACGATGAAGGAATTGAGGATGATGTTGGGGTCGCCCAATCGGGTTTCGACCGTTTTGATCTTTTCATGCAGC
>NZ_ANOG01001060.1 GCF_000346295.1 Rhodopirellula maiorica SM1 | reverse complement strand
GCTTCCTTGACATATTTTTGTCCTCCATCTTTTTGCCGGGCCTGCGGTACGGCGCTTCGTCGATGTCGCGTAAGGACGAGTCGAGTGAGCCGCGATGTTATGTGCGCTCCGTCAACGATTGGCTGCTGAATGAGGCAAAAACATGAGGGGCAAAAAAAGTAGGATACCGTGGGATCGTTCTGCTCCCTGATATATTTTTGACCTCCTTCTTTCTGCCCGCCGGTCACGCGACATAGCGTCGATGAGGCGGATTGCTGTGAAGCTCGCCATCGCGTCGCGAGCTTCACACCTGTTTGAAACGATATGCATTTTCAGGCAGCAAAATTTCGCTGTTGGCTTTTGCCAATGCCGCGTAAAGCTTGCCACGATGGTAGTTGTAATTCTGTGTAATCTGAATCTTCTCGCCCGACTTCATGTACATCATGATCGTGTTGTAGTTGGCATGCTTTTGATGCGTCTGACGGATTTCGGCAATTTCGCTGACCGGAACAGAGAACGAGAATTCCTTAAACAGAGGGTCGGCAATTTCAAAACGGTCGGCGTCGACCGTAATCCGGAACGTTCCGTTTTGTAGCCAAAAATAAATGGCCGCCAACAACAGGCAGAGTTCAACGATCGGCAAGACAATATGGACCCAAGCAAATAACTGTTCGGCTGCCTCAGTCGGCTCGATCAACTTACGGGCGGCACCATACATCAACAACAGCACGACCATGTTCAGCAGCAGGGTGAGCGAGGTTCGCCGCTGCTGCTTTTCGTATCGATAGAGCTGACTCATGCAGGCATTTGTGGATGAAGGGCGGTGCGCGGTCGATCGGCCACATTGTCGATCCGACGTCTGGGGAGTGACGGTAGATACGAGTCCCAGCGTCCTAGTGGCATGACAGGCAAAACACTTCTTGAGGATACACGTTGTTTTCCTATGCGGTCACTGGTTTCTGAAGCGGAGGGGCCATAGCGAGCATTTTTTCCAAACGGACTCCCCCGCCCGTGATCGACTGGCTCCCTCGGTTTGGTGGTGGTCGGATCGTGGTTTGTCCACACCGATGAGACACTAAGCCGCTTGCAAGCGTCAAGCCTAGAGCGTCAAACCGCGGGAGATTGAGCGATGGTCGATCAACATGGTCAATTCGAGGTATGCCGTGGGGAAGTTCATCAACCAATTGTTTCACGTCGGGACATTCGAATGGAAAGATTCGAAGGTAACAGAGAACTGGCGCTGAGTTGTAACGATGAAATCTATTGATTCTCTTTCGCGGGCGAAAAAACGAGGGCATTTGCTGAGACATTTTCGCCGCCTGAGAAGCGGGTGGCATGACGATTGCTCAGTGCGTCGAATCCGCAAGCGTCCCTTCACTTTCTCACTCAGCGGCCAGTACGGGAGTGACCGATCATGTTCTGCGATTAGTTTTGATCGCGGCAGAGGTTTCTATTACGCACAACACATGCAAGACACCGACGACACTGACGAGATGAGCGATCTAAACCGAAAGATTATCATCGCCATCCCGGAAATCGCGGCAGTCATAAAAAAGCACACACAAAACGACTTCAAACATTACAAGACGACCACACTTACCAGGCGAATCCGTCGCCGGATCCTCGTACTGAAACTGTCCTCGGTTGACGAGTACATCGAACGGTTGCAGTCGTCGCGCGAGGAGGTCTTCCGCCTGTTCCGCGACCTGTTAATTAGCGTTACGGCCTTCTTTCGCGACGCCGACGCATTTGATTCGCTCGCACGCGGTGTTTTAACGCCGCTGGTAAATCGGCATGACGGCGATTCGCCACTACGCATCTGGGTACCGGGTTGTGCATCGGGCCAGGAAGCTTATTCGATCGCGATCCTTCTAGCCGAAACCATGCAGCGCTGCGGCAAGCAAGTCAGCGTCCAGATTTTCGCTAGCGATCTCGATGAACGCGCGTTGTCGATCGCGCGATCCGGAGCCTATCCGCTTGAAATTCAGGACGAAGTGACCGCCGAGCGGTTGGAGCGATTTTTTACCAAACGGGGCAAACGCTATTTCGTGAACAAGAACATTCGCGACATGATCGTGTTCTCGGCCCATAACTTGATCAGTGACCCGCCGTTCACAAAGGTCGACCTGATCTCGTGTCGCAATCTGCTGATTTATCTCGGAGCCCATCTGCAAAAGAAACTCATACCGTTGTTTCACTACTCGCTGCAACCGGGTGGGTATCTATTCCTCGGTCCTTCCGAAACCCTCTCTGTCAACCGAGAATTGTTCCGAACTCTGCATACCAAGCATCGGATTTATCAACGACGCGTCACTGCCCTGGATCGTCCTCATACCCTCGAACCCCCTGTGATGAATCTGAATCGATTTGGCAGCCATGCGGATGCGGGCAACAGCGAACTGGACCTGTTCCGATATTCGCAGCAGGTCATCCTAAGTGAGTTCTCGCCGCAATGGATCGTATGCGATGACGAAGGGCAAATACATTCACTCTCATCAGATCCAGCCCCCTTTTTGAAGATCGCGGGCGGCAATTTCAAGAACAACATCATTACGATGGCGCACGAGAACTTGCGCACCGGACTTCGAGCTGCATTTAGCGAATCGAAAGAACATCGACGTCGTGCGCTGTCCGAAGGCATGTCGATCCCGGTCGAAGGTGGCATACAGCGAGTTCATATCACGGTTCAGCCAATGCCTGAAATGGGATCGGATCAAAGTCTGCATCTCGTCGTTTTTCATCGCATCGGCACGCCGCTGCAAGCCAGCATCCATGATGATTCGATCAGGTCGTCGGGGGGCGCAAAACTGCTCGATTCGAAAGCAGGGCAAGTCATCGAACAATTAGAACTGGAACTCTTGCGCGCCCGTGATGCGCTTGAACGTACGGTTCAAGAGTTGGAAGCTTCGAACGAAGAGTTGAAGTCGTCCAATGAAGAATTGCTCTCGATGAATGAAGAGATGCAATCTGCCAACGAAGAATTGGAAACATCCAAAGAGGAATTGCAAACCAGCAACGAGAATCTCGTCCGTAGCAACAATGACATCCAAAATCTGCTCCGCAGCACCAGGATCGCAACGGTTTTTTTGGATGAAGATCTATGCATCCGTAGCTTCACGCCTGCAGTAAAAAAGATTTATGATCTTCGTGAAAGCGATGTGGGACGCAAGCTCACCAAATTTGCGTCGGAGATCGAAGGGATGCCACCTCTTCCCGACCCGCGGTCGTTGGATGATGACGATGAACTCGAACATGTGATCGGACAAATCGCCGGCCGTACCTACATCCGCCGGGTGACCCCCTACCGCGCCTCCGATGGAGAACACGATGGCATCGTGGTCACTTTCAGTGACGTCACAGAACTGAGTGACAGCCAGGAGTTGTTCAAGACACTTGTCGACGTTGCTGCGCAAATTGTATGGACTACGAATGCGGACGGTCGGGTCGTCGAGGATTCACCAAGTTGGCGTGCGTTTACCGGCCAAACCTATGATCAATGGGCCGGCAGCGGTTGGGCAAACGTTGTCCACTGCGACGATCGGGACGCGATCATGCAAGCGTGGAAGCGGTGTGTAGACAACGGTGAAACGCTTGACCACGTGTTTCGTCTACGACATCACAGTGGCGATTACCGTTGGACCCAGGTGCGAGCCGCCCCAACTCGAAACCGCGATGGATCGATCCGGCGTTGGGTTGGCATGAACATCGACGTCCACGACCGGATCATGGCAGAAACGAATTTGCGTCGAAGCGAGGAACTGGTCCGCACTATCGCTGAAAACTCGACTAACGCCTTGATCATGATGGACGAACATGGCTACTTGACCTATTGCAATCAAGCATGCCTCGAGATGACTGGTTTTGA
>NZ_ANOG01001059.1 GCF_000346295.1 Rhodopirellula maiorica SM1 | reverse complement strand
AGGCATTGATACGGCGAACGCCAGTCGACGTCGAATGTTGTCCAATCTGGTCAACATGGTTTGTGATCTCGATATCCTGGCACTCGCCGAAGGAGTCGAAACCGAAGGCGAATCGCAAGCCTGTATCGATCTCGGGTTTCAGCTAGGCCAAGGCTATTTCTACGGCCGCCCATCGCCGGCGTAACGTCTGATTGTCGTTTTCAGCCGCCATCGCGTATACAGACACGCTGTTCACGCGTCGGCAGACCAGCCCAAGTGCGAACATCGTGTCTTCGCTGACAGGTTTTTCGCCATCGAACAGGTTTGAGCAAGCAGGTTTGAGCAAGCGGGGTTGAGCAAGCGTCAATATGCTAAGGGGCCGAGATCCGAGAATCGATTTCGTCGAGCGATATTTTCAGCACTTCCATCGTCTGTTTGGCACCCGAGAAAGCGACCAGCAGCGAACCATCATGCTCGATCAGATGCGGGTAGTCGATGTGTCGTCCACCGATTAAATAAAATAGATCGGTGAAGACCAATCCGTCGCGACTGATGGCCAACGTCAGCGGATCTCGTTTCCGCGGATTGGCATTGGAGACCAGAGCGTAGTAGCCTCGCGATGTGCGAAGGACGAAAAATTTGCTCGTTGCGTCGGGGAAATTCGTGCCGACAATCGGACTCCATGATTGACCGTTGTCTGTCGAGAACGTGCGTAGCAGTCGTCCCGAACGTGCGTTGTCTCGAATCAAACCAACGATGCTCTTCTGGTCCGGAAGCACGTACCAATACGGTTCTTCGGGTTGGCCGGCCTTTCCGTAGCTGGCCAGTGGCAAGGTACGCCAATGGTCAAACGATTTGACACCGCCGATCATCACCGAGACGCGGCGTTGGTGGTCCCGACGAGTCATCATGAATTCGCCCGATGGCAAACGTTTGGGGGGAAAGTTGTTGAGCGTATCGTCGAGAACGGTGCCTTGCGGTTCCCAATGGCCGTCGGTTTCATTCCAGCAAAACGCCTCCAGACTGAGTCCCTTGCCGGGATACCCCGGAGCACGGTAATGACTCGCCAGTGCCAGCAGTTCTCCATTGCGTACCCACATCCCGCGAGCAATCCATCCGAAACCTTCGATGCGGGGCGGGCCGGTCAAATCGGCAGGCTTGCGCCAGGTGACGCCGTCCAGACTGGTCGCGTAGGACACGCGTGTTCCTGCTTGGTCGTGGTGGGGGACGACGTTGCGATGCTGTTCGGGAGTTAAATGTTCAAATCGCTTGCCGGGACCGTCACTCCACATCGCCCAATAGCGACCATCGTGGCGAGCAACGTAGGCGTGCTGATGCACCCAATTGCCTCCTTGATTTCGGACGTCGCTGATGATGGCGTGCTGTGCCGGCAATCTCGGTAGCTGACCAAAATCGATTCCGTTCGGATCCGTTCCGGTTTTGGCAAGCCGTAACATCAAGCCGCTGGTCGGGTTCGTCACCGGATCGGCCATCGACAGATCGGGCATCGCCACGGGCGGCTTGGGAGACACGACGGAGAACTTGATCGGTTTAGCGTCGACCAAATCGGACGCGGTACTGCCAATGCGAACGCGTGTGGACTCCAGTGAGTCTTTCTCGGCAGCGACGTGAATGCGTGCAAGATTCGCTCGGCTGCTTCCTTGGCGATTGACCAAAGTCCAGTCTGACAGACTTGTCGGCTGGGAAGGAATCTCGCCCGCCGGACCGATTTTCACAAATAACTCGTCGGCTTGTTTTGCATGGCTGATGATGCGAACAAGCATCGAGAGTGATTCACCTTGTTCCAACGTGGGACCAAAAGTGGTCTTTTGGTACAGCCCGGCTGACAGCACGCCATCGGCGGCGATTCCAATCGTGACGCGTTCGTCACCGCCGCTTGTGGCAAGACTCAAGTCGAAAGTTTGGCCTTGCTCGGGGACACGAAAATTAGCTGCGAGATAAAACTCGTCGCCTTCATCGCCGAGGTCGATCCAGTCTGCGTGGGCGGCCGGCTTGGCGGCCGCGACGGCTGGCAAAGGACTGTCCGACTGTACCGTCTTTGGCATTTCGAGTTGGTCGAGCGCCGACAATTCGATCTTCAGGACTTCCACAGTTCGCTTGCCGCTGGCGAAGGCAACCAGTAGATTTCCGTCGTGCTCGATGGCATGTGGGTAGTCGACTTGGCGGCCGCCCGCGAGATAGCCGAGTTTATCAAACACCAACCCATCGTCGCTGATCGCGATCGTGAGCGGATCGCGTGCCCGCGGGTTGCTGTTGGAGATCAAGACGTAACGTCCGTCACCTAACTGAAACCCGTACAGCTTGGATGTCGCGTCGGGGAAGTTCGTTTTGACCGGCTTGCTCCAAGTCCGCCCGTTATCCGTCGAAAACGCTCGATACAGAAACTTGCTGTGTGCGTTGTCCCGAAACAGTGCGGCCAGATTTCCATCGGGCAACTGCCACCACAGCGGTTCCTCGGCGCGAAGCTGACTGTTCGTTCCCAGCACCGGAAACGTTTCCCAGTCCGTCATCGACTTATTTCCGCCAATCAGGAAATCGACTCCGGCGGATGCATAGTTAAAAGGCCGTCGCGACATCATCCACTCACCACTGGGGATGCGTTTGGGCGGGAAATTGTTGATCGCGTTATCGGCGATGACCCCGCTGTCCTGCCAGCTTTCGTTTTCGACATCAAATCGAAATGCACGCAGTTCTAGACTTGGACCAAAAAATCCGGCAGCTTCGTCCAGTGCGACAAGTGCATACAGCTCACCATCGCGTTGCCAGAAGCCGCGAGCGATATAACGAAAGCCTTTTTCTGAACGGGTGTTGTAGTACGGCGAGTTCGGTCCGGAGTGAGGGGGGATGGGCGTCAAAAAGCGAGGTTCGCCCCAGTGCACCGCATCGTCACTGATGGCGAATTTGACTCGTTGCCCGACGCGGTCCTCAAGCTCGGGACCATCGCTCCACATAACTAGGTACTTGCCCTGATGGTTGACCAAGTAGTTGTGTTGATTGACACCGCGATCTTCCCTGACATCGCTGACCACGGAGTGTTCACCGGGTACGCGCGGCAACTTGGCGTGATCGATCTGATGTTTGTCATCCGGAAAGGAATCTCCTGCCAGCATCAACGATGACATCGGATTCGAAGCGGCGTCGGGATAGTCAGGGTCGTCGGCACTGGACACCGCACCGTGAATCGCTATCAGGCTAAGAACCGCGTAGACCAGTGATTTTGTATTCATACAGAGCCCTCGGCGTTGGTACTGTTGGTTGAGGTCGCTTCGATGAGACGTAGTTCTAGAATCTGGCCAAAGAAGAGCGGGAACCATCTTCGTCAAAGTGGAAAAACACACAACAACGGCCAACGGCAACGTCACCACTCTCCGGTGCAGCGTTCGGCGTGCCTGGAATTGAGTCCTGACACCTTATTTTTCCCGGCACTGAGAGTTGGCAAAATGATTGAAAATAAACCGTCCTTGCACTTAAGTCCCACGAGGAATGGGAATGTTGCCATTTGACTTTTGGTCTATCGAATGATGCACGGTAGGCGTTCGCGAAGTGGCATTGCGAAAGCGTCAGTAATGCCGTGAATCCTTGTTGACTGCCATCACGTAAACTTCCATCGCGGTTACAGCAAGGTTCGCAGTGCCTCGGGCAGTGCCAGACACTCTTGTTCGAACACCCGTGCCGCGAGCGTGTCGGCGTCGTCATCGGGTTTTACGGGGCATGATCGCTGGACGATGATGGGGCCGTTGTCGTATTCGTTGTCGACGAAATGGACCGTGCAGCCGCTGATCTTGACGCCTCGCTTCAGCACCGCATCGTGCACGAAATGACCGTACATTCCTGCGCCGCCGAACGATGGCAATAGCGAGGGATGGATGTTGATGACGCGGTTTTCGAAATCGTTGGGGATCAGGACGTGATTTAAATAACCCGCCATCACGACGTAGGCGACTTCCGCGTCACGGCAGGGATCAAACATTTCACGTGCATGCTCGAACGGATCGCGGTGATCGCGTTTGCGGACACATCGCGTTGGAATACCGTCGTCTTTGGCAATCTCCAGCCCCCGCACATCGTCACGACTGCTGATCACCAAGCGAATATCGATCGGTAATCCGTGTTCGTCACGATGTCGAATCAAATTGGCAAGCGTACGCCCGCTGCCGCTTAAGAAAACCGCGATGGGAAGTTTCGATTCACTCATGTCGGTTTCCGGCACTAGGCGTTTTTCTGAACAAAGACTTTGCCGAATTCCGTGTCACTCGGCTCGGCACCCGCGATCGCGTCGGAGCGAAGTTCGCTGGCAAGCGTTTCGCTGCAGATCATATCGCCGTGTTCTTTCAATGCCGTTGCGACTTCGATGTCGTCGCTGAGGATGCCCACGGTGATGCGATCGGTGTAGCCGCAATCGAGGTCTTTCCGCTTGCTTTGGATCGTGCGGATCAGGTCCTTGGCGATCCCTTCGCGGCGGAGTTCGTCAGTGACCTCGGTGTTCAGAACAACAACACTGCTGGCACCTTGGCTCGCCGCCCAGCCCTCTTTGGCTTTCAGGCGAACTTCGATGTCTTCGTTGTCGAGTTTTAACGACTCACCGCCAGGCAATTCGATTTCCACGAATCCGTCACGTCCGAGTGCCGTGAGCAGCGTGTTGCCATCGGCCGCTCCCAAAGCTTTCTTGACCGCCGGCATATTCTTGCCAACGCGAGGGCCAAGTCGTTTGAAATTTGGGACCACGGTGTACTGGACATATTGGTCGCCTTCGGTGGTGTAGTCGACCGCTTTGACGTTCAATTCTTCGCGAACCAGCAAATCGT
>NZ_ANOG01001058.1 GCF_000346295.1 Rhodopirellula maiorica SM1 | reverse complement strand
TTTGTTGGGGACGACACGAACGGACCAATCGCTTGTGGTGTCCGGCGGTGCGGTAGCGCCGTCCGAGCTTGGGTACAGCACTTGAAAGCTGTCGTCGGGATTGATCTTGGCGACCCAGGTTGGTGGCGGCGTGGTGTGTTCTTCACCGGCACAGAAAGGGCACTCCATCGCGGCCGTAGATGCAACTCGCTGCTCGCTGCCAAATTGATCCGGACGTGCTTCGCGATGAGGTGCAAAGATTGTCCAGTCGCCCGTGATCGGATCGAGGCGGGATTCGGCACAACTGCTCGTTTCAAGTAATCGTGTTTCCGCCTCGTGTGAAGCGGGCTTCGTTGGGGCCCCACCGCGTCGCTGTAGACGCACCAATTTTTTGTTTCGATTCGCGATTCGCGAGGGGGCGTTTTCGATCAAGGGACTACTTCGCATACAGGTTTATTTTGGTGCACCAATTCCTGTGGGGGTGCAGGGACCATACGTGATCCTAACGGATGTTCGTAGGGTTTGGCGAGACAAAATTAGCGAAAAGTTGCTGATTCATCTCGACGTTTGATGATCGTTTTTTCCTTCGAGTTTTTAAGGGCAATGGTTTTTGCATAAAGTTCGATGTACTGGTCGGCGCTATGCCGCCACGAGAAGTCTTGCGACATTCCGGTCTCAATAATTTGTTGCCATTTTTCTTTTTCGTGATATCTCAGGTGCAATGCCCGTCCAATGGTTTGGTCCAGCGATTCCGCGTTGACCGCGGGGATGAAAAAGCCTGTTGCAGTGCCGTTTTTGAGTGTTTCTGCTGTACAGTCGACCACGGTGTTCGCTAGGCCACCAGTCTCTGTGACAATCGGCACAGTGCCGTAGCGAAGGCTATACAATTGGTTCAGTCCGCACGGCTCGTATAGACTTGGCATCACAAAGACATCCGAGCCGGCTTCGATTAAGTGTGCTAATTCGTCGCTAAAACCGAGATACAAGGCAAAGCGTTTGGGGAAAGCTTGCGCCAATTGGCGAAGCGGTTCCTCGTAACGAGCCTCGCCGCTACCGAGCACAACCCACTGTGCCGGACGATCCTCAGCCAAATGAGCTTGCAGCACCGGCAGGATCATGTCCCAGCCTTTTTGGCTTGCTAATCGCCCCACAAGTCCGATCATCGGGAGTGACTCGTTGGGCTCGAGGCCAAACCGCTGTTGGATCTCACGCTTGTTCGCCAGCTTGCCTTGTTTGTAAAAACGAGCGTCATAGGTTGCCGCAAGCTTGGTGTCAGTTTCGGGATTCCAAACCGTTTGGTCGATTCCGTTTATGATTCCCGAAAGCCGGTCGTGTCGACCGCGTAGTACACCGTCGAGTCCACAGCCTTGTTCGGGGCCGCAAATCTCCTCGGCATACTTGGGGCTGACCGTGGTGATCATATCGGCGGTGACGATGCCGGTCTTCAAAAAGTTCAGATGGTTGTAGTACTCGAACTGATTGGAATTGAAATGTTTCCAATCCAGTCCGGTCCAGCGGAACGAGTCGCGGTCGAAATGACCTTGGTATGCCAGGTTATGGATGGTGAAGATGGACGAAGCTTTTTTGATCCAGGGATAGGCATTAGGTTCGGCCGCCATCATCGCGGGCACCAATCCCGATTGCCAATCATTGCAGTGGACGATATCGATGGGCCCTTCGAGTCGCGAGATCGCATGCATTGCGGCGCGACAAAAGAATGCGAATCGTTCGGCATTGTCCGGGTAGTCGCCGTTGGAGGTACCGTACAGCGATTCGCGATCGAAATATTGCGGTTGGTCGATAAACCAGACTGGGACGTCTCCGTCAGGCAGTTTTGATTTCAGGATGCGTGCCCCAATCAGCTTCTGAGGGCTCATCGGGATCGCGAAACTGGTGTCGGTCGACTCGATTGGCAATCCTGCACTGCGAATGCTTCGAAATGCGGGCATGATCAACGTGGCTCGATGCCCCAACGCGGCGACTTTCGAGGGGAGAGTGCCACATACGTCAGCGAGTCCACCCGTCTTGGCGAACGGGACGGCCTCAGTCGATAGAAAGACAATATTCAATGGAAACTCAAGTGATGCATGTTCGTGATGGGATCGCTGTCGCAGCGCTCGTTATCTTAAAAGTCTAGCTCGATTCGTCTGAAAGCTCTACGTTGCTGAAAAACTAACGGAGTAAAGTTGACAAAAGTCACCTGCGACGGAGCTGATGGCACTGGGCGATCGCCAGCGGTTGATCAGACGGGCTGTTTGATCAGACGGGCTACAAGAGACCGCCCCGCTAATGCCGTGGTCGGCTGAAATCGGTCAATCCATTAGACTATTCAGCGGCGAAAGCGTTTTTCCCCTACAAGCGTTTCCTTCTCGACATCGAATTGTTGTTTATTCATGACGGTCGCACTAAGCGAATTCTGGGCAAGATTGGTTCGTAACGGTGTAACCGATGCGGCGGGGTGCAAACGATACGCGGCGAGTTATGCCGAGAAAACCGGGGGATTGCCGCCCGACGATGCGGTCACGCTGGCTAAATACTTGGTCAAGTCCCGTGTGCTGACGCAGTATCAAGCTAAGCAGCTTCTGGTTTCCGAAAAAACGAGCTTGCGTTATGGCGGATATCTGCAAACCGATGCTGCTGCGGCGCCGCCGCTGAGTCGTTGGTTGCCGGTGGTTCGGCGGTCGAACGAGCAGGATGCGGATCGCGAAGCGGGCTTGGGCGTACTGTTTCGTCCCACTCCGGAACAGCTGAGCGGCGGTCGGGATCAATGGATTGCCGCCCACGCCGGCGTGACTCAATCGTCGCTTCAGTCGATTGAATTGGATCGCGTCGACGACAACATTGTGGTTTTTTCGCCGCTGCCGAGCGGCGAGGTGCTGTCGGAGGTGTTGAAAAAGCATCCACGGATCAAGGCGAAACGTGCGTGTGAGATTGGGATTGCGATCTGTGACGCGTTGACCGCGTTGCATGCCAGTTCGCTGTGGCATGGCGACGTACGAGCCGATCGAGTGTGGATTGGCAAAGAGGGGGCGATACGTTTGTTGCGAGATCCATCGGGGCCCGCCGTTTCCGCGATGCTGACGAATCCCTATTCCTGGTTGGATGTGCTCGAGTCGCCGCATGCTTATGCGGCTCCAGAGCTAGCGGATCCCTCAACGCCCTGCAGCGCCGCGACGGACATTTATTCGCTGGGGTGTCTGATTTGCCGGATGGTGATCGGGAAGATGCCGTTCCAGGCGGATTCGGTTGACGAGTTGATGGCGCTGCATGCTTCGCAAATTCCGTCGCCGATCGCCAAAGCGGTCGCAGCAGGTGAGGCAGGTGATCCGTTGTTGCGAGTGGTGGCGTTTGCGCTGGCAAAGAATCCACAGTCACGATTTGCCTCGATCGCCCAGTTTGCCGATGCGCTGCGTGCGACGGCGGCGATGATCGATCCGGCTGCCTCCTCGCCATCGGCGGCCGCGACTCCCACCGCACCTCCGATCGAAAGCGACACGGCAGCAGCGGTCGGCGAATCCGCTGGCGCAAGCGACGATGCGGCGTCGGTCACCAAGCCGCCATCGTCGACCGAGGCGAAAGCAGATAAGCCTTCACCAAGCAAAACTTCGGCAGCCAAAGCACCGCCAAGCGAACCCGTCGCCAGCGAACCTGCCGCCGCAAGTTCGGTGGCGTCGGTCGCGGCGAACCCGTCGTCTGCGGTCACTGCCCAAGCGGATCTTGCCCAACCGGATAGCGCTGAAACAGACGCCGCGCAGGAAAGTGCATCTGAGTCCGCTCCGGTCGCTGTGGTGCCGGCCGTGACAACCGAAAAAATTGTCGCTCCGCCAGTCGCACCGCCTGAATCCGAGACGCCACCACCGCCACCGGCGAGACGTCGTCGCCGGAAAAAGAAATCCAACAAAGCGCCACTCATTTTGGGCGGTTTATCGGTGATGGTCGTGATGCTGGTGATCATGTTGATCGTCGGCGGCCCGGGCGAGTCAAGGCAAGAGGTCCGCAAGCGACCGCGTCCGCCTATTCCTGCTCGCATTCCCTCGGTCAGTGGTCGTGATGTTGATTCGCAGCCCAAGCCAGCCCAACGCGAGCCCACGTCGGTAGCGATACCGGGGTATCAAGTGGTGGATGATGATCGATTGTTGTGGTTACCACCTTTCGTCACAGAGTCCGCAGCGCCGCTTGAGATGCTTCCGCCGGGGCCATCGTTGATCATGACGGTGAACTTTGCGGAACTACGTGCAAAGAGTAGCGGCAGCAATTTTCTTGATTCTCTTGCACCGGATCTAAAGCAGTTGCTTGATCAAGCGTCGGCACGTGCGAAAGTGCCGGTTGAACAGATGGACCGGCTTTCGATTGCAATGCACAAGGGCACCGATGGGTGGCCCGAAATTTCGCTTGCGGTCACGCTGCAGGATCCTGTCTCGGTCGATACGTTGACCGAAGCATGGGACGTGTCGGCATCACGTACGCCTGATGGAGCGACGTTGTATGCGGGAGACGAACTCGACTCGGATGCGTACTTCATCAACGACGCCGATACGAGCGAGAACCAAGTGACGCGGTTCTCGGTTTCGTCGATTGCTCGCGCAAAAGAGATTGCCGAAAACGGTGGTGCGAACATCCTGCTGCCTCGCAGTATGCAGTCGCTGTGGGATGCAACGAGTACGAAAAACGATCTGGCCTTGATCGTAACGCCAAATTTTCTGTTCGCCGATGGACGAAAATTGATCGAAGTCGGTGCGCCTCGTCTGGAGCCTCCGTTGAAATCATTTTTGATTCCCGACGTAGCCGCCGCGATGTGTTTGGCTCACTTTGACGAAGACCGACTGTATACCGAGGTGCGATTGTCTCCGAGTGGCGGGATTGGCGAAGCGACGTTGATGCAAAATCTGAAACAGGCGATCGAGGAGACTCCGCAATGGGCACGGGATTTTGTACTTGATGCCGTGCCGGATTCGTCATGGCGTTTGTTGGCGAACCAGTTGCCTGCGATGATGGGTTTTCTGAGCAATTATTCTCGCTTTGGCGTCGCCGACCAAGCCGCAATCAGCAACGCCTATTTGCCTGCCGATGCGGCGTCGCAGATCACACTGGCTACCTTGTTCGCGATCAATACCACCGGCGACGCCGGACCGAACGTTGCTGCGACGACACCCAAGAAGACGTTTACGTTGGATGAGTTGCTTGCCGAAAAGATGTCCGTGACGTTTGACCAAGAGTCGCTTGAATTTGGCATCAACATTATCGCCGAGCAATTTGCGGCTTCGTTACCCGAGGGGACCGAGGTTCCGCCGATGCGAATCATCGGTGGCGATTTACAGAAGATGGGGATCACTCAGAATCAGCAGATACGCGGGTTTGCGAAAAAGGAGATGCCGTTTCGCCAAGTGCTGACAGATTTGCTGTTGGGCGCCAATCCAGACAAAACCGCCACCGGGTCGCATGACGTCAAGCAAGCTCTGATTTGGGTCGTCGCAGATGATCCCACACGTCCGGGTAAGAAGGAATTGTTGATTACGACACGTCAAGCTGCCGAAGGGAAATACGAGTTGCCTGCCGAATTTGTGGTAACGCCCTAGTGCTGCGTTGCAGCTGAAGGGGATTTGAGTGGGGCGTCGCGGAAGTCGTGTGTGTGTTTTTGCAGTGTCCGGTTATACGTTTTATGCAGGTGATGATTTCTTGAATGTCGTGGGTTGAACGACGCTCCAACCTAGTCGGGATGTCGCTGGCAACTACAATCGCAGCAATCAATCGCCATACAGCATCACGGCAACGACACGGTTTTGATTTCGCGACAGGACAGAGAATCTCATGAGAGTAATGGTAACGGGGTCAAGCGGGTTGATCGGTTCGGCGGCTGTCCGTCATTGGGACGCCGCAGGCGATCAAGTGATCGGGATTGACAATGACATGCGAGCGACCTTTTTCGGTCCTGATGGCAGCACCCGTTGGAATCAGAGTCAACTCGAGTCAGAAACGAAGAACTTTCGCACCGTTTCGATCGACATTCGCGACCGCGATGCGATTTTGGATTTGTTCAAAAATGAGCCTCCAGATCTTGTCGTTCACTGCGCCGCCCAACCATCGCACGACAAAGCGGCTGCGATCCCGTTTCTGGACTTCGAGGTCAACGCGGTCGGCACGCTAAACCTGCTCGAAGCGACCCGCCAATTTGCTCCGGACGCCGTGTTTTGCCACATGAGCACGAACAAGGTGTACGGTGACGCGCCGAACGAATTGCCGCTAAAAGAACTCGATACACGTTGGGAATACGCCAACCCCGAGGACTTTGACGGGATCGACGAATCATGCCGAATTGACCAAACGATGCACTCGTTGTTTGGCGCTTCCAAAACGGCTGCGGATGTCTTGGCACAAGAGTACGGCAAGTACTTTGGGTTGAAGACCGGAGTGTTCCGTGGCGGCTGTTTAACCGGGGCCAGCCATAGTGGTGTCGAGTTGCACGGCTTTCTCAGCTATCTCGTCCACGTCGCCGTCGTGGGCAAACCCTACACCATCTTTGGTTACAAGGGAAAACAAGTCCGTGATCAAATCGAATGCAGTGACGTGGTCAAAGCATTCGAAGCGTTTGCCAAGAATCCGCGTCCAGGCGAGGTCTATAATATCGGCGGCGGCCGCGAAAATGCCGCCAGCGTGCTGGAGTGCATCGCGTTGATTGAAGAGATTGGGGGATATAAGTTGGACTTTTCGCTTGCCGAAGACAATCGAAAGGGAGATCACATCTGTTACATCAGCGATTTGTCCAAGTTGAGAGCTCATTATCCCGATTGGGATATCAGGGTTTCACTGAAAGAAATCCTTCAACAAATGATTGCATCCGCTGAACAAAAATCTTCCTGAGCTCACTTTGATTGCACTTGCTTCCGATCGGACAGTGGTGCGTCATGATGGTGTCGGTTCACGATGGGAGTGTCGTAGGGGTTACACCGATTAAAGACGGTGGGCACCGCTCGCCTAGTGAAGAAAAGTGAATTTTCAGAGGGGATACATCCGGCGGGGTGCGAACGTACGTCCTAGGTTTTTAGGCAATGACCTGACGTAAGGTTGTTGAGATGAACCTTTAGGTGCGTTTCGAATGCTCGCTCTGGACTTTCTACCGATTAGCGTCGCGACCTTGCTGCCCGCAAGTGCGGTTGGGCTGGATCTGTTTCAGCGTGAACAGGATTCGGGGCGGTTCGTTCTTTACCGCGGCGCCACGTATCCGTTGACGTTGGATGATCTGGACCGTCTTCGTGATCGCGGCAATCACCTACTGTATATCGAAAAAGAATCGGGACCCCGTTATCAATCCTATCTGCGTCGTTTGCTGGATGCGGATTTAGTTTCCAGCAATGTCACGCCGCAATTGCAAGTCGGCGCGTTGAACGAAGTCGTGCTCGATACGCTCCGCTCGGCGTTTGGCAATCGTGATGTCAACGAAGCGGTCGCAACGGTCAGCCAACTCGGCGCGTTGACTGCCGAAATTATTACGCGAGACGAGTTTGCCGCCAGCGATATGTTCCGCGTACTACACCACGACTACGCCACCTTTACCCATTCAACCAATGTCGCGTTCTATTCGGCGATGTTGGCCGCCGGCTTGGGGTACTCGGCCGAAGAGGTCGAACAAATCACCACAGGCGGTCTGCTTCACGATCTCGGCAAACTCGATATCGACGACCGGATTCTCAGCAAGCCGGGCAAGCTTGATGACTGGGAATTTCGACAGGTTAAACGTCATCCTGGTTTAGGGTTCCGCAAACTGGCGAAACGAACCGATTTGAACGAAGGCCAATTATTGATGGTCTATCAGCATCACGAACGGATGGATGGCCATGGATATCCGGTCGGATGTGTGGGCTCTGAAATTCACCCGTGGGCCAAAATCTGTGCGGTGGTGGACGTGTTCGAAGCACTGACCAGCCAGCGTCCTTACCGAAAACCCCTTACACGCCACAAGGCTCTTGAGATACTCGAGCGTGAGGGTTCCGCGTCATTCGATCCAGAGGTGTTGGAATGTTGGAAGTCGATTATTCTCAGCGCCTAAGCGGACTGATCGAACAGGTGCACTGGGATATTCAGTTGCCTGTGGAATTGTCTGATTACTTCGCCAGCAACGGCGAGGCATCCAATTCATTTCCCACCGACGAACGTAGCAACCAACGCATCAGCATTCGCACTCGCGGTCTGTTGTGGTCGGACGTCGCTTTGCCGTTTTGTCCGCGTCCAAACCGTCCGATTGGAATCTACACCCGCGACTTCTCACGCACCGGTGCTGGATTTTTAAGTTCGGTGCAGTTCTTTCCTGAGGAAGAGCTTCGCGTCGTGCTACCCACATTCTGGGTCCGAGTACGCGTCACGCGAGTCCGCCGACTCGGTGAAGCTTGCTTCGAAATCGGCACGATCTTGCTGCACAAGTATTCGCCCAGTCTGGACGCGTTTGAGCCGTCGCTGGAACCGCAAATGGAATCGACGCACTAATTGCACGAGCCCGATGGCATTTGGGTTGCGCGGCGTTTCAAAATTCGCGAATTGGATCTTCGCGAGGTAACTCATCCAATCACAGCTTACCGTTCGCGGCTCGCCGAGACGTTATCGATAAAAATTTCTGCATTGGTGGCGTTGCCAAACAACCCGGGGCTGCCCTGATGGTTCGGGGCTTCGTCGGTTGCCGTCAACGTCCACTCGCTCGGCTCGGTCTGATCCCTTGGCCACACTTTGCCACGGACGATCGCTTCGCCGTTTTCCACTTTGGTTTGCACCTTCAGCGTGTACCAAGTATCCGCCTGCCACTGCAGCGGAACACTCTTTGCCATCCGCAATTGAGCGGTCCAGGTGCGGATTTGCAGTTGTTGTGACTCGCCCATCAAATCAAGCGTGTAGCGTCCGTTGATCAATCCGATATCAGGAAGTTTTGAGGCTCCGGCGGCTGCTTTGACATCCGCCGTAACGGTGTAGTCGCTCAAATCCGCGGGGCCCATCCACGTTTGGCTGCGAGTTCCTTTGGGGATCGTGGTGATCTTGACCATCGCGGGATTACCGTCAATCACGCGAGCTTCGTGACGGTAACGAGCTCCGATCCAAGTCACGGGAACTTCGCCCGAGGAGAAATCGAACATCCACGGCAAATCTGGAATCACCCGTAACCGAGCTTGTTGCGAGATCGAACCGCTTCGAACGGTGATGATCGCCGCTTGATGAGCATGGTCGCCGGACGAATGGAATAGCCCGTCGGAATCAACCGTGCCGCCATCGACTGTGACATCGAACGTCAAATCGGTCGGCTGCGAATCGAGTCGTTGGCCGAGCGAGTTGAACGCAATCACTTGTAATGGTAGCGTGCTTCCTTGGCGAACGATCGCCTCGGCGGGGATCAATTGCAGTTGAGCGACTTGAAGGTTTTCGCTGACGGGAATCTCGCTTGCCGATGGCTCGATCGGTCCCATGCTCGGTTCGACGTCTTTGTTGCCGAGACAGAACAAACCACCGGTGGTCGGCAAGTAGATGCGTCCATGCGAAACGATCGGTGATCCGCCGACGTCATGCCCGCTGGGCAGTCGAACTTTGAACAGCGTCTCGACACCGTCTTCGCTCGGTTTCAGTACATAGAAATAGCCGGTCGCGGTGCACGCATAAATCTTACCGTCGGCGTACAGCAGGCTGCCTCGCATCGCGGTGCCAAGCTTCAGCGGCTTGCCAATTTCCTCGCCTGTTTCGCTATCCAAGATGTGTAATCGGGAAGAGTCTTCGACCACATAAATTCGGTTCTTGACCTTCAGCGGCGAGCTTTTTCCAACGGTCAGTTCTTCAGTTCGCCACTGCTGGGCCGAGGCCGAATCGATCGACGCAAATTCGCCATCGATCCGGACGACCGCGCCCATTGCCGTTCCCTCAGGATTTTCTTCACCGTGGCTGGCGTACACTTTGCCTTCGTCGTCGACTGTGACGCTGGTGTTGATGCCACGACGCGAAAGGGCTTCTTGCCAAAGCACCTTGCCGGTGCGTGGCTGGATGGCATGAATCATGCCGTCGCCTGAGCCCGTCACCAAAACTTGTTGGCCGTTGATCACTGCGATCGTCGGGGTGCTGTAGGTGGTGTCTTCGGGAAGCGGTCGCGTGCTCGTGATCCAAACCAAATCGCCCTTGTTTTTATCAAATGCAAAGAAGCGGTGAGCCGGACGGGCGGTTTCATCCCAGCCGGTGGTCACGCCACTGATGATGACAAGGTTTTCGAACACCACCGGCGAATTCGTGCGGCCGCCATACGTGCTGAGCATCCCGTATTCTTCGCTCAACGAGCGTTCCCAAAGCGTTTTTCCGGTTTCGCCGTCGATGCACTGCAGTAAACAACATGCACCGAGCGCATAGACTTGATTGGTCTCGGGGTCGCCACAAACGTTGGACCATCCGACGCGTTCGGCGGGCACGTCCGAGAGAAACACGTTGTAGATGTTCTCCCAAATCAGTTCGCCGTTGGCGGCATCCAAACAAATCACTTTTTCGGCATCCTTGCGGGTGCCCGGTGAGTCACGCACGATGGTATAAAGGCGTCCGTGCATCACGATCGGCGTGGAGATGCCAGCGGCAAAGTCGCTCTTCCATAAAACGTTACTGCCGTCGCCTGCTTTGGGGTTAAACTTTTCGATCAACCCGGTCTCGTGCGAGCAGCTGTTTTGTTGAGGCCCTCGCCAATTGGGCCAATCCATCGGATCGATGTCCGCTGCGGATGCCGAAGCGGCACCAAGCGTCATCGTCAGCAGAGTGCTGCAGAGGGCGACAGTGAGGAAGGCGGGGAAAGAGCGGACGCGGACGAGGTTGCGTCGCGACGCAAACGTGTCCAGGAGATGCCAGTGAGCCACAGCAATGGATATCCGACAACATGGTGAGTGACGCGACTGGAATCGATTGCAGCCGCCACGCGAGCGTCGCGTGGACAAACAGGGGCCGCTTTGAGAAAGCGTTTTGCAAGTCCAGTCATCTTCGTCATAGAATGATTGATAATTGATGCGAGCCGCCGCGGTGTCAAGGGAGCCAGTCAAGAAACAAGGAAACTCAATTGCAAAAACGGTTTGACGTGCTCGGCATCGGAGTTTCGGTTCTCGACGCCGTGATGGTGGTGGACGGTTTTCCGGCCGAGGAAACGGTGGTGCGGGCCCAGCAGCGAGCGGTAGGAGTCGGGGGCGGCGTTGCCGTGGCCACCGCGACCGCGGGCGCTCTCGGTGGCCGCGTCGCGTTTGCTGATTTACTCGGGATTGATCCGATGTCCGAGTCGATTTTGGCAGCATTACGCGCCGCATCGGTGGACGTGACACATGTCCGGCAAAGCGACGATCAATCCGCGTCGTTGGCGACAATTTGGGTCAACGCCGCGTCGGCATCGCGGACGATCGTGTTTTCGCCCGCCAGTGAACGCGAATTGCCCTGCAGCGACGAGTTGGAACACGCCGTTGCCGCGTCAAAAATTCTTCATCTCAACGGTCGACACTTGCGGGCTTGTTCACGAGCGATCGAGGTCGCCAAGCAGCACGGCACGCTCGTCTCGTTTGACGGCGGAGCCCATCGCTACCGCAGCGAGGTGCTGCCGCTTGTCCAGGCAAGTGACATTTTGATCGTGTCCGAGCATTTTGCATTCGAACATTTCAAAGTACGGACGCAAAACTGCGGCAAAGTTTCAACCGCATCACTTGTCGAGTTCCTGCAGCGTGAGTTTCCGGCCAGTTGCGTTGGAGTGACTTGCGGTGAACAGGGCAGTTGGATTGCCGCAAACGGCGAGACGCCTTGGCATCAAGCGGCAACCCGAGTGGACCACGTCCGAGACACCACCGGCTGCGGCGATACCTATCACGGTGCGTTCCTGTGGGCTTGGACGCAAGGACGTTCGGTGCGCGAGTGTGCGAAAGTTGCCTCGATTGTTGCTGCACAAAACGCTACCGAATTGGGAGCGTTTGCCTTTGATGCAAGCCAGGTTTCCGCGATGCTGAAACAGTCGTAGGCCGGATCAAGGACGCCAATTACTCCGCAGCCACGCTAGTCGAAGGCCGTTTTGGTTAGCGCCGGATCGATGAAAAATCTGCAATGGCGTCTGCCGATCCGGCATCCGCGTTGTTTGCTTGAACCTGCATGTATAACCGTGTCGCTTTCGGTTTACGGTTATTAAAACGATCCGCCGCCCATACCTCCCATGCCGCCACCGAAACCGCCACCGCCTGTGTTCTCGAACCGATAGTCGCTTCGCATCTGTTCGAACATGCGGTCACCAACGATGCGTTTTTCTCGATCGAGTTCGATCGTAAACTGATATTCGAAATCGAAAGCGTCGCTGCCAAATCGCTCGGCGGGAATTTCGAGGTCCCAACGCAATATTCCTGTCGGTCTTTGCATTCGTAGATACAGCGGATCGGTGGACAATTGATTTGCGGTGTCGGTCGCCAACGTAACGCTGACTGATTCGTTTTGCATGGCCAGCGGAATGCGGTCCAACAAGCGGATGGGGATCACGGTGTCGTGATAGTTAGAAACGACCAGCCGGTATTTCATTGCGACACGTTGGTTGCCGCCATGGACCGACGAATCACGCGACATTAGTTCACGTCTGGTTCGGACTTGACGGTCGGCTCCGAAACCGATGCGGAAACGTTGTCCCGCTGCGGTGGGCGGCAGTGTGGTTTTGCCGATAAAGTTTTCATCCAAGTAGATATCGGCGTCGCCTGCGATCATGTTCCGGCCGATCGTGTTTTTTAAGTCCGCTTCACGAAACGCAAAACTACTTAGCAGTGGCGTGACGACGTAGTTCAAATCACCCGGCAATGTGTCTCGCGTGACTGCGACCGTTTGGTGTTCAAGCCGACTTGGGATTTTGATACGGTCGGTGATCTTGTAGCTCTCGTCGCTGATGTCGGAACCCGCATCGATCGCAATGTCGCGTTTGATTTCCGCAGGGGCCTCGAGTTCGGCAATTTGTTTCATTCCCGATTCTGCATTACGAGTGATGTCGCGATGCCAAACCATCTGATCTTGCCATGAGGGGATTTCGAGTTCCTTTGGTGCCATTGACGAACTTCGCGATGATGAGCTCGCACTTGATTCCGCGATGCCAATTCGCAAGGGAGTCAAACCTGGACCGGCGGAGTGCAAATCGGGTTGAGCGGTCGACAAGGTCAACTTCACATCGTTCCAATCTTCGCCGCTGTTCTGAACAATGACGCTTTTGAATTCGATTGCAAATTCCGCAGTTTTTTGATCGATGCGTTTGCCTCGGACGGTGTAGCTCGGTGACCATCCTGCATCGCTGACTTGGTAGCTGAACCGCAGTGGACCGCCGTCGGCAGAGATCACTTCGATCAGCGCTTCACTCGTTTTGCCGCGCGTGTTGTGGATCGATTCGATGCTGGCCCGGTTAACTTGAATCGCCTTTGTCAGATCTTCGATCGCGATTTGTTGTTCATGCAATTCCCTGGCGAGTTGCCGTCGCCGCTGCATGGTGAAGTCGGTCAATGCGGTAACGGATCGCACGTCGAGCGTGGCACGATCCAAGTTTTCAAGCGTTTTGCTTGCCGAGAAGTCGACAAGTTTCTCGAGCGTGATCAGATCCTGTTCGATCACCGTGGATGATTGTTGGGCATTATTCAGATCACGAACCAGCGACGCGTATTGGTCAGCAAGCGTTTTGACTTTTTGCTCGTTTTCGGGCGAAAGCGAATCGACGGTCATCACGCGAGTCGATCGAATGACGCTGCCCGATTCACATTGTGAGAACGCAGTTCCATCCACATAGCTCTCCGGTAGATCGGTCACCCGGATTTGCTGCAACTGAGTCGACGCGGGGACGTCGATCTGCCGCATGACAGTGGCTTGGTCGCGGTACAGCGTCACCGAATCGATCGTTTCGGTGCCTGCAGCGATAGGCTCGGCAGCGTTCGTTTGACAACCGGTCAAGGCAATCGAGTGCAACAGCGTTGCCGCGGTGATCGTGATCGCAAGTGCATCGTTTTTGAAAGAAATCATTGTGGGTTCCTGTTCGCGTGATCCATGTGCGTGTATTTCATTTGCG
>NZ_ANOG01001057.1 GCF_000346295.1 Rhodopirellula maiorica SM1 | reverse complement strand
ATGCTCAAGTAGTGGGATTCGCCAGAATTCCCATCATTGCTTTTGAAACACCAGGAACTCTGGCGAGTCCCACTACGAAAGTAGATGGCATTGGGCGCGAGCCCGGCGGAAATACGTGACTTCCGCAAGTTATTTACCGCACGTCCCAACGCATTGTTCCCAGCGAGAGAATGCTGAGGATTTGCACGCCCCGGTCATCACTGGACGGCGCAAGCTTTGCACCAATTTGATTGGGGTTATCAACTCGCATTTTTTGGAGGTTTACTGCGTCATGTCTTATGTTGAATCCGCCCGCGATTCGGTCGAAACCATCACACCCGATTCGCAGGTGTCGCAGCGTATTGCCGATTTTGTACGCAATCGCGTGGATCTCGAGTCCGCGCCGCGCGAACCGAGCGTCAGTGATTTTTGGCAGAGCGTCAACGCGACGAATACGTCGTTGTGGTTGGACAGCGGTGATATCGGATCGATCGACTCGCTGTGGTGCCAACAATTCAGCGGGGTGACGACCAATAACACGCTATTGAACGAGGAGGTTCAGAATGGAACGTACGATGACTTGGTTCCCGAAATAAGTAAGCTGGTTGGCGATGTTGCGGACGATATGAAAGTTCGTGAAATTGGTTTTGTTTTGAATCTATGTCACGCGTTAAAATTGGTCCAGCAGTTTCGCTGTAATGTGAGTGTGGAACTGCATACCGAAGTTGCGCACGATAGCGAGGCAACGATCGCATTCGCAAGGCGATGCCATGAAATCTGCCCCGAGTTCTTTATCGTCAAAGTTCCCTTCACTCCGTCTGGCTTGATTGCCATCAAGCAATTACGTGATGAGGGGATACGAGTGAACTGCACGCTCGGTTTCAGTGCTCGGCAAAACTATGTCGCAACCGCATTGTCGCGTCCATCGTTTGTGAACGTCTTTCTCGGCCGTTTGAATTCCTATGTCGCCGACAATCAACTTGGTGATGGTCAAGGCGTTGGTGAAAAGGCCACACTGGCCAGCCAAGCTGAGGTCAATACGTTCTCTCGAGGGTTGCCGACGACCGACACTCAGCAAATCGCCGCCAGTTTGCGGGACGCATCTCAATTGCCCAAGCTCGCCGGGGTTGACGTGATCACGATGCCCACCAAAGTCGCCAAGCATGCCGAGCAAACGCTCGATCAACCTTGGCAATCTCAATTGAACGATTCGCCGACGGTTAGACTGGGCGATCAGGTTGATCCCGATACCGTACGAATTGAAAAACTATGGGATGTCAGCAAGGAAGAACGTAATTTCGTGCAAAAGGCGATTTTGTTGCCACCCGCCAATGCGGTCGAACTGAAACAGATGGCAGCTGATCACCTCGTCGAAGATCTGTTCCCTGAGATGGCGGCGGAGGAAAAGCAGGCGATTGCCGATGACGGCAAAATTCCCAAGCATGATCGCTGGCAACAGCGGATCGTTCGCGGTGATTTGGCAATCGACTCACTAATGACATTGGCCGGACTCGCAACGTTTGCGGACTCGCAATCGGAATTAGATCAACGCATTCGCAAGCATCTGCGGTAATTTTTCGTCGCGGTGGCAACTTCGTTGAATCGCCGCCGCCACCGGCGTGACCGGTTTCGGTTCATTCCAATGTCATAAAAATCCGATGTCTTAAAAGAGGTTCGATACGATGCGAATTCCATTCTCACGTCTGAAAAATGCTGCGATCGAAGGAGCGGACGGGTTTGTCGGAAGCGTGAAAGACGTGCTGTTCGATTCGCAAGAGTGGGGTGTACGTTATCTTGTCGTTGATACGGGAAAATGGTTGCCCGGTCGGCAAGTCTTGCTGCCACCCGCAGTGCTCGAGCATACCGATTGGCGCAGCGGCACTGCAAAGGTCTCGCTGACGCGATCGCAGGTCAAAGCAAGCCCCGATGTCAGTGTTCACCAGCCAATATCGCGTCAAAAGGAAGCCGAGCTGATGAGCCACTACGCCGTTCCTTTCTATTGGGGACCCGCCGGCGCGACACTGGCTGGCGGTGGACCGCCAACGTTTCCGCTTGAAACCGCCCTATCGGTGCAAGCCGATTCCCATGCAACCGAAATTGGCGACCCCCACTTGCGAAGTGCCAGTGAAGTGCAGGGTTATGATATCCGAGCGACAGACGAAGCGATCGGTCATGTGGAGGATTTCGTGCTCGATGACGATGGTTGGATTGTTCGCTATCTGGTCGTGGACACTCGGAATTGGCTGCCAGGTCGCAAGGTGCTCGTTGCGATCCACTGGATCGAAGCGATCTCGTGGGGCGAGGCTTCGGTCACGGTGGGGTTAACGAGCGATCGAATCAAGCAGTCACCCGAGTTTGATCCGTCGGAATGGATCGATCGTGAATACGAAGAGAGGCTTCACCATCACTATGGACGCAGCGGGTATTGGATGATGTGAGCTGCGTGATGCGACCCGTGTGATGTGATCTGCGGCCGGCGGCAGCTTGACCGCGGTTTCCCAGAAACGCAGATTGGCGAGAAGCGAATGAGGATGCGCACAGCGCACTTCGTGGGTGACACATGCCGCGTCTGGTCTCGCTCGCTTCGCAAGCTGCAACACGTCGAGGTCGAGACTATTTCATTTGAAAATGCTTTTCCAAGAATTCAACCGCGTAGTCCCAGCGGTTGTTGTAGAAGATGCGATCCTTTGGTGTTTCGACAGTAAAAACTTCGCACGGAACACCCCATTTATCGGCACGCTCTTCTAGCTCGAGACCAAACAGAGGATGGTGGATCCCGTCCATCGGGTTCTGCACTGCGATCTGTGGATCTCTGGACCGGCGGTAAAACAAGAGGGTGGGCGGATCATCGCCACTGAAATGAGTCAGCGGCGAGCACTCCTCAATCGTTCGGAGTTGCTTGTCGTTCAATTCGTCAACATCCTCGATCGTATAGCCAAATAGCTGCTGCAACCCCTCGCCCATCCACGCATCGCCAGGAATATGCTGCTTGATCCAACGGAAGTCGTACGAGGTTTGGGCATTGAGCAAGATGAGTGCGGAAACCCGAGTCGACTCACGCATCACCGGATCCTGTGCCGTTGGGTTCGCTCGGTCTGGGCTGTAGGCCAACCATTGTGCCAGCCCCGCACCAGCCGAACCGCCGCCGATTGCAATTCGCTTTGTATCAATATTCCATGTTTCTGCGTTTCGCCTTAGAAACTGCAACGCACGGGCGCAGTCGTGAAAACAGGCAGGTGCAATCTCATGCTGGCTGAAACGATAATTGAGCGTCACATAGTGAATCCCGTTCTGGGTAAAGAAGCTTGAAAACATGCTTCCTTCGGACTTGTCTCCTCGTCGAAATCCGCCGCCATGGATCCAAATCATGCATGGCGCAGGTTTATTGTTTTCGGTTTCGGCCAAATAGACATCCAACACATGTCGTTCATGTTCGCCGTAGCGCACATTTTGATGATCGGGTTGCGGTCGTTGTCTCGCACCGCCCCGCATGCCTGCCGCACGTGACCGAGTCGTTTCCATTTGTATCCTGCGTTCGGCATTCTCCAGTTCCGGCGCAGACCTAGTGCCCGCTCTTGCTCGAACCTCTCGTAGCTTCTGCGCGGTGTTTTCGGAAAGCAGCAGCACGCCGTCGCCATCGTCGTCCAGTTTTTCAAATAGTCGTTTGGGACCCGTGAATTCAGCAAGTGTCAATTTGCCGTCGCCGTTCTTATCGTCTTGCTTCATTCGCATGACGAAGCGATCGGTATCGCTTTGTGCGATTAGAATGACAGGCAGCAAAAGCACCCCGAGAATCACGGTCACGAGTCTTGCGGTCACGATGAGTATCCAAGTGGTGAGAGTGCATTTTTCGTAGCGAAACTCGCAGAGAGTTTCGGTGCTACTTGCGTGGCCGAAAGACTCTGCGACTTTCGCTACAGTCAATTCGTGTTTTCTTTATCACGAAGAACGCTTCACGACGTTTGCCCAAACGGCCAACGGAATTGTATCCGATGCTTCCTACCGACCTACTTAGAGTCGGACGTAGTGTTTCCAGTTGATATGTGTCTCCGTTTCATCTTTGCCACGCGATACGGTCAACGTGGTCGACGTGTCTTTTGCGGTGACAAGGATCGTGTGAAGGGCCAACGGGCGTCCGGCGGATTCGTCCGAGATTAGGACGCACTGTCCGTCCTTCCATTCTGCTTTTGTCTTGTCATCAGCCTTTGGGTTTGGTGTCAGTTTCGTTTTATAGAACGCGATCACTTTCTCAACCGAATCTTCAGTCGTCATGGTGGTCTTGCACACCAGGGACGCGATCGTTCTTTTGCCATCGGCGTTGACCGTGGCGGCGTCCGACATCACGCTGCCGCTAAGTTTGGAATGGGGGTATTGCCATTGCAAAATCGTACTCATCAGGGTGAGTTGTTCGTCGGCGGTTGACGGTGTTGCGGTGCTAATCCATACAGCGGCAAACAGTAGCGTAATAATCGGTCGCATCAGACAGGCTTCCTGATGTTCAAAGGCGTGAGGAGGGCTTTGCCGCAGCGACATCCTTTAACGAGAGATCTAGGCGTGTCGCACGGTGTGGCGGACAAGATGATCATACCGCATGGCTTCCAGCGGAGGGGGAGCGAATTCAGAGACTCGCCGTTGTAGTGGACGTGCTGACCTGGGCGAGCCCACCAGTTTGATAATGAAACGAGAATTCCCGGGAATCGACCACGAACTGGCCAGTACGCTTCGGAAGAACGATGACAAGCGAGAAATGTTTGCTCTGGTTGAGACGCCCCACCGAATCCATGCAACTTTTTTTCACCAAGCGAAAAAGGGGCAATCGCGTTAACGATCACGAGTGTCGTTTTGCAATCGATAGCGAATTCGACGCATCGCCCGAAAATTGCTTCACGATGCTCCCATCGACGACTTTCTAGTACGTCTTTGGTTTTGGATTACGAATTTTGCTTTCGGCCCCCTTCTTCGCGAAATAAAGCTCCCTTCGCTGCCAACTGCTGCCGTCGCGAATGACTGCGTGTACGAACGAGAATTCGATTAACAAGACTGGGTGATTTGACACACCCTCTAATAATTTACTCGACGATCCTGAGTACTCGAAGTGATTATGTGGACCACGACGGTGGTCTTTGATTGATCGTGCTGGAATTGACCGGCCAACCATCTTGCATGCAATATTCCAGTGAGTTCAATTTGATGCGTTCCGTGGTGGTATTCGATCGTTGTAGAGCCATTGTCCCCATTGTTCTGCAATCCTCATCCTGCCTTGATCAGTAAAGCCATTGGGGCGATCGTCATCAAAATTTTGCAAGTGAAACCTTAGAAAACGCTATTTAGATGTCCAAACAACTCCACAAGCGACTTTCCACTGATATCCACTTGTTAGGGGATTTGTTGGGGAAGGTGATTCGCCGCCAAGCCGGGGTCAATGCATTCGAGCTCGAAGAACGTTTTCGGGCGTTGTCAAAAGTGCGTCGACACGACCATGACTCGGCTGACGAAATCGCCACTAGGATCGCAGAGATTGTCGGCGAATTGGATCTGCAGCAGATCTGTGAAGTGGCCCGAGCCTTTACGCTTTACTTTCAATTGATCAATGTCGCCGAAGAACACCATCGGGCCAGGGTTTTGCGAACGCGTGTCAAAGCGGAATCGCCGAAGCCGATTGCCGAATCAATTCGTGCTGCCATCGCGGAGCTGGCGGACGCGGGGGTTGACGAACTACATATGCAAAACATTTTGCAGGGACTGCATATCGAGCCCGTCTTCACCGCACACCCCACGGAAGCCAAACGACGTACTTTGATCTCGAAATTAAAACGGATCGAAGAAGGTCTCCGCCATCTTGATGAGACGAACCTATTGCCGGCGGATGAAGCACGGGTGAAACAGGGAATGTTGGCGGAGATCGCTGGCATGTGGCTCACGTCCCAGGCACGTCAGGCGAAACCGACGGTCACCGACGAAGTGAAAACGGGACTCTATTATTTCGACCAGACGATTTGGGATGTTGTCCCGAAAATCTATCGCGAGATGGAAGAGGCTCTTGCCGAACACTTTCCCTCGGCGAAACTGCCCAAACGATTTTTGACGTTCGGCAGCTGGATCGGTGGCGACCGCGATGGAAATCCGAACGTCACCGCGTTTGTCACGGCGGAAACGTTGCGGCTGCATCGCGGTATGGCGTTGTCGCGGCACGGCGAGACCGCCGGTGCGCTGACACGCACGCTTAGTCTTAGCGAGCAATTGCATACGCCTGCAAACGAGTTGCTTGAATTACTCGAACAAGAATTGGCGGGCAATTCAGGACACGTCAAGTTTCTAGCCGAGCAGTATCCGGACGAGCCTTACCGATTGCTCGCTGCGGCGTTGAAAGCTGATTTGAACGATGCCAATCACGATCCCGTCAAATCGCGATTGCTGGAAGATGACAATTCACCGATGGCCGAGCTGCGAACGGCTGCGGATCTGTTGAAGCCATTGGAAACAATTGACCTCAGTTTGCGTAACGGACGCACCGATACCATCGCCGATGCTCAATTGAAAGATGCGTTGATTCAAGCAAACGTCTTTGGCGTCAATGTAGCGAGACTGGATATTCGTCAGTTTAGCGATTATCACGATGCTGCGTTGGCTGAGATCTTTGCCAAGCTGGGCATCTGCGCGAACTACCTAGAGCTCACTCCTGCGGAACGAGCTGACTTGTTGACGCAGCAACTTGCCAGCGACAATCCCGCGATCGGCGAACCGGGCGACTACACCGAAACGACATGCGAACTATTGCAATTGTTCCATGTCATCGCCCGCGCAGTGGATTTGTACGGTCCAGAGATGATCGGACCCTATATCATCAGCATGTCCAAAGACGTCGATGATGTGCTGGCGGTATTGCTTTTGGCAAAATGGTTCGGGCTCTGTCAGCGGAGCGATGGCAACCCACGCGCGCTACCCGCGATCGCGCCGTTGTTCGAGACGCGCGACGACTTGAAAAACGCGCCGGATGTGATGACAAAGCTGTTCAATCACCCTGCTTATCGCGAACATCTGGCGGCACAGGGCATGGAACAGAACGTGATGATCGGCTATTCCGACAGCAACAAGGACGCGGGTTTTCTGACAGCGACTTGGGAACTGTATCAGGCACAGGATCGGCTAACGAAATGTTGTCGCGAGCACGGGGTGGCGCTGACTATTTTTCACGGCCGGGGCGGCACGGTGGCTCGCGGCGGCGGTCCGGCCAACCGCGCGATCCTGGCCCAGCCGCCGGGATCGGTCGAAGGACGTATCCGCATCACCGAACAAGGCGAAGTCATTAATGACTACTACTTCCACCCCGAGATCGCTGCCCGGCATTTGGAGCAACTTGTTAGTGCGGTGCTGGTCGCTTCCACCCCGGCTCACAAACGCAAGGCGACACCGAAAAAGGCATGGTTGGACGCCATGGAAAAGCTTTCCGCGACCGCCTTTGAAAGCTATCGCGAATTCATCTACGAGACCCCGGCGCTGCTGCAGTATTGGCAGGAGGCGACTCCCATCAACGAACTGAGCAGCATGCGAATTGGTTCGCGCCCAGCCCGGCGAAAGGGAAACGATGTCCTGGCCGGACTGCGGGCAATCCCGTGGGGATTCAGCTGGATGCAAAGTCGCCACAATCTGCCGGCATGGTATGGCGTCGGTCAGGCGATCGCGGCGTTTGTCGGCAGCGGTGATGAGGCCGAGGACAACTTAGCGTTGCTGCAGGAAATGCACCGCCACTGGCCCTTCTTTCGTGCGATGACCG
Organism: Rhodopirellula maiorica SM1; assembly: GCF_000346295.1. Lineage (GTDB taxonomy): Bacteria > Planctomycetota > Planctomycetia > Pirellulales > Pirellulaceae > Novipirellula > Novipirellula maiorica. Next base: position 17,752 of record NZ_ANOG01001057.1, on the reverse strand, counting down.
ATAATTTGCAGGTTGCGCTTGGCAAGGCCGACATGGGGATTGCTCGCCGCTACGCCGATTTGGTCTCCGATGTGACAGTGCGCGAGGAGATTTATGCGTCGATAAAGGCAGCGTACTCGCTGACCGAACATTGGGTGTTACGCGTGGCCGGTCAACGTGCGGTTTTAGAGAATCAACCAACGCTGCAGCGGTCGATCCGATTGAGAAATCCGTATGTCGATCCGCTGAATTTCTTGCAAGTGCGATTGTTGAAACAAATGCGGCAGCAGAGCGATGGCAACGAAGACCCCGAGTTGCAGCATGCGTTCTACATCACCATCAACGGTATCGCCGCCGGGTTAAAGAACACTGGCTAAACGAGTTGCCATAGCCCCCCAAGTTTTCGTGAGTACCTGTCTGTGGTTGCATGGCTTGTAACTTGGTTGCGGTGACCATCCAGAATCCGCAAAGCAAGCCGAACAGGTCGCGTGTTGCCGCGCTCGTGCCGATTTTCCGATTGGCACGATTGTGCTAGTGCCTGACACCATTGTCATGGTTTTTCATATAGGAACGGCTAAAATTAGCGGCATCACAGCTCGCCGCTGCTCTAAACCAACGGTCTTGCACCAGTGGCAACGGACATTGCGCTGAAGGAACCGTTCGGCAATATGTTCGTCGTGGCAATTTGGTTACTAATCATTTGAGAGCAAGTGTTTTTACCGTATTGGACGAGGCAACGAGTCCCGCAAGAAATCTAGTGGACGAGGTTACGAGTCCCGTGATGCTACTAGGTCGAGGGGACTCGTAACCTCGTCCACTACCTGCAAAGCGTCTCTGGACGCTTCATCCCCCTCCAACCGGCGGCTTCTCGTCTCAATCGCCGTCTTCTCCTCTTAACAGCGAATCACGCAGCACAATGTCTATCGATAACCCTGATGTCATTCTGATCGGCAGCGGAATCATGTCCGCAAACCTGGGCGCGATGTTGAAATGTCTGGACCCGAGTTTAAGGATCCAGTTGTACGAAGTCTCCGCAGAACTTGCTCAGGAAAGCTCGAATGCTTGGAACAATGCAGGAACAGGACACGCTGGCATTTGCGAACTGAGCTACACCCCGGATCGTAATTCCGACGGCACCGTCGATGTGACTAACGCGATTTCGATCTTCGAACAATTTGAACAGTCACGTCAATTCTGGGCCTATGCGGTGTCCGAAGGGATGATCGACACGCCGCCGGAGTTCATCAACCCGGTTCCCCATGTCAGTTTCGTGCACGGCCAATCCCAGGTCGATTTCTTACGAGCGAGATTCGAAGCGATGTCGTCTCATCACTTCTTTGATGAGATGGCATTTTCGACCGATCGCAACGAGATCAAACAATGGGCGCCGCTGTTGGTCAATGGACGCGGTGATACTCCCATCGCTGCGACACGGATGACGGGCGGCACCGATGTCAACTTTGGTGCACTGTCTCGGAAATTGATTGATTGGATGGCGTCGCAAGATGGTTGTGGCGTAGCCACCAATCATCGCGTGATCGGACTTCAGCGAACTTCACAGGGCTGGGATGTCACGATTAAAAACTTAAAAACGGGGCAGCAATTCACCAAGTCGGCTAAGTTTGTCTTTGTTGGGGCGGGGGGAGGCAGTTTGCCGCTGCTACAGAAGTCGGGAATCCCTGAGAGCAAAGGATTTGGTGGCTTTCCGATCGGTGGACAGTGGCTGGTGTGCGATAACCCTTCGATCGTTGAGCAGCACACCGCAAAAGTCTATGGACAACCCCAAGGCGAAGCACCCACGATGGCCGTTCCGCATCTCGATACGCGGGTGATTGACGGGAAAAAGGCGGTTCTGTTCGGTCCATTTGCCGCCTGGACAACACGGTTTCTGACCAAGTCCGGCAGACTCACCGATTTACCCGGTTCCATTCGGCTGGACAACGTCGCCTCGCTATTGAAAGTCGGTGCCTACAATCTGCCACTGGTGAAATACCTGATTGGACAGGGACTACAGAGTATGGAAAGCCGGATGAAACTGCTGCGTACGTTTTATCCAGAAGCCCAAACCAAAGATTGGCGTCTGGTTGATGCCGGAATTCGGGTCCAAGCGATTAAACGCCAAGACGGTGAGGCGGGGATCGTTCACTACGGAACGGAGATCGTCACGGACAAAGACCGGACGATTGCCGCACTACTGGGCGCTTCTCCAGGGGCCTCCGTTTCCGTCTCGTTGATGCTACAAGTCATCCAGGACTGTCTGCCCGAACGATTGAACCGTCGCGACGGTCATGACAGGATGAAAAAGATGATCCCCACCTTTGACGTCAAGCTGCAAGAGCCATCAGCGACAGAACTGTTTCGCGAAGTCCACCAGCGATGCGATCACGATTTGCAACTGGACCGAGCCTAATGCTGTGCGGCCTGATAGTTTGATCTGCTCTCTGACGCTCTAAAACGTGGGGCCAAGTGCACGTAAACGCTTGGTGCAACTGACTGACGTTTCGTACTGTATGAATCGATTGCAACTTTACTCTTTCTCTCCATGGTCCACACGATGAATCGATTGTCCCTGCTTCTTTTTTGCATCAGCTTGGCGTTCACTGCTTCGCTCGATGCTGCAAAGCCGAATGTGATCATTATCCTCGCCGACGATCTAGGCATCGTTGACATGAATGGCTATGCAAAAAAGTTTACCGGAGCAGATCCTTCGCAGATGTACTACGAAACGCCAAACCTTGATCGATTGACCAAAGAAGGACTTGCGTTCTCGCAGGCATACGCTTGCCATCTGTGTTCACCGGCACGGGCGAGTCTTTTGACGGGCATGTACGCGGCGCGCACGGGATTCACGACGGCAGTCGGTGGTAACGTGCGAACGTTCTACAACCAGGCGATCGAGCCACCGCAAGGCTACGTTGCTCAGGATGCGCTGGTTTGGCAAGACAAAATCGAGATCCAACAAGCCCTGCTCAACGGCACGACCCGCGATGCACTGGCGTCGGGGCAACCGTTGGACAACGGACAAAATGAAACGACCATTGCTGAAGCGATGCCCGGGCATGATGCTGCCTTTATTGGTAAATGGCATGTGGGCGGTCACGGATCGCAGGGCTGGCAACCGGCCGATCAAGGTTTTGAAGAGATCTCGTATCTCGACGAAGGCGGGTCGCCCTACTTCAATTGGCGCGGCATTTGGGATAGCGGACAAAAGCTGCATCCCAAAACACCGCAGCCGAAATTGTTGCGTGGGAAATCAGGCGGAAACCTTGGACACGAATATCTCACCGATGAACTGACCGAGCACGCAATCAATTATTTGCGTCGTCGGGCCGATTCGCAGGCGACAAACGGCAAGCCGTTCTTTCTGCACTTCTGTCACTTTGCGGTTCACACCCCGTTTCAAGGACGTGCCGACGATGTCGCCCACTTTGAAAACAAACCGACACGCGGTTGGAACGGACATGACAATGCCATCTATGCGGCGATGCTAAAACGCTTGGATGTCTCGGTCGGCCGGATTCTTGATACGCTCGAAGCAACCGGGCTGGACGAGAACACGTTGGTTGTCTTCATGAGTGACAACGGAGGAGTGATGTATACCGATCCGCTCGCGACCAACAACGCCCCGTTCAAAGGAGGCAAGGGGACACATTTCGAGGGCGGCATTCGCGTGCCGCTGGTGATTCGCTGGAAAGGTCATGTCGACGGAGATCGCTGGTGCGACGTGCCGGTGGATTGCAACGATATCTTCCCGACCGTCTTGGACTTGGCCGGCTACAATCTGTCGCAGTATATCAAGCCAGGCGGAATCGACGGTCGCAGTATCGCTACGCTGCTTGACGACCCCGCCAATGCCAAACGTGGATACGATCGCGACACTTTCTATCAGCACTATCCGCTGAATGTGATCGTCAAGAATCCCGAGGACGGTTTGCCATCAGCTCCTTCATCGGCTGTCCGCAGCGGGGATTGGAAATTGATTTTTGATTGGTCCGGTGCGCTGCGGCTATACAACATCACAAAGGATCCCTACGAGCAGCACGAATTGTCTGCGGCGATGCCAGAGAAAGCTCTTGAGTTGTTTGTTCAATTGAATGATTGGATTGATGCGAATGTCGACGTAAAATACACACCGGCCATCAACCCCGATTACGATCCATCGAGAGAGGCTCGCCAACGTCCATTTGTGGACCTGCGCCGAAAGTACTTGGGCGACGATCGAGCGATTCGTACAGTCGAAGGCGATCCAAGGTTCAAGCTAATTCCCGCGGCGATCAAACCTCACGTCAACACATCGAAATAGTTTCCAAAACGATGAGCATTCATTTGAAAAATCGCACTATGACTAACATCGTCATGAAAAACTTTGTCCTACCTGTTCTTATCTTGTCAATCTTTGCCGGTGATGGATTCTCGCAAGACGTCGCGGTCGCGGATCCTTTCGCATCGCTCAAACAAGAGATGCAAATTCATTGGCCAAAGAACCGGCTAGTCCGTTTCGTATTTCACGGACATTCGGTTCCCGCCGGGTATGGGCGTGCGGGTGAGGTGCATCGGTATGATTCGTACCCGATGCTCTTTCACCGCATGCTTTGCGACAAATACAACTACGCAACGATTGACATCGCCATTACCGCGATCGGAGGTGAAAATGCGATTCGCGGGGACGCACGATTTGAGGAAGATGTACTTTCACTGAAACCTGATGTCGTTTTCATTGATTACTCACTCAATGATCGTGCCGTGGGGCTTGAAAAGGCCGCTGCCGCATGGCGTTCGATGATTGAGAAGTGTCAAGCTGCGAACGTGCCCGTCATTCTGCTGACCCCCACGCCGGACTCGCACGAAGATTTGCTCGACGATTCGACGATCCTGGCGCAACACGCGAAACAGGTTCGCGAATTGGCAAAAGAATACGGCGTTCCGCTTGTTGATTCCTATGCCGCATTTCGTGAAATTGTCCAACAAGGGAACAACATCGAATCGTATCTTTCGCAACCGAATCATCCCAACAAAGCAGGGAATTTGATTGTCGCCGAGTTGATCGGACGCTTGTTCCTGTAACGAGCTGTCACCTTCGAGGCTCTGTTTTACCGAGAGCGTGTGAGTTCTCGTTCGATCTCTTCGAGTGATTTGTTTTTGGTTTCAGGCACATACCGATACAGCACCACCAACCCAATTGCGCAGATACCTCCGTATAGCCAGAAAGTCCCGGAGGCGCCGAGAGCGACATTGATCGGCTTGAAAGTCGCCGTCAACGCAAAACATGCGATCCAAAGCGCGGACACGCACAGGCTCATCGCAGCCCCGCGGATTCGGTTTGGAAAAATTTCTGACAACAAAACCCAAGTGATCGGTGCGAGTGTCATCGCGTAGCAGGCAATCGCCGTCAGCACTACGACAAGGACGACCGCCCCTTTGAACTGGTAGTAATAGCACGCTCCCAAAATAGCATAGGTCACCATCAGCCCGCCGGAGCCGAGCAGCATCAGGGGACGTCGTCCCCAGCGGTCAACGGTCTTGATGGCAACAAACGTGAACGCCAAATTGACGACGCCGGTAATGACGATATTGAACATCATCCCACTGACGTCGTAACCGGCTGCGTAAAAGATCTCTTGTGCATAGTTGAAGATGACGTTGATTCCACACCACTGTTGGAACATCGCGATAAAAATTCCTAATGCGACGATTTTTAGCAGTTTGGGGTCGAACCGCTCGCGAGGATTCGCATCGCCGGTGCGGCTTTGCAGCGTTTGCTTGATATCCTCGACTTCCATCGCTGCGTATTGCGCCCCACCGATGCGTGTCAAAACTGCCGCGGCTTGTTCAATGCGAGCTTGCTGTAGCAACCACCGCGGTGACTCGGGGATCACCAACGCCAACAGGAAAAAGAGCCCGGCGGGGACGGCTTCGGCCGCGAACATCCAACGCCATCCAAACTGGCCACTCCATGATCCCAAGATCACTTCGGCGGTTGCTTCGCGGTCCACCGGAGCAAGATTGTAGATTAACAAGTTGACCAGCTGGGCGGCGAGAACCCCGATGACGATGGTCAGCTGGTTCATCGAAACAAATTTGCCACGCATCGACGACGGTGAAACTTCGGCAATGTAGATCGGTGAAACGTTTGACGCCAAACCGATTCCGATGCCGCCCACGATGCGGGCGATGATGAACGATGTAAAGTTTTGGGAAAGCGCCGTCCAGATCGCTGATGCGGTAAACAACACCGCAGCCGATATCAGCATCTTCTTTCGCCCCAGCGAGTCGGTGAGGGCGCCCGACAACAGGGCCCCGGCGAGGCATCCCGCTAGCGCCGAACTCATCGCCCAACCGGAAAGCCAGGCGTTGTCGGCGCCAGTCAGATCAAAGTACGGTTCATAGAACGGTTTGGCACCACCGATTACGACCCAATCGTATCCGAACAACAGCCCGCCCAACGCTGCGACGAGCGATATGCGAAAGATATACGCGGTATTAAAGGAAGCTTTGCTCGCCACTGAATCGCCTTGTTTGCTCGTTCATTTTTCGTCAGCGCCATCCACCACTGCTGCCGCGTCGAGTTACGAATGCGCGGCGGCTTTGGGAGAACCAGAGATCGCCAGCTCGCTGAAACGATGGCGATGCAGCACCGCACCCATGTGCGAGGGATCCAAGTCCAAGATCGCATCAAAATGCTTGCGAGCCTCGCCGATATTCCCCATCCCGAGTGCCCCCAACGCGATCATGTAATGGCAATGCATTTGGTTGTTTTGCTTCAGGTCGGCGTCAAAGACCAGGAACAACGGAAGCGACACCGCAAAATAGTCAATCGTGACGTCGTCATCAAAATGCTGATTTCCATAGTTGATCAGCCGTTCAAAGCGGTCGGTTGCATCCGCATGATTACCGAGTTTGGCTTGCGCTAAGCCTTGGTAATAGATTGTCTCAGGCGGCTGGTCGTTGTAATACATGGCCGATGTCGGTTCGCCCAAGCCTTCGCTTGCGGCTTCAAACCAACGTGTGGCCGTGACCTTGTCACCGATCGCTTCGTTTGCACAACCCAAAAGATAGAGAATTTCGTTTTCTTGAGCGCCCGCCAATTTTCCTTCGCCCAAGTTCTTGGGCCATTGCAGCGCTTGTTCAAGCTGTTCGATCGCTTCCGCTGGGGCGTCGTTGGCCAATGCTCGATAGGCAAGCTGCGTACGCGCAATGACATATTGAGCCGGGACCTTGCCCTCGCCGCCTTCCCAGGGACGGAATTGCCTGGCCAACAATAGCTCGAGCGCGGTCGAGTGATCGCCGACTAAGTTATGAAGCGTACACCACTGCAAATAAAGATCGTCACGCTGATGGACGAGCGAAAGGTGGTTACGCAATCGACTCAATCGATCGATTGGATCGTGGCCGAGTCGTAGTGAGAGTTGATCCAGTTCAAACAGGACTCGTGGGTCACTTGGGTTTTTCGCGAATGCGGTTTCCATCGCGACCAGCGCACGATCACCATCGTGCCATTGGTTAAAGTACGCCAGCGAAAGGTTACGCCAAGTCGTTGGGAAATCGGGGTTGGCTTTGCAAGCGTCTTCCCAACACTGGATCGCCTCGTCGTATTGACGCCGGTCATACCACAAGTTTCCGAGTTGATAGGCGGCGCACCAATCACCTTGCTCACAATCGATTGCAGATTGCAGGACAGCGATATCCTCGAGCTTGTTGGCAAAGTAACAATCGTTCTCGCCGGCCAACCTCGCCAAGGCTCGCTGATTCGCCGCTTCGTCGTGGTTGCCTAGCTGCTGCTGATAGTAAGCGAGGTGGTAGTGCAACAGCGCAGGAACAGTGTCCACGCGCGCGATCAAACGCAACAACACCGCAGCGGCAGTTTTGAAGTCATCAAACGCTGCATAGTCGATCGCCAATTCGATGATGGTATTGGGTGCATCACGCGTGATGGATTCGTAGCTGGAAAAATCGTTGCTCTGCAGGGCTTGTTCAAGCAACACGCCAAAATTGAACGGGTTTCGGGCGAGTTCGTTGTCGATCACTGCACGCTGTGAATCATCGCCGCGAAGCAGGTAAGCCAGCAGATGTGAGGCTTGGCTGTGGTGAACGTTCCCATCGAGACATCGTCGACATAGCTGAAGTGCCTGTTGCCGGTCCCCGCGACACACGGCCAAACGAGCAAGTTCGAATGACGCCGGCGATACCCACGCAGCGTTCCACGTCGCTTTGTAAAATGCGTCGGTTGCCGCACGGTGTTGACGCTGCATCCGGTTGGCTAAACCAAGATTATAAAACGGTTCACCGTCATAGGGATTTGGGCTGTGACGCGTCATTCGCTCAATTGCACGCTCGAAAAAGGGAACCGAACGAGCGAATTGGCCCTGACGATACAGCAGTTTTCCCATCGCATTATTGATTCGGATGTCGCCGCGATCTCGCTTTAGTCCTTCCTCGTAATAGTCAAGTGCGCGACGTGTCGCGTGACGGTATTGTTCGATATGTTGCCCGGCTAGAAACAAATCTTCGGTCGATTCCAATTCGTGCGGTGCCGCAATCGCCTTCGCCGCGTCTGGGACGTCATGCATCTCGCCCACGGGCGGCGTCCATGACACCAATTCGCGTCCATCACCGTCGACCACCGTGACGGTCAATTCGTTTGCTGAAAAGGACCGGGGCAGATCAAACGAAGTTTCAAAGTGTTGATGTGGTGTTGCATTGAAAATCATTTCAGCGATTTGGATGTTGTCGGCGGTCAAGCGGACTTTCGCATTCTCGCGACACGCGGTGGTGTAAACGCGTACTTCCGCTTTGCAATCAGTGACCTCCATTGCCACTGCAGCGTCGATGGTGGCATTGCCGATCATGCCGATACCTTTGTAGGGCATGAAGTACTGCGTGAACGATTTTTGTTCGCCTGGCATCAGCCAAGTGAAATCGGGTTGGTTGTCGGTATAGACGCCGCACATCAATTCGATATAGGGACCATCTTCGTCGGTTAGATGGCGATCCCAAGCTTGCCCAAACTCGCCGTTACCCCACGTCCACTGTTTTTTTCCGGGGCTGATATGGTGATTGCAAACATGCAGCAATCCGGCTTTCCGGCCATGGTCATAGGTGCCAACAAAGTCATAGTCACTCTTGTAAGCCATGTACGATGTGGGAACTGGGACGTTGCGATAGCGTGATATATCGGTCCCCGTTTTATCGCCGAGCCGGTCGCTGCCTTCGGAGTAATCAAATTTGTAATAGGTTCCCGTGGCAATCGGAAACGTCGACACATCACGTTTGCCATGGTCAAGCACCGCGCTGACGTCGGGCGGAAAGACCGATTGATGGTTCTCGTCGACCGCGACGGCTGGATTGGCCCACCACAAAAAGGTTTGCGGCAGCGGCGTTGGGTTGGACAAGTGAACATCAATTTCGATGTATGCACGATCGCCGTACAGTCGAATTCCGTAGCGACATTCGGTGCGGTGCATGCGATCGATTTCGTGACACCACACGGTCGCCGATCCATCGTCGCTCGTTTCAAGTTGGTAGTCGACCGGGCCATAGGTGTTTGGACGATGGTGTTGTGGCCAATTAAATTCGATTCCACCGCTGATCCACGGTCCCGCCAATCCGACCAGTGCCGGTTTGATTACGCGGTTGTGATAAACAAAGTGATAGTCGTTTGTTTTATCAAACGCCATCTGGATGCGGCCGCCCAGTTCCGGCAGCACCATTACCTTCAAGTAGTCGTTCTCGAGATAAACGGCCTGCCATTCTTTGTCGTGTTTTTCATCCTCGATCCGATCGATCACCGGCAACGGGTACACCGCTCCGCTGCTTCCTTGGTATACCCGTTTGTCGAGGAACATCGGGTTGAGGTCGGGCGTGCCGACCCCGTAGGTCGGAATCGTGATGCCTTGTTCCCATACACGTGCAATTTTGTTCGTATCCATCGTTATTTGCTTTAAAAAGATGATGTTGCCACACTGTTCTCGCTGCTCGGGATGCAGTGGGCTGTTGTTCGGCTAATCTTCGCTTTGCAAACTGCCCCACCAATCGGGATTGGGTTTCCAGTCAGGTTTCAGCATTGCGGCATGGGCCCGTTCGAGTTTGACTTTGAACGTTGTTTGGTAACGCATTGCTCTGGCTTCGGCCGCGATGGGGTCGAACTGTGGATCATGCACTGGAAAACCGGCATTGACGCTTTCCAACCATTCATGAAGTTCTCCCGCCAAACGCTTGGTCATGATCGGCATTTGCAAAGCCAGGTCGCTGCTTTCCGCTGGATCGTTCGTCAGGTTGTAGAGTTCGTCGTGATCGTCTTCATAGTAGTGAATGAGTTTCCAAGGGCCTTTTCGGATGATCGAGCTAGGTTCTCCGCCTTGATTGCCATAGTGGGGATAATGCCAATACAACGACCGTTCTTTCATTCGTTTGCCTTCCATTGCCGGAACCAAACTGACGCCATCACGATGTTGTTCGGGAAGTAAGTTCAAGCCGCACAAATCGAGAATGGTCGGGTACAGATCCGCGCCGGTGGCGGGTACGTTACTGACAACGCCAGCTTCAACCCGGGCGGGATATCGAATGAAAAACGGTTCTCGAATTCCCCCTTCCCATTGCCGACCTTTTCCACCACGCAGCGGAAGGTTACTGGTCGAGAAGCCATCGCCAGAGGAGACTCCGCCGTTGTCGCCAGTAAACACGACGATGGTGGAATCTTCCAAGCCACACTGCCGAAGCGTTTCGAGAACCGTTCCAACAGCGGTGTCGAGCGATTCCATCATTCCGGCATAAACCGGATGATCTTGAGTCTGGCGTACCGGCATCGTTCGATCGACCTTGAACCGCGATGGGACTTGCGGTTGATTTATCGCGATGTCGCGGTATTTCTGCCACAACGATCGATTGGTTTGCATCGGTCCATGGACCGAATAGAACGACAACATCGCAAAGAAAGGTTGGTCTTGGTGTTCACGAATAAATCCCGATGTCTCCTGGGCTAACCTCTGCGGCAACGATTCGCCATCGGGGCCGTCTTCGAGCTGTGGATTGTGGTAGGGTGAAAAATAACCGCCCGGTGGGCTGCCGAGATCGATTCCACCGATGTTGATGTCGTAGCCATGATCGGTCGGCAATGAGCCTTCGCCACCCAAATGCCATTTACCTGCGAAGAAGGTCTTGTAGCCGGCATCTCGCATCGCCTCGGCAATCGTGATGTCTTGGTGGGGTAACTCGCGTACATACTCGGGTGCACGCAGACGCTCGCCTAAGGGGTGGTCCTTTCCCGCCTTAGCACCGATCCAATCGGTTACGCCATGACGTGCAGTGAATTTGCCGGTTTGGATGCTCGCACGCGACGGACTGCATACTTGGCAATTTGCATACCCATTGGTGAACCGGACACCCCCGTTGGCTAACGCATCAATGTGCGGAGTTTGATAGAAAGAACTACCTTGAACCGACAGGTCATAAAACCCTAGGTCGTCGACAAGAATGAATAGCACACTTGGACGATCCGTCGTAGCGGGCCGGCTGTCAGGCGATTCGGCGTTGCAATGCGATTGCGCGAACAGGGCGACAGTGAACAGGGCGACAGTGAAGAGGATTAGCTTGCGGATCATTGACACGGTTTTCAAGATGGAAAAGCGAATTCGAAATTCTCTGCATCACCCCCGTCCGACGTCTGCGTCAAACAGGCCACTTCACCGGCGTCAATCAAGTTGCCTCGAGCGATGGCAAAATTCGCTGGGTAGTGACGTTAGATGGCGATCCGGTGGACGTTGGGGCGACCGGCAGCGGTCCAAACATGATGTTTCGGTGTCCTCATTCTAACCTCCGGTATGCGGCGTCCGGCTTCACATTCACCGCAAACGGTTTCGAACTTGCGTCGCCTTTCGCGAAAACAAACTGATAACCCAATCATCAAAATGCTTGTAGAGCTACAGCAATTGATTGACGAGTCGTTGCGACGACTAAGCTAAACTTCTTTACGGTCGGCGATAGCGTTTGCGAAACATCGCGGGGGTTAACCCGGTTTGACGACGAAACGCGGTGATTAAATGAGGTGCCTTGCTATAGGCGGTCATCGAGGCAATGCGGTCGAGGCCGTAATCGGTTTGCAGCAACAGTGTCTTCGCACGTTCCATCCGGATGCGTTCAATCTCCTCACGCGGCGTGCGGTCAAGCAGGCTTCGAAAGCGGCGTTCCAGTGTTGCGCGTGAAATTGCAACGTGCTGGGCGACATCATCGACGCCAATTCCCTTGCACGCTTGTAGACGGATAAATTCGATAGCCGACGAGAGATCGGCATCGTTGACGGCGAGCACGTCCGTTGAAAAACGAGTTACCACGCGGCGCGGCGGAATGGTAATGCATTGGCACGGCGGCGTATTTGATAATTCGTGCTGATCTTGTTGCGAAGCGTTGACGTGACTGCCGTTTTGCTCCTCGGCAAGCAAGCTCGCTAGCACGGCGGCGCCCTCGAATCCGATTCGATAGGTGTCCGGTTCGATGCTGGATAGTGGTGGATTGGTCAAATCGCAGATCACTTCATCGTTGTCGACGCCCAGCACAGCAAGCTGTTCAGGGACTCGCAGGCCTGCTTTTTGTGCGGCTCGCACGACTTGACGACCACAAACGTCATTGCAAGCGAACACCGCCGTGGGCAACGGCTGCTGCTGCAACCAATCGATCAGAGCGGTTTCCTTGATTTCGGCACTCGCTTCATGACGCAGCACGCTTTCAATCGCCGTTGAAGCGTCGACCGTATCGTCGAGCATTAGGTCGAAACGATCAGTCTCGATTTTCTCGTCGCGGCAATAGCTCGAGAATGCGTCGCCTCGCGCCTCCGAAAAATCGACTCCGCGATAGCCGCAGTACACAATCCGTCGAAAGCCTCGCTGGGTAAAATGGTTGATCGCCATTTGGGCACAGGACTGTGGATCGGTGTCGATACTGGCGCCATGCTCGGGCGAGAAACTGCCTCGAAGATCGACCACCCATCGTCCCAGTTGACCAATTTCCGCAGCGATCGAGGCGTTTTCTGCGCGAGAAATCACGCCATCAAATCGACGTCCGCGTAAGTCGCATGGCACCGCCTCGGTCAGCCCACGTTCTAAATGGACCACGTCCCAAGGGTCGTGTGCATGCAGGTACCCTGCCACGCCCTGCAAACAGCCACGGCCATAAGCTCGCGACGATTCGACGAACAAGAGAACTTGCGGCTTTTTTGAAACTTGCTGCATTTGCTCGATTACAATACCGCCGCCCCGAAGAGACAATCACGCGGCCGTAGCGTGACAATCTTCCTAATAAAACGATGAGTAATTTCAATTTGGCCCTCATTGTAGTCTCTCGATCCGACGGTGTTGGGCATTGTCGCAAAATGAAAGGCACTTGACGCAATCGCGGATTGCGATTTGCCCGCACTCGGCAATAGTGATGGAACCTCGACTGCCTCTGGGAAGCGCGATTTCACGCCTGGACAATGGCATCGATGATTCGACCCCGCAACGCTCCGTTGTGTTTTTATTGATTCGAGAACATCACCAAGAGCTTCATTATGATTTCCAGACGGTTCGATTGTTGGTCGCAATCGCGTCGATGCGTCGGCGTCGGTTTGTGCGGTGTTTTCAGTTGGCTTCTAATTGCCTGGGCGAATCCTGCCCGGGGTGCAGAACAGCCAAAGAGCGGTGTGATCGATCTGTCGGGTACATGGCAAGTTCGGCTCGCAGGTGAGCCGCAATCACACGATGTTCGGCTTCCGGGGGCGCTTCGCGACTCGGGGATCGGGCAGCCGCCCGGCCCCGAAACGAAATGGATTGCCGATGGTCGCGACAAGATCTGGAATCGACCCGAGTTTAAGCCGTTTCGAACTGCCGACAATTTTAAGATCCCATTTTGGCTGCAACCCGAACGACACTATGTTGGCAAGGCGACGTACCAGCGTGAAATCCGCATTCCTGACCCATGGTCGGGGCAGCGGATTGTGCTGACACTCGAACGACCGCACTGGCGTACACGGGTACTGGTCGACGGGAAACAGGTTGGTCGAGGCGAATCGCTCGGCGTGGCCCACCAATTCGATTTGACCGAGCATGTGAATTCCGGTGTGCACCAACTAGCAATCGAAGTCGACAATTCGCTTGATGAAATTGACGTAGGTATCAACTCGCATAGCGTGTCCGATCACACACAGTCTGCATGGCACGGCATCGTCGGTGCGATGACGCTGTCGGCGCGTCGCCAAATCGACATTCAACGAGTGGATATACGTCCAGATGTCGATACGAAACAGGTACGAGCCGATGTGGTATTGACGAATTCGCGGACGCAGTCTGAAAAGCGATACTTGGTTGTCAAAGTTTCCCAGGACGGCCAAACACTCGCATCGCTCGAAACCGCCATTGATATTCAACCCGGTCAATCAATTTCGAGCCAAGCACTGACACTCGAGCGACTGCCACGGCTGTGGGATGAGTTCGAACCCCATCTTTGCGATCTGTCGGTCACTGTTTTGGACCGATCATCAGAACGCGAGCGGATGGCTGACGAGCGGTCCGCTGTGGTTTCGGCGGCGTCGGCGAAGTGGACGGGGCGATTTGGGTTCCGCAAGATCCAAGCTCGCGATGGTCGCTTGGTGCTCAATGACCGTCCGATATTTTTGCGAGGTACGCTGGAGTGCTGCATTTTTCCATTGACCGGATATCCGCCGACGGACGTTGCGTCGTGGCAGCGAATCATTCGAATTTGCAAACAGCATGGGCTCAATCATATCCGCTTTCATTCATGGTGTCCGCCCGAAGCCGCGTTTGTTGCGGCGGATGAAATGGGTTTCTATTTTCAGGTCGAGTGTTCATCTTGGCCAAATCAAAGCGTCTCGTTGGGCCGGGGGCTGCCGATCGATCAATGGATCTACCGAGAAGCCGATCGTGTCTTGGCCGCCTATGGCAACCATCCGTCGTTCATGCTGTTTTGCGCTGGAAACGAACCGAATGGCGTAGCCGGGGGCGGTAAATTTCTTACGCCTTGGGTCGAACGCTACAAAGCGCGTGAGGACCGTGTCTTGGTTACCGCCGGTGCGGGATGGCCGATCGTCGCCGCCAACGATTACCACATTCCGCCGCGACCGCGGATTCAACAGTGGGGCGAAGAGCTGCGTAGTCGTATCAATGCCGAACCGCCTGAAACGGTCACGGATTATCGCAAGATCATTTCGCGTTATTCCTCACCTGTGGTGGCTCATGAAATCGGCCAGTGGTGTGTCTATCCGAACTTTGATGAGATGGCAAAGTACACCGGCACCTTGAAGCCAAAGAACTTTGAAATCTTTCGCAGTTTTCTCGATGATGCGGGAATGCTGCATCAGGCAAACGATTTTTTGATGGCATCGGGAAGGTTGCAGGTTTTAACTTACAAAGAAGAGATCGAAGCGGCGCTGCGGACTCCCGGCTTTGGCGGGTTTCAGTTGCTCGATCTGCGAGATTTTCCCGGACAAGGAACGGCGCTGGTGGGGATGCTCGATCCGTTCTGGGACTCGAAACCCTACATGGATCCAAGTGAGTTTCGGAAGTTTTGTGGTCCCGTCGTGCCGCTGGCCAGAATGAGCAAACGAGTGTGGCAGCAACACGAAACCTTTGTTGCCACAGTCGATCTATCTCATTTCGGTAATAAGCCGCTTGATGGATCGGCTGCGTGGGTTCTACGGGACAGTGGAAACCACGGTGATAACAAAGTCATTGGAAAAGGACAGTGGACGCTATCCGGCCAAATGCCCGGCGAACTGTACCGAATCGGCACGATAGAGTGTCCACTCGCGGATGTTCGTTCAGCGTCCAAGTTGACGCTCGAGGTCATGGTCGATGACGAGCGCCAATCGGTCGCGAACGATTGGGATGTGTGGGTTTATCCATCCGCTGTCTCTGACGATGCAATCGATCGCGATGCAGACGCTCGTTCGTCCGACCACCCCGTCGTGACCACTTCGCGGGTTTCTGATGCGGTTGCCGCCGCCGAGCGCGGCGAGCGGGTGATTCTTACGCTTGACCCCAACCATGTTGAGACTGATGTTCAAATTGGCATGTCACCGATCTTTTGGAATTGGGCGTGGACCAACGGCCAAGCACCGCATACGTTGGGCATCCTATGCGACCCCGACCAGGCATGTTTCGAAGGATTTCCAACCGATTTTCATTCAAATTGGCAGTGGTGGGAACTGATATCGAAATCCGCTGCGATGCCGATTGACCACCTTCCCGCAACGGTTTCACCGCTGATCCAGGTCGTGCCGAATTGGTTCCGCCCCGAGCGGCTGGCGCTGGCTTGGGAGGCCAAGCTTGGAACAGGGCGAATCTTGGTGACATCGATGGATTTGAAGTCTCAGATGGATCAGCGTCCCGTTGCCCGGCAGTTGCTGCATTCGCTAAAGCGTTATGTGGCGAGCCCGCATTTTGATCCGGTGGGAACCGTTACGCCTGAGCAAGTTGCGACATTGTTGCGCGAGCTATCACCGACTCAACAAGCGATCCTCAGCAGCCGAGCCAGCAGTATGCAGGGCCGCTACGAACCGTTCAGAGCGTTTGATGGAAAGCTTGAAACGATGTGGCACACCCAGTGGAATCCGCTGGTCTCACCGCCACATTGGATCGAAGTGACCCTGGATCAAACGTACCAGCTCGATGGCATTCGCCTAACCGCTCGTCAAGACCAAGCGGCGACTCGGTTGCGAGGTTATCAACTGTTGATTCATGATGACGCCGGCGATTGGAAGCCGGTTGCATCGGGGCAATTAAAGGCGACGAGCAACCCCGAGGAAATTCATTTCGCCAATCCGCTGCGGACCGATCGAATTCGGATCCAAGCTGGTACGTCACAAACCGCCAACGGTATCTCCGCGACTGGCCACGTCAGCATCGCCGAGCTGGAACTGTTGTTCGCGGAATCCGCGGCCGAACAGGCGAGCCAATAAATCGTCACGCTGGTATCTCGGTCGATACAGACAGGCGACGACTTCAGCTTGGCGGACTCGGACGACTGCGGTTGACATTATGGATGACGTTGCGTTGACCCAACGATTGAGTCAAATCGGTCGGTGCATGGCCACGAAACCGCTTGTGAAAACCTGCGACTTTCCGTTTCTCTCTACGGAGCTTTCGCTGGCCCTGCCCCAAGACAAGCGAAAATCGTGAAAAATTTCGAAACACTGACGACGCAAAGTCGAAGGCGATTGCAGCAATCGCGGAAATGAAACGCGGTAAACAAATGTAAAATATCGCTTACTAGTGCAATACCGTGTGTCACGGCGTTCGAGTTTCTCCCCAAACTCATGCACACAAGTCTTTCATTTTTCTTATCGTTAGAGAGCTTGCAATGAAATCGGGAATCGAAAATGGCCGACGCGGCTTTACCCTTGTTGAATTACTGGTGGTGATCGCCATCATTGGCGTACTCGTCGGATTGTTACTGCCAGCGGTACAAGCGGCGCGTGAAGCGGCACGGCGGATGAGTTGCAGCAACAATTTCAAACAGATTGGTCTTGCGGTTCACAACTATCACTCTGCATACAACGCTCTGCCGCTACATGGCTGTGGTCTTCAAGGACAAGGCACTGCTCAGTGGTGGACCAGCAACGGCACGTCAAATCGTCGGTTGAGTGCGATCATTGGCACATTGCCGTTTATGGAACAGCAAGCGATGTGGGAGCAGATCTCGAATCCGTCGACGTTCAATGGCACTGTATTTCCTCCCTTTGGACCGCTTCCGTTCACACACACGACCTACGATTACACACCTTGGTCTA
>NZ_ANOG01001056.1 GCF_000346295.1 Rhodopirellula maiorica SM1 | reverse complement strand
GGGTCAGGAAAAAGTACGACGATCGGTTCGATGCTGAATTACATCAACAGCATCTATCGGAAGCATATTTTGACGCTGGAAGACCCGATCGAATTCATGTTCACCGAAGACAAATGTTTGATCAACCAGCGTGAAATCGGACAAGACGTCAAGGACTTTTCGATCGGGATGAAACACGCGGTACGTGAAGACCCCGACATTATTCTGGTGGGCGAGCTTCGTGACGAAGAGACGTTTATGACGGCGATCCACGCAGCCGAAACCGGGCACTTGGTGTTTGGTACGATTCACGCTGCAAGTGCATCGACGACGATCGGTCGTATTTTGGACTTGTTCCCCGAGGAGATGCATAACGCCATTCGTTCGGCGATCGCGTTTAACATGAAGGGGATCATTTCGCAAAAGCTGCTCAAAAGTATTCGTCCGGGTGTACCTCGGGTTCCCACTGTCGAAGTCATGACGTTCAATCCGATGATTCGCAAACTAGTCCTCGAAGGTCACGACAATAAACTGCCTGATGCGATCCGCATTGGTGCCGAAGACGGCATGCAAGACTTCACCATGAGTTTGAAGCAATTGATCGATGACGAATTGATTGATCGTCCCACTGCGTTTGCCGTCGCGCCGAATAAAGAGTCCTTGAAGATGGCTCTGAAGGGCATCGATGTTAAGGCACCGGGGATTTTGTAAGACTGGCGAACGGTTGGCGGCCGCCGGTGATTTCCCACCAGCTGCACTTTATTGGGACGCCGCTTGCAGTGTCCCTTCGTTTTTTCCGCGAATCCTACGCGGCACTCGACTCTATTAATCACTACCTCTTTTTGACTTCAAACGTTTCTCATGGCTGAACCAGAAGCTCCGATCCAACTTTGGCAAACAGTTGCACCTGTTGAGTTTGTTCCCAAAGTCGCCGATCGCAATGAGGCGCAGGCGCTTCTGATCTCAACTCGGCAAGGATCGGGATATCACATTGCGGGCGGTCAATTGGCGCATGCGATTCGGTCGCGAGCGACGCATCTGTTGATGGATTTCTCTCAGGCGGCTTGCGCGATCCGTTATCAGATCGATGGAAATTGGGAGCAGTTGCCGCCGCTGGATCGCGAGACCGGTGACGCGATGCTGTACGCGCTGAAGCAATTGTGTTTGTTGAATCCGGCGGATCGACGGAGTGCCCAATCTGGCAAATTAGGGCTGAAGGTCGCCAAAGAAAAATTCATGCTGACGCTACAGTCGCAAGGCGTTCCGACGGGCGAACGAGTGTTGGCGCGGATCGAATCGGAAAAGATTCCCTTCGAAAAACTCGCCGATCTCGGCATGCGTGACAAGATGTTTGCCTCGCTTAAGGAAAAACTCGACTCGAGTGGCAACATGGTGTTGGTCACCGCGCCCAAAGGCGAGGGGCTGACAACAACTTGGGTGGTCACGGTCAACGCTGCGGATCGGTTGATTCGAGACTTCCAATCGTTCGAAGAACAATCGCGTCCCGAACCGGACATCATCAACGTGAACCCGAACTTCTACGGAGGTGATACAGGGTTATCGATGAGCGATTTGGTCAGCAAATTGATTTTGCGAGAACCCGATGTGCTGATGTTTCCCGATCTGCCTGATGAAAAGTCGTTGGCGATCGCGGCCCATCATGTCGAAAATACCGAAAAAAGTTTGATGACGCGGATGAATGCGTCTTCGGCGATGGAAGGCTATGTTCAGTTTGTTTCGAAACACAAAGATTCATCCAAAGAGGTGGCCAAGCTAACCAACGCGGTTTTGTGCCAACGATTGGCGCGGCGATTGTGTGACAACTGCAAAGTCGGTTTCGAGCCGCCTCCGCAATTGTTGGCTCAATTGGGGATCCCGCCAGGCCGTGTGGCGCTGTTGTACCAGCCCTTCGTTCCGCCTCCGATCGAACAGCAGGTGGACGAGCAGGGACGGCCTGCGCCGATCACGCCTTGCCATGTTTGCGAAGGACGCGGCTACCTCGGGCGAATTGCGATCTTCGAGCTGCTGGTCCCCGGCGAACAATTGAAATCCGCGGTGCTGAAGACGCGGGATATCGGTCAATTGAACAAGATTGCCAAATCCGAAGGGCATCGGGGCATGCAGGCCGAGGCGGTTTTGACCGTTGCTCGTGGGTTGACCAGCCTCGATGAACTGAAACGCGTATTCGCTAAACGATAAACAAGTTTCTGCGGCGGCTTGGCCAGTAACCCGCTACCCATTGCTTGGCTCTATTTCTGTACTCGCGACAATCCGCCATCGACGCCGATCACTTGGCCGGTAATCCAACTGCTTTCGTCCGAGAGCAGGAAGGTTGCCATCGATGCGCAATCGTTCACGTGGCCAATCCGGCCGAGCGGATAAACCGCCGCCATCGCATCTCGCTTGGCGTCGCTAGAAAGCAATCGTTCGCTCAGCGGAGTGTCGGTCAGCGCCGGTGCGATGCAATTGACTCGAACGTGCGGCGCTAATTCGGCGGCCCAGCAGCGGGCGATCCCTTCGACCGCCCCTTTGGCTGCGGAAACAGATGTGTGCATGGCGAGTCCACGGCCCACCGCCACGGTGCTGAACAAAACCACGCTCGAGGACTCGGCGGCTTTCATCGCCGGCAGCGCCCGCTGCATCACCCGCATCGCCCCGATCACGTTCAGTTCAAAATCCTGGCGCATCGATTCCGCCTTGGTCATCCGCAGCGGCGATAACCCGATCGAACCGACGCAATACGCCATCGCGTCGATTCGATCGGGCAATGCGACGGTGTCGATCGCGTCGGTCGTCACATCGGCGGCATGATGCGTCAAATTCGCCGCGAGTGACGGATCCAAATCGTCCAGTTGTCCGCGGGTGCGGGAGATGACCACAACCGACCCGCCACGGCGAAGCAACCGCTCGGTGATGCCAAAGCCAATGCCGTGGCTGCCGCCGAGGATCAAAAACGTTTTATCGTTCATCTGTCAAACAACAAAAAAAGCAAACAACAAAGAAGGACGTGTGTCCGAATCTGCTTTACTGTAGACCGCTGACAATGTTGGTAAATGTGTTTTGGGTTCTGGTTGCGGTTGCGATCCTCAAACCACGCGGGGCGTCCTGGGGACTGCGGGCCTAATCGTGTAATCGGAGGCTTCTATCTCACTCGTGGGGCACGCGGAGCCCGTTGACTAGTTCGGCCAAGTTTCGTGGGTTTTGCCCGAGGTCTCCCTTACCGACACGCGATTGGCTCGAGGCGTGCATGCGAGTATTCGTACCGCTATCGTCCGGCACTAATTTGACTTCGATATCATCCACAAAACGGAAAAGGGCCGTCGTCCGGGTGATTTTGTACTCAATGGTCCCGTCCGACTCGGTTTTGGATTGGATATCCCAGCGTGATTTGTCCGCGACCCACCGCTGTAGTCGGGAATCCAACATCGCGACCGGATCGGGATAATCGGCTTCGATGGCTGCGGAATTCTCGGCGAAATCGCGACTCCAGTTGTCAATTCGCAACAATGCCGCCACGATAATGAGTACCACGATGGTGATCGCGACTGCCAATGTTCCGAGCATCTTTCGTTTTCCCATTTTTTTAATTGAATACCGAGTCTCTTCGACATGCCTGAAAGCCGTTCCCTATTCGCTGATGCCGAAGAGGATAACCTGAAATTGGCTCAACCGCTCGCCGCTCGCATGCGTCCCAAAACGCTCAGCGAGTTTATCGGACAGCATCAAATCTTGGGCGATGGAAAATTATTGCGGCGAATGATCGACGCGCGGCGACTCGGCTCGATCATTCTTTACGGGCCACCCGGAACCGGCAAGACGACGCTCGCCCATCTGTTGGCCCACGAGACCGGCAGCAAATTGCGGATGGTCAGCGCCGTCACC
>NZ_ANOG01001055.1 GCF_000346295.1 Rhodopirellula maiorica SM1 | reverse complement strand
CTTGCACGGCAAGGGCCCCAAAGGCTCGTTGCGACGCGAGGCGACCAAGGCGGGATGTCCAACAATCATCATCGAAGGAGGCGAAGTTTGGAAGGTGGAATCATCGGTCGCCGATTGCATGACCCGTGGCATCTTCAATTGTTTAAAGGAACTTGACTTGATGCCGGGCGAACCGAACATCCCACATGCCCAGGCGATCATTCGCGAGACACGGTGGTTGCGGGCCGAGCGGGGCGGTTTTATGTCGATGCATGTTGCACCTGGCGACACGGTAGTCAAAGGGCAAGCGATTGCCACCAACAGCAACTTGTTGGCGGAAGATCAAAACCGCTTAGAAGCACCCTTTTCGGGGGTCGTGATCGGGATGACGACGCTGCCCGCGGTGCAGCCCGGTGAACCGGTGGTGCATATCGGCCGGCTGGCGAATCCAAAATCGGCACGCAGGCACGAAAAACAAATTGCGGGCGACGACGTGCAGAGAACCGCACACGAACATCTCGCCACGAACATTCAAGTTACCGAAGCCAGCGACCGACCCGCCGATGAAACGTCGCCATAAGTCGCCACATCCTCGGCCGTGGTCGTTAGGCCATGTCCGGTAGCGAATGACCTGCAATGGCCGCGTTTGTGCAATATCGAGAACGACCGACGGCAACCGACCCCGGCATCACCTATTGCTTCAGCGAATATTCTTGGCAATGAGGGCAGCTCTTTTCGCCGTTCCAGCGGACGCTCTGTTTGACATCTTCCCAAATCGT
>NZ_ANOG01001054.1 GCF_000346295.1 Rhodopirellula maiorica SM1 | reverse complement strand
CACCTGAGAATTGGACCATCGCTGCGGATGTTCCCCAAGGAAACGTACGTGATTATTCGCTACTGTTGGGTGTCGAACCCGAATACGCGATGGATCCGCCGACCTTTCGCTGGCTGTGGAATTGGTACGTTTTCGGAGTAGCGATACTGACGGCAGCGGGATTGATCACCTCGATGCTCTCGCCGGTAGTCCGACAACGCATCAGCGTGGATCAATACCGAATCGTATTTGTGACGGTCACGGCGTTGTTGGGGATCGTTGTCGGAACTCCGGCAAGCATCGTGATGGGCGACTTTGTGTTTACCTGGCCAGTGGTCCTGTTTGCCTTGTTTGCACTGGCGATCCAGCAAAGCGAGATCCGCCCTCCAAAACGATCGCGTTCGAGCGAACGAAGAAAACAGACAACGCTGGGAGCACGAACCAGCTTCGCAGTTTTCCTGATCGCTTGCGTGGCCTATTTCGTTGCCTGTCGTCAAATGAGTTTGGTGACGCAGTGGTTCTTTCTGTGGGGATTTTGGGCCGCCGCCCCTGCACTCATCGTGATGCGGCTTTGGAAAGACCGCCGCGGTTGGCGATCACGCGTGTTCGAGTGGGTGCTGATCCAAATCGCCTTCGCGTTGTTCAGCGTCTCGACTGCAGCGCTGTTGGATTTCCGCTACAACTTGGTTTGGTCGTGAGTCAACGACGGCGTGATGACACAGCAAGTCCACGGCAGGATAAAGGTGTCAAAAGGTGTCAGGACTCTTATTCCAATAAGAGTCCTGACACCTTTTTCCTGCCTGACACCTTTTTCCTGCCAACTCCGACCGAGCAAATGGGTAGGAAAATGGAGGTAGGAAGATGAGAAGAGGGGGACTCTCGGCAACTGTGTTTGCTAAGCAGGTTGGCGACAGGCCGCAGCGGGGGAACAAGCCACAAATCTCACGAATCAACACCAATCCGGAAACCCTGTTCCATTCGTGATCATTTGTGTGATTCGTGGCCGACCTTCGAGCGAACAGATCAGCGCCGGTCGACTGAGCACCGACGCACCGCAGGAATCGAGCGGCGACAACATACGACCATCAAGTTGATCGACCGCGCAACGACGGACCGCAAGAACAATCCCCCCCGCCCAGCAAGGCGACACAACCCAAATTGACTTTGTATCACTCGGTGGGTCAAGTGATTTCGGTTATATCTCTCGACTGGCATGGGCCGGTCAAAACGCGGGCTGACTGATTGAGAAAACGAGGACTATAAGGACGGGGGCCGATTGCGGCGTTGATATTTGAGGAATCAGTGTCGTCCTGCGCGGTGCTCTTTGAGAATGACCGAGACCGGTTTCATCGTTGCGATCTCGTGCCGCGCCTATTGCAAGCGGTGGCTGACGCACTACCTCGTCCCTCGATAGTTTATTCGACGAACTAGGAAGTCCATCGTACAACACTACAAAATTTCACCACGAAAGTAGATGGCATTGGGCCAATGCAGGGCGTTTTGCCAGGACGAAACTCTTGGCGAGTTTCGCTACGGTAGATATTGGGGGCGGTAGAGATAGGGGCGGGAGGCTTCGGGAGCGGATGCGTTGCACCTGATGACTGGCTAGAAGCCTCTCCCACATGGAAACGAAAAAAGCGGAGTGAGTCTCGTGAGAGTCTCACCCCGCCTATTCGGAACACTAACGTCCTACGGTATTGCTCAGGCTTCCCTTGCGTCGGGCCTGATCAAACCGTGTTTCTAGCAACCGCAAGCTGGTGCAGCTTCGCAACCGCAAGAAGGAGCTACGTCGCAACCGCATGCTGCGTCGCAGCCACAGTTGCCGTGGCTGAACAGACGACGCAACAAGCCACGAACGGGGCCTTCGGTCGGTGGGCAGCAAACGGGTGCAGCTTCGCACGCTCCGCAAGCATCGCCACAGCAAGAAGCTGGAGCACATACTTGAACTGGAACTTGCTTGCAAACAACTCGTGGAACACAACGTGTCACGGTGTAAGGCTCGCAAACTTTGCGGCACTTAGCAACCTTGATCGTTTTGGTGAAGCACTCTTTCTTGTAGGTCGTGCAGCATACGGTCTTGGTGCGGCACTCAGGAACCATCGTGCAAACCTTGTAGCAAACTTCCTTCGTGCGGCACTCAGGAACCATCTTGCAGACGGTGTAGTTGCAGGTCTTTTGACGGTTTTCGCAAACGAATTTGCAAGTGGTGTAGCAAA
>NZ_ANOG01001053.1 GCF_000346295.1 Rhodopirellula maiorica SM1 | reverse complement strand
ATGAAAGAAACCTGCAAAATTGCACGAGTCTTCCGGTTGCTCTAGTTATCGGATGTGATTTGCATGGACATTAACGATTCTGACGTCTCGAGCGGTCGTTTGCGTCGTAAGAGTCGTTCGGATCGTGCCCAAAATGCTTGATATCAGGGCTGTTTCCCCTCTCGCACGGGGATTGATAAGTTGCGGAATAGGCTGGATTTATGCTGAAAAACGCCGTTGGGGCCGCCATTTCAGCTTCGAGCCCGGTGGCGTCGGGCTTCGAATAGCACGACCGCCGCCGAAACCGAAACATTTAGGCTGTCGACTTTGCCAAACATCGGAATTCGCACCCCGGCGATCGTGTTTCCGTCGCCATCACGCTGCCAACGCGAACCGAGCCCCTGGGCTTCGTTGCCCACGATCACGGCGATCGAGCCTGAAAAATCGGTTGCCCAAAGTTCGTTCGATGACTCGACCCGTGCGGCCAAAGGGCGGATTTTGTGGTCGCTTAAGTAACGAGCGACTTCGGATTCGCTGCCGACCGCCGTGGGGATTTGAAAGACGGTCCCCAGACTGCTGCGGATCGCATTAGGATTATAGATATCGCTGCCGCCCCCCGACAAAATCACCGCATCGACCCCGGCGGCGTCCGCACAGCGAAAGACGGCACCGATATTTCCCGGTTTTTCTAAGCTGTCCAAAACCAACAGCAAAGCGTTCGCTGGCAGTGTGAGGTCGTCAAGGGAATGGTCCGGCTGCACAAATTCGCTGACCACTCCGCGTGGCGACTCGCCATAGGCAATTCGCGCCATGATGGTATCCGAAACAACTCGAATCGTTTGTGAAGTCTTGGCTTTTTCAATGACGATACGAACTCTCGGATCATGATTTGCAGTTTCCTGGTTTGCCGGAAGCGGAGTCGCCGACAGATCGCGATCGTGGCGGGAGCGATCGCCGGAATCATGATCCTTCGGATCCGTGGGACTCGATTCGGGCAGATACAGTCCGACCAGCTCCAAACCGGCATCGATCGCTTGCAGCGTTTCCCGCCAACCATCGACAAGCAGACGCTTCTCGCGTCGTCGTGTACGATTATCCCTTAATCGGATCAGGCGTCGAACGGTGGGGTTTGCGGGGCTGCGAAGTACCAGTGGCTCCGAATCGCTCATGCCAAACTCTTGATAGACGTTGATGATGGGCTCGCGTCGGCATCAACACGGCCTTTTAACATTGTGACTCTGGAAAACGGAAAATCGACGAGATGAGCAAGATGCCAATCTGTGACATAGTCAGCTCGAAACGCGACCAAAAGGAATTTCTCGATTTAGAGCGGGAACTCTATCGTGAGAATGCCTACTGGGTGCCGCCGTTGTGGGCCGAACGTCGCAAAATCGTCGGGTTTAAATACCATCCGTTCTATGACGATGCGGATCGCCAAGCATTTCTGGTCCGTCGCGATGGACGTGCCGTCGGCCGCATTCTCGCGGTCGTCAATCATGCTCACAATCGTTGCCACAACGAAAAACGTGGCTTTGTCGGATTCTTTGAATGCGAAGACGACAGCGAAGCAAGCAAATTGCTGTTCCAGCATGCCTTTGATTGGCTGCGACAACAAGGGATGACCGACGTTCGCGGTCCGGTTCATCCGAGTCTGAATTACGAGGTCGGGTTGTTGGTGGACGGTTTTGATTCGTCGCCCACGTTTATGATCCCCTACAACCACCCCTACTACGAACGCTTGTTCCTCGAATCAGGCTTCGAAAAAGTTCAGGATCTGTTCAGCTACGACGCCCACATGGACATCCTCGAAGATTTGGATCCCAAATTGGCGTTCGTGATCGAAGAGGCGACACGTCGATTCAAGGTGAATTGCCGGCCAATTGATCGCAAACGATTCAAAGAAGACGTTCGCTCGTTCCTGGAAATCTATAATCAATCGCTGCAGCGAACGTGGGGCTACGTCCCAATGAGCGAAGCGGAAATCAAAGTGCAAAGCGATGGGTTGAAGCACTTGATCGTGCCCGAATTGACCAGTATCGCGGAAATCGATGGTCGCCCCGTCGGCGCCGGCTTTGGCTTGTTGGATTACAACCAAATCATTCGCCAAATCGATGGACGGCTGTTTCCATTTGGATGGTTAAAACTGTTGACCGGCAAGCGAAAGATCGATCGGCTGCGGCTGATTAGCACCAATGTGTTGCCGGAGTACCAGAAATGGGGGCTCGGATTGGTCACACTCTCGCGAATTCTGCCCGATGCGATCTCGTTTGGCATCCAAATTGGTGAGTTTTCTTGGGTTTTGGAAAGCAATTCGCTCTCGCGAGGCACGATTGAACGCGGGGGGGCAACGCGGACCAAGACGCATCGTCTATACGATCGATCCTTGGCGTAACGGCTAAGTTGTCATCCGTTCTCGCAATCAGGCCTTCGTCGCAATCAGACCTTGGTTGCAATGGGCCCTTAGTTGCAATTGGCCCGTTTGTTGCAATCAGCCTGTTCGCTACAAGCCCACCCTGCTTCGGCACGCCCACGGTGAAGTTTCCCTAGTTAAACTACATCCCTGGTCATCAGGTGCCATGGTAATCATACTTTGACGCTGTTTGCTCGTTTCTCGTCTAAATCGCCACTGCTCCCCGTATCGCCATAATCTCGAACATGCCGGAACACCGAATTGTCATTACCGGAGCGGGCGTGGCGTCTGCGATCGGACTGGGACATCAAGATTTCTTTGCTGCTTTGCTGCGCGGCGATTCCGGAGTGCGATCGCTAGCCGATCGCGACGACGACGGTCCCACTCCGCCGTCGGGCCGCGAAAACGACGGACTTTGGATCGGTGCTCCGATTGTTGGGTTTGACGGAAAGCAGTTCGTGAAACCTCGCAAGGCACTGAAGGTGATGTCTCGCGAGATCCAGCTTGCCTACGTTGCATCGATGATGGCGATTGAAGATGCCGGACTCGATTCTGTTTTTCCCGCGGCTGAATCGGACACGGATTCCGCTGCGTCCGACGACAACGCGGTCAAGTTTGCCCCCAAAGACATCGGAACCGTGTTTGGCAGCGAGATGCTGTATGGACCGCCCACCGAATTAGCCGAGGCGTTCCAGAAATGTCTCGACGACGATGGCGCGATGGACGAATCTCGATTCGGCGAAGCGGCGATGCGAAGCGTGATGCCGTTGTGGATGCTGAAATACCTGCCCAACATGCCCGCATGTCACGTCGGGATTGCGATCAACGCCCACGGTCCCAACAACACATTGGTGCTCGGTGACACGTCGGGACCGGCCGCGTTGGACGAAGCGATCTCGTGTCTGACCCGTGGAATCGCGACGTGCATGATCAGCGGTGCTGCCGGAACACGGATCAATGCGACTCGGCTGAACTATCGCAATGACCTGCCTAT
>NZ_ANOG01001052.1 GCF_000346295.1 Rhodopirellula maiorica SM1 | reverse complement strand
AATGCTATCGGTTGCCGCGATGCTCGATTCACTACGGGAATCGCCCGAGGTTGACGGCGAGCTTGTCGAAACACTCGACCGATTGATCTATCAACCGGAACAGCGAGTTGAATTGCTGGCGTTGCGAGTGCGCGCGGCACTGCAAAACAATCAGCATCTGGATGCGGCAAAATACATGCTGAAATTGTCCGACGTCGTAACGATGGAACCAGCCAGCAAAGATGCGGCCAATCGAATTGTTTCGGATGTCGCGCGGCAATGCTCGCTAGACGCTTGGCTGGCGGCACGCTCGGCCGAATTGGCGAACCACATGAACGAATCCGACCGTGCAAGTGTTGACCAATGGTTCTCCGATGCATTTGCCGAAAAACTGCACAGCCCCAACAATTTGTTGTGGCAGCTAATTCGGCAATTTGGGTCGCTGGAGGCCAGCGATTTAATTCGCAACGAATTGTCCAGCCGTTTGGAAAAGGACCAAGAATGGCTGCGGGCGTACAGTTTGCAGCTTGGCAACCGCTATGCCACGCCCGAGCAACTTGAAACGTTACCAACCCAGCGGCTGTTCCATCTGGCCAAGATTCACTCGCTGAGCGGTTATGCCAAAGACGCGTTACAGATGATCGCACTGCTGCGAGAACGGACCGATGGCCCCGACGCCGAGTTGCTTGATCAAATCGAAGAAGCCACGCTACCGCTAGTCAAAACACGCAAGTGGCCCGATACCGCCAAGGTAAAGTGGGAACCTCGTCCAAGTCGCATGCGAGCGACCATGGCATTAAATCAACAGGTATCCGAAACCACGATTCTTGCCGGCCAAGAGTTTCAAGGTTGGCGATTGGTTAGCGAAGGTGCCTTTGCATTGGCGCTACGAAATCCGCAGGGCTATCCTCGTGGGATTCCGCTAGACCTCGAAAACCGGCAACGCGATATGGGGCAAAACGAAGCCATGATCGCGGGTGGAGTGATGATTGTGGTGACGCCCAACGCGTTGGTCGCGGTCGACTTGCACCGTTTAGATTCTCAAGCGAATGAATCGGTGCTGTGGCGGCATAGCTTGAGCAGTGACGATTCCCCGCTCTTAAAGCGACGTAGCAATCCAACTCGATTCGGTGATCAAGTCTTTCAATACCTGATCAACGGTGCGAGTGCGAGAAACCTGGTCCCTACCTTTGACCTTGGCCCGATTCTTGGTGACCGCGTGTTGGCGCTGCAGGGCGGCGAGTTGATGTCGTTGGATCTGTTGACCCAAGAGACCCAGTGGCGAAACTCCGATGCACCAACCAGTGGCGTTGTCCTGTCCGATGGCAACGAAGTAGCCGTGGTCTCGGACAGCGAAAAACGAATCGTGTTTTTCAACCTGCACGACGGCGAGAAGCTGCGAGAAACCGCGTGGGAACACGGACAAATTTGGTCGTCGATTGGCGAGCACGTGCTGAGCTATCTGCCCACGGGAACATCGCGTGAGTACGAAATCCGCTTGTTCAATCCTTTTACAAACAAAGTCAAACTCAGCAAGCGTGCAAACGAAGCCAACCGTACTAACGAAAATATTCCGGCCTCGTATGGCCGCTTGGTTGGCGGTCGCTACCTGACGTTATTGGATACCGAAGGCAACGCGGCGATCTGGGATTTGATCTCGGCTAAGGAAATCAGCAGTGTCACGTTGCCAGCCTATCCCGATCTGATTGGGTTGCACGCGATGGTGCTTGAGGACAAATGTTTCTTGCTGCCGATGCGTCGGCCTCAACCGAGCGACGTACCGCCGACGTCACAACTGCATACACGTCAGGGCAACGATCATGAAACAACCAATGCGATTTTCGCGATCTCACTCAATGACGGAAAATCGTTGTGGCAAAAGGAGTTTGACGAGCCTTGGGGATGCACTATCCATCAACCCGACGCGACCCCCGTGGTACTGCTAACACGAGGCCGATCGATCTTTCCCAACCCACGCGTACGGACGAGAACGCTCGATTTCATGGCTTTGGATGTTGATGATGGCCACAAAGTCAACTCGGTGATGGGAAAAGATGTCCCCAGCCATACCAATGAATTGGAAACCCAAACCAAATTGCCTCCTGGTCAAGATTTGATGATTGTTGATATCGGGATCGAGAAGTTGCAATTAAACTTTGACCCCGCGGATGACGTCGACGACGAATCCGATGTCGAATCGGAAGCTTCGCAAATTGGCGAAGCAATCGATCGATCGTAATCGTTGCCCCCGCCTTTCCTCCCCCTTTCCTTCCTGTTTTTGCTCGCTAGGACCCGCCATGCATTTGCTAAAACCCACTTTGCTCCGATCCCTTTACGCCGTCACCCTCATTTCGACATCGGTCGTGTTGTCGGGGATCGATCCATCGATCGCGACTGCCGATTCGCCTGCAAAAGCGACCGGCGTCAGCGTCGAAAAGGTCGATTCGCCTCGCGGTTGGAAGGTGTACGACAACGGGAAACTCTTTGCGGGCTATATCGAATACCAAAATGGTTTTCCGATCGTGTATCCCGTGATCGGCCCTGGCGGACAACCGATGACTCGCGACTTCCCGATGAAAACAGGGACCGAAGGCGAAAAATTAGATCATGACCATCACCGTTCGCTTTGGTTCACTCATGGTGAAGTCAACGATATCGATTTTTGGATCGACGACGCGCACGAAGGGACCGGACGTATTGTTCAAACGGCGGGCGAAGCCACCGTCGATGCGAAAAACGATGCGGTCGTGATCACTACCGAAAACGATTGGAACGATGCAAAAGGCAATCGACAATTGTCGGATAAACGCCGCACGACCTTTCACAGCGAAGATGGAAAACGGATGATCGATTTCGAAGTGGTGCTTCGCGCGACCGATGGCGATGTGAACTTTGGTGACACCAAAGAAGGCAGCTTTGGCATCCGCGTGGCTGGCACAATGAAAGTCGATGCGAAATTGGGCGGCAAGATTACCAACGCCGAAGGGTTGACCAACTCCGACGCCTGGGCCAAGAAATCAAACTGGGTGAACTACACGGGTCCCGTCGGCAACGAAACCGTTGGTATGTCGGTTTTCTATCATCCGTCGAGTTTTGCCGCGCCATGCAGCTGGCACGTTCGCACCTACGGTTTGTTTGCCGCGAATCCGTTCGGCCACTATCATTTCAACGGTGGTGATAAGACCGAAGGAATCACGCTGAAGGATGGCGAAACGATGACCATTCGCTGCCGCGTCGTGCTGTATCAAGGTGAATTTGATGCCGACGCGACCGAGAAAGCGTTCGCCAAATATGCGGCCGAAAAACCCAAAACGCTGTAGGCAATCGCCTTCGTGCGATCAAGCACAAAGCGATCGGCGGTGCGTGCGTCAATGCAATCCACTTTGTTCGCGCCCGCCGTCCGGTTGAAGCGTGGAAAAACGTTCGAAATCAACCGGGCGGCTTGCGCCCAATGCCATCTACTTTGGCATCAAACGCATGGCTTAGGCACGCGACAGGAATTCGCCGGTTCGCGTATCGACTTTGATGCGTTCCCCTTCTTTGATGTACTCGGGAACCTGCACGACGAGATCGGTTTCGAGCGTTGCCGGTTTGGTTCGCGCGGTGGCCGAGTTACCTTTGATACTCGGGTCACACTGTTTGATCGTCAGTTCGACCGACGCGGGCAATTCGATTCCCACACACTCATCGTTGTAGACGAGGGCACGAATGCCTTCGAGACCTTCGGTGATGTAGGGAAGCTGTTCTTCGCAATCTTCGATTGGCACATCGTATTGCTGATAACTTTCTTGATCCATCACGTACATGAAGTTTGGATCCGAGTACATCAATTGCACGTTGCGTTTGGAAAAGTCGGCTTCCGAAACGACATCGGTCCCTTTGAAGGTGACGTCGACTTTATTTCGAGTGACGACATTGCGGCCGCGAAATTTGTACAACGTCGCAGCACCACGCGCTGACGGTGATTGAACCGACAGCGAAATGATGACGATCGGGTTGCCTTCGTGGACAATGACCGATCCGGTTTTGACTTCTTTAGCGAGCATCAGTGACCCTGCCCTGGATTAGGGACAGACCATTAGAGGTTGGGGGTGAAATAAAAGAGAACCGAGGGCGGCATTATTTCATCGCCATAGCCATTTACGAAAGCCCTCGACCACCAACTCTTCGCGCCCCGAACTGTGCCATAGCAACAGTCCAATCAAACAGGCTGCTCCGATCAACATCGAGACCCCGCCCAAATTGCGTGGCACCGGCTGTTTCGGCAGTTCGGCGCGAAGATGAGCTTGCAATTGGTACCAAAACTGGGAGGTCAAATTTGGTTCAAACGCGAAAATTTGGGCCGAGTCGGCTCCGGATTGTCCATCGATTCGCAGTTGGACTTTGATTGTCGGCATCGCGATTCGTAAACCGGACGCGTCGCCCGTGGCAGCCGGGTCGAGCTGCCGAGCCGCTGTCAGCAGAGCGGGAAAAACCTGGTCAGCCGACCGGCCATAGACGACCAATTTCGGAGTACTGGTGATCGCAATCAGCGTCAGACACAGAAAATAGAATGCCGCGATGGCAAACCAAACCCAAGGGCCAAACATGCCAGCGGCGGGAGCGGGAAAAAACAGTTCGACGGGCCCCACCGCGACAAGTCCGCTAACCGCAATCCCAATCGCGGCCACATCACGCGGCCCCGTGGTGATCAAGGCGCGTCCGGATGCACGAATCCCCCCGATCAAAATCAAGTAACCAATCAGCGGCAACAAGGCCAACAGCATCGTAAACGGTGGGATCAACATCAGGATTATCGGGATTTAGATTTTTTTGTTTCGAGCGTTTCCGATTCGGATGATTCGGAGGTGGACGAGTCAGCTGCGGGCGAAGCGGGTTCGATGTCAGTCTTCTTCTCAGTGTCCATCGCCTCATGTTCGTGGGGCAACGGGACCGAGGTGACAAGGCAGACAATGGTTTGACCGGGCTCGGGTTTCAGCGGGTCGCTGACGGTATTGAGCAGCGGAACCCCGTCGCTTTGTATCACGCACAGGAGTTCGGGTACCTCATTATACCGACGAATAAAGTCCGTGTAGCTAAACGATTCGGTCAATTTCGTTGCTTTAAACACCGCACCGGACTCGTGCAATTCACGGATTTTCGAGAACGTCAGCCCTTCGCGAAACAGTTGTCGACCGACGAGATTGTGAGTCATCTCACGCCGCGAATTTGATTTTTTGATAGTAAAGTTCAGCTGGTACAG
>NZ_ANOG01001051.1 GCF_000346295.1 Rhodopirellula maiorica SM1 | reverse complement strand
CAGAGCATTTCCCCAAATAAAGCAAATAGTAGAAAAGGCTATCAAAGATGAATTGCCTGGTTGTCACACAGAGTTTCAAACCTTCCAACGGAACGCCGACGATCCAATTGTCCTGCAACTCGATGGAGCAGGGGAGGCTGAATTCAATTTAGTTCGAGATCGTGCTCGCAATGCGTATGACAGTGCACTTGGGATAACGTCTTCAAAGCCGGGATTGGACGTTGAGCCAATTAATAGTTCTGCGGCGATTGGTGCTCCTGACCCGCAAGACATTAGCGGCGATTGGATGGTTATTGTTCCTGTGTTTCAGCTCAAGATTTCGGACGATCAGCCAATAAATGGCTGCTGGACAGTAGGTGACGTAGATTTTTTATCCTTGCGTGAATTAGGGGCGAGGTTTCCGAATCGTCCCGCACCAGTTGTTTGGGACAGAATCGTAGCGAACGACTCGGCATTTGCCGTGGTCACCAAGCACGGGACGCCCAGAGACCTACGAAAAACAGTTTTCCGAGAGTTTCGCAAGGCAGCTGAAATCCTCGCTTCAACCGCTGCCTTTCACGGTCGACGACACCATGCTTGCGGTTTTACTCTAAAGGGATATCCAAGCTACTCGGCTAGAAATGATAGGTTTGTCCAGCTTGATGGAACTGCTTATTGCGGTAACTGGAATCAGCACGGATACCTTCACCCTTTTGAGCTGGACAACGCATGGCACGAGGCTATCTCTCAGTGCGGGATCATTGAGCTTTTCGCTCGTTTGACCGATCGGTCACTTGACAACGATTGGCGGCGCCAGATTGGAAGCGCCTCTGCAATGCTTGGACGAAGCATTATGTCGCTCGATCGGGTAGATGCCTTTCTATTAGATGTAATTGGTCTGGAAACGCTCTTAACGCGACCGCGGGAAAGAAACGGTGGAAAATTGTTTCAGAGGATTAAGGGGCTTTCCGGATGGCATCTCGCGGGCCAATGGCCGAACTACGAAGCAGATATTCGTGCTATTCACGAAACGCGATGTGCAATCGTTCATGACAGCGACTACGACGATCTAACAATCGAGATGCTGTTACTCGCTGATATGTACTTAGCAAATGGGCTACTCAACGTCGTAACAAATCCGACGATGTTTCCAACAAAAGATGATCTTGTTCAAGTGAGCGACGGATACGCGGCGAATGAAAACTGGCCCACTGATGGTTCACTTTCATTTCGATGGTTTGGAAATCCGAACTTTTCGCAGAAAGACCTTGACCTACCTCTTTGGTGATTAACTAATGGCGAAAAAGAAAGCCAAGACGGCTAAAAAACCGGCAACCCCGAAAACAACAGCGCAGCAATTGGGCTCGTTGATCAAATCGGCTCGCGACATCATGCGCAAAGACAAGGGACTCAACGGTGACCTTGATCGTTTGCCGCTTCTTACATGGGTCATGTTCTTGAAGTTTCTCGATGATCGAGAGAAGTTGCAGGAGGCGCGCGCCGAGATCGCTGGCAAGAAGTACAAGTCCGCCATTGAGGCTCCTTATCGTTGGCGTGACTGGGCAACGGATAAAGATGGCATCACCGGTGACGAGCTAATCGCGTTCGTTAACCAAGATGAAGCGAGTCGGCCGGACGGAAGTCGTGGACTTGGTTTGCTGGCGTATTTGCGTGGGCTGCAGGCCACGGCGGATGATCGTCGGCGTGGTGTCATCGCGACAGTGTTCGATGGCGTCAACAACCGCATGTTGTCGGGGTACCTGTTACGCGATGTGATCAACCTTGTCGATGGAATCCATTTCGACTCAACCGACGAGATTCATACGTTAGCTCGATTGTACGAGTCGATGCTGCGTGAAATGCGAGACGCGGCTGGGGACTCGGGCGAGTTCTACACGCCGCGGCCAGTCGTTCAATTCATGGTTCAAGTGACCAATCCACAGCTCGGCGAAATTATGCTCGATCCAGCCTGCGGCACTGGTGGTTTCCTCTCGGAAACATTCGAGCACTTGGAGAAGCAGTGCAATACTGTTCAGCAACGCAAGATGCTTCAAGAAAAGAGTATCTATGGAGGTGAGGCTAAGCCGCTGCCCTACATGTTGGCTCAGATGAACTTGCTACTACACGGGCTCGACGCGCCGTCGATTGACTATGGCAATTCGCTTACCGTGAAAATCACCGAATTGGGTGCCAGAGACCGCGTTGATATCATCCTGACCAATCCGCCGTTCGGCGGTGAAGAAGAAGCCGGCATTCGCAACAACTTTCCGGCAGATAAGCAAACGTCCGAGACGGCTTTGCTGTTCTTGCAACTCATCATGAGAAAGTTGCGGAAGCCCACTGGCAGCAATGAGATTGGCGGTCGCGCCGGCGTCGTTGTACCTAACGGCACGCTCTTTGGCGACGGAGTGTGTGCGCGGATCAAAGAAGAACTGCTCAAGGAGTTCAATCTGCACACGATCGTGCGGATGCCCAACGGCGTGTTTGCGCCGTACACGAATATCCCGACGAACCTGTTGTTTTTCGATCGCTCTGGTCCGACGAAGGCGATTTGGTTTTACGAGCTGCCGCCTCCGGAGGGTCGCAAGAACTACACCAAGACCAAGCCTATTCAGCCTCAGGAGTTTGAGGAAGTCGCCAAGTGGTTTGCACTTAAACGGCGCAAGGAAACAGATTATGCGTGGAAAGTCGTCGTTGAGGATGTCCTTAAGTACGATGACGCAGGTGCATTGCTGTCATGCAACCTAGATCAGAAGAATCCGAAAAGTGCCGAAGCCCTCGAGCATTTACCACCGGAGCAACTGGTTGAAGAGATGCTTGCGAAAGAACGTCTTATTATCGAGATTATGGAAGAGATCAAGAACGAGTTGGTGAGGAGTGCCAATCGATGAGTCACCCGAAATGGCCGATGGTCCCGCTTGGCGAAGTCGTCCGCCCAGTGCAACGACCAGTGGAGGTTGAGCCTGGCACCGAATACCGCACGTTAGGTGTTAAATGGTGGGGCGAAGGAGCATATGAACGGCAGACAATTGATGGAAGTGCGACCGCCGCTAAGACGTTAAATCATGTTCGCACAGACGATCTGATAATAAATAAGATTTGGGTCCGCAACGGTTCAGTCGCGGTTGTGTCAACCGAGGTAAATGGCTGTGTTGGCTCAAATGAATTCCCCACATTTGAGTTTGATAAGTCTAAGCTGCTGCCGGCTTGGATGCATTGGTATTCTAAAACTCGCGAACTTTGGACCAAGTGTGAATTGCTCTCGCAGGGCACAAGCGGGAAGAATCGGATTCGGCCTGAAGCCTTTTTAAGAATTGAAATTCCAGTTCCGTCTATTCAGGAACAAGTTCGTGTCATCCGTCGCATAGATTCTTTAGCTGATAAACTGAGGTTAGTAGACGAGCTTACATCACAAACTGATCAGATTACTTCGGCGTTTCTTGCTTCGGTGCATAGCCGGTTAGCGGCTGGTGCGCCGAGGTGCAGCTTAGAAAGGGTCGCTCCACTTTGTAGGCGTCCAGCGACAATCGAAGTTGATCGCCAATACCCTCAGGTATCAGTTCGTTCTTTCGGGCGAGGCACATTTCATAGCGATGTCCTTTCGGGGGCGAACATTACATGGCAAAAGCCTTACCTTGTGCAAAATGGTGACATACTGATGAGCAACATTAAAGCATGGGAAGGCGCTATCGCCGTCGCGCAGCAGAAAGATCACGGTCGATTTGGTTCGCATCGCTATTTGACATTCGCAGTAAAGAAAGGCGTTGCGACACCTGAATTCTTAGTCTTTTTTCTTTTGTCAGAAGAAGGCCTCTTCCATATCGGCGAAGCGTCGCCAGGTAGCGCTGATAGAAATCGCACAACCAGTGCCCGAAAAGTTTGCGCTATTCCTGTCCCAGTGCCGAACTTCGAGAAGCAGAAGTACTTTAGCGACCTTTTAAAGCGAGTGTCGCTTGCTCGCGAGCTTCGAGAAAAATTTGCGGTTTTACGTTCTTCCATGCTGCCGTCTATCCTCGACCGTGCATTCAAAGGGGAGCTTTAACCATGGCCAAAAAGAAGAAACAGACATTTGGCGAACGCTTGCGTGAAGCGCGAGTCGCAAAGGGCTACAGCCTTCGCAAATTTTCCATCGAGGTCGACGTTAGTCCCACCTACCTATCTCAAGTCGAACAGGGCAAGGTTGCACCGCCGACCGCTGATCGCGTTGAACGGATCGCGGCTTTGCTGGAAGAGAGTGTTGACGAATGGATGGCATTGGCAGATCGCTTGCCTGATGAACTGCCCGATATCATTCACGGCGATCCTGGCGTCCCCGACTTGCTGCGAGCCGTCAAAGGCATGTCACCCGAGCAAATCAAGAGACTACGAGAGGCGGCCGACGAGATTCGCGAAGACAAAGGCAAGTACAAATGACTCGGCGGGGCATGGGCAAGTACGGTGTAAATTTCATCACGCCACAGCAAATGGACTTTGAAGTCCAGCAATTGATGACCGAGTTCGGAAACGCGCAACGTCAAATCATTGAGCCACCGATTCCCATCGACGACATTGTCGAACTGTACTTGAAGCTCGACTTTGAGATCATCGACGCCAAGGAGTTGTTTCAAGTCGACGGAGTGTTTGGTGCGCTGTGGGTGGAAGAAGAAAAAATCGGCATCGACCAATCTCTCGATCCCCATGAGAACCCACAGATGCTCGGGCGATACCACTTCACGCTCGCTCACGAAGTCGGCCACTGGCGGCTTCATCGCCGCAAGTTTCAAAAGCGAGTGGTCACGCAAACTTCGCTACTCCCTAACGATCCGAATCGCCCAAACTACATCTGCCGCGCCGGCGACGACGACCCGATCGAATTCCAAGCCGATATGTTTGCGGCGATGCTGATGATGCCCGAGGCCATGGTCCGCCGGGTTTGGCACAGCCAAACCGAACACGGCGATCCTATGTCCCTCGACGAAATTCGCGACGACTCGTCCCCGGACCTCCAGGCTGAAATCGAACGCCGGCTGAAATT
>NZ_ANOG01001050.1 GCF_000346295.1 Rhodopirellula maiorica SM1 | reverse complement strand
CGACGGGATTGTGATTGGAACGACCGACCACCATCATGCTCCGGCGTCACTGCGTGCCATTAATGCGGGACTTCACTGCTACTGTGAAAAACCGTTGACGCACACCATTCACGAAGCACGAGTGATCGCCGAAGCAGCCAAAGCCAAAGGCGTGGCAACGCAGATGGGAACGCAAATCCATGCTGAGCCCAATTATCGCCGCGTTGTGGAAATCGTCCAAGCCGGTGTGCTCGGTGACATCAAAGAGGTTCATGTTTGGGTCGGCAAAGGATGGGGTGGTGGTGAACGTCCCGAAGTAGGACAAGAGCCTCCTGCGAATCTAGACTGGGATCTCTGGCTCGGCGGCGCGCCGGAGCGTCCCTATGCGGCCGGTCGTTACCACCCAGCGCAGTGGCGTCGTTGGTGGGACTTTGGGCAAGGAACGCTCGGTGACATGGGGTGTCACTACATGGACTTGCCATTCTGGGCACTGAACCTGCGTCATCCGACGTCGTGTGAAGCCGAAGGGCCTGAGGTTCATCCGGAAACCTGCCCGCTGGGGTTGAAAGTCAAATACAAGTTCCCTGCCCGCGGTGACATGCCCGGCGTTGACTTGACTTGGTACGACGGCAATCTAACTCCGAAGCAAGTCGCTGGTGAACGTGTTCCCGGCAGTGGAGTGATGTTCGTTGGCAGCAACGGTCACATGTACGCCAACTACTCGAACTACAAGTTGTTCCCACAAG
>NZ_ANOG01001049.1 GCF_000346295.1 Rhodopirellula maiorica SM1 | reverse complement strand
GTGGTACACGCTGTAGGTGCTGTGTTTCGCCGGTGGATGCTTTGCTTTCGCAGAATTGTTTGAGGCTTTGCATTTCCTGTTCACTGGATTTGCAGTGGGACCGTTTCATCGTCCAACCCAACAATAATATGAACCAACGAAAGAAGCCCTTGCCTGTGACGGTGGCTCGCTGAGTCACTCGGGTTCGACCATTCAAGTCGTCAAATACATATTCGGCATCGATATCGAACATCGTGCCCGTCAAGTGGACTGCGTGAACGTGGGGTGGTTCGCAACGCGTGACCACGCCGGCAAATTCCATGCGTTTGCCATGATCCTCGGTGACGGTGCGAAACTTGGTGCCGACGCCGCCCGGTTTTTCTTCGATCACGACGTCTTCGACCACAATGATGCTCCACTCGGCCACGTTCTGGTGAGTAAGCCGATACACGTCATCAATGTTGCGGTCGATCAGGATGCTGGTCGTGTTCTGCATGACTTCGTCCGTTGTTCGTTTGCCGTGTTTTCACTCATGTTGGCATAGAGGGCCGTCTGCGATATTAGCTGCAATCAATCTTAATGCACTCGCTTAATGCACTCGGTGGTAAATCGTTTCGACCGCTTTGGCTTCCATGCCTTCGGGGTGAACGTTGTAAGCGGTGATCATCAGGTGGTCATCATCATGTGATTCAAATTCCGTTTTCCAGCCCCATTTGGGATGGTTGACGGCAACGTCGTATTCGCCGAACACACAAAAGCCGTGCTTGGATGTCGGGCCTTGAGAAAACATGATCGCTTCATTCATGTGGAAATCATCAATCCACGAGCACTGGAAGGTTTGCAAGATCACATTAAAAGCGATCAATTCCTCGCCGCTACGAGGTTTGCCTTGGATCGAACTTTCGTAGGCATGGCGAAGAAAGCTGCCTCCGAGCACCGCGGTGATCTCGCCTCGGATCGGGGATTCATCTGCGATTTTGCCTGGTTGGAACCAAGTTCGACAGGTGCCTTCCCACTTGCCTTTCATCTTTGCAAACAAGAGCTTGTGAGGCATGGCGAGTCTCCTTGGATCAAGAACCAAAAAAAAGAGAACGCCCTCGAGCGGCGGCAATGCTGTTGAAGCGATGCGTCCGCCAATGGAGGGGCGATGCGCGTACTGCTTAAAAGCATAGCGTAGATCGCAGCCAAGATCGATCAAAAGATAGGTCGTCTCGACAAGACGGGACGGTTTTGTGAACACGTCCCGGATGAAACACACGGGCTTTTAAGCTTGATGGGCTTTTCGGCTCGACGAGTTTTTCGGCACGGGTGTTTGACGCAAGGTTGGCTGAGAGCCGATCTGAGCTCCAGTACCCCCTAAGGGATTCGAACCCCTGTTTCCGAACTGAGAGTCCGGCGTCCTGGGCCGCTAGACGAAGGGGGCGGCCGACGCGGGATGAGCGGCAAGCGAGTTGCCGCATTCATTTTCCGCTGTCGTTCGGGCCGCGGTTGCGGCCTGCTTACACTTGGCCCGCCTTGTGGACCACTTTGTCGATCAAACCGTAGTCACAAGCTTCGTCGGCCGACATGAAACGGTCGCGATCGGTGTCTTGTTCGATCTTTTCAAGCGAGTGACC
Organism: Rhodopirellula maiorica SM1; assembly: GCF_000346295.1. Taxonomy (GTDB): domain Bacteria; phylum Planctomycetota; class Planctomycetia; order Pirellulales; family Pirellulaceae; genus Novipirellula; species Novipirellula maiorica. The sequence continues at coordinate 5,188 of NZ_ANOG01001049.1, read as the reverse complement.
GGTGTGTTCGATCATCAACTCGTTCATCCGCTTCTTGATTCGTCGCAATTCTTCGACGTGAATTTCCACTTCGCGTGCGGTTCCTTGCATGCCGGCAAGCGGTTGGTGAATCATGATCCGAGCGTTCGGCAGCGCATAGCGTTTGCCCTTCGCACCGGCGGTCAAGAGTGCCGCTCCCATCGATGCCGCTTGTCCAATGCAGTACGTCGCAACGTCACAGGAGACGAATTGCATCGTGTCATAGATCGCCATGCCTGCGGTGATGCTGCCACCGGGGCTGTTGATGTACATGTGGATATCGGCTTTGGGATCGTCCGATTGCAGGAACAACATTTGCGCGACCAACGCGTTGGAGATCTGGTCGTCCACTTGTTGGCCGAGAAAGATGATCCGGTCTTTGAGCAGTCGGCTGTAGATGTCATAGACGCGTTCTTCGCGTCCGCTTTTTTCGACAACGTAGGGAATGATGGGCATGCTTATAAACTTTCGACGGTATGGGGGCTGTTAGTTTCAGATAAAATGACGACGTCGTCCGAGCGAGTTTTCAATGGTCTCGTTCGGCTGACTATGGAGTATCGTCGTCATCGTTGTCGTCCGCAGGTGGCTTGACCAAGATGTCGTCGACAAGCCCGTACGCCTTCGCTTCTTCGGCACCGAGGAAGAAGTCGCGGTCGGTATCCTGCGAAATCTTGTCCACCGATTGCCCGCTGTGCTTGCTGATAATTTTGTTCAACACGTCACGGTAACGGAACATTTCAGCGGCTTGGATCTCAATGTCGCTGACTTGGCCGCCCACGCCACCCATGGGTTGATGCATCATCACGCGGCTGTTGGGCAAACAGAACCGTTTGCCTTGAGTTCCGCCGACCAACAAGACCGCCGCACCGCTGCAGGCTTCGCCGACACAGTACGTCGCGACAGGGCACGACAACATCTGCATCGTGTCATAAATCGCCAGCGTGGCGGTAACCGATCCGCCGGGTGAATTGATGTAAAAATGAATGTCCTTGCGACGATTTTCGCTCTGCAGATAAAGCAGCTTCATTACCACGTCGTTGGCATTGGCATAGTGAATCTCGCCTTGCAGAAACACGATGCGGTTTTCCAAAAGCAAATCGCCAAGGGTCAGTTGACGCTGACGTTGATAGCTCTGGTACGAGTGGCTATTGGAAAGTTCGTGAAGGGGGGAATGGTTCATGCAATCTCTTTCAGTGCAGTGAGGGGTTGCCGAATTTTTGTGGCAATACCCCGGTGACTTCTACTTGGTGGAAGACGAGTCAGGGTGTCTCGTGTCTTAGTGTTCGTGATTATTGCAAAGATGGCAAGACGGGTTGACCAGCCACCGTCGTTTGCAGATGGACGATTGCCGGAAAAAACGCCGTTTTGCTGTGCTAGCAAATGCCACCGCCTCGGGTCTCCCTAAGGTGACTCGAGGCGGTGGGCGAAAAATGGCAGCGGCGGCCCGTGAACGTTAAGCCCGTGGGCGCTGAGCCCACGAGCTTCGGTCCGAGTGGGCAAATGCCCTCGATTTTGGGGGACCAGCGGGTGGTTCAGCCGGCAGCCAGTCACTCACTGTCCTGCCCATTTCGAGCGATTTACCCGCTCTCGCCGGACCCATGACGCCGTGGTTGCAAACCAAACCGGATGCAAACCACGGCAGACCGTCGGTCTCGATTTCACCCCATTAAGGGGCGACCGGTGGCGTTTCGAGCTGGTTGACGTAGATCTTCAACGAGTGGCAAGGCACATCGGATCGACCCGATCGCTCGGTGGCATCGGCCCATTCAGCTTGGGGAAGATCTCGTTCGGCGATTCCGCAGCGGTGTCGACAAACAAGTTCCACTTCAATCCGCGGCCCACTTCGGGCAGCATGAATTCACGGTTTTGCCCGGTGCTGTTGAACATCATCACCACATCACGGCCCACGCCATTGGGATCGTCTCGCAGGTTTGGCGCCGCGATGTAGGCAACCATCGCCAATTCGTGCTGTCCCCAATCCAGCGGCGTTCCCGCAGCGGAGTACCACGAGACGTCTGGAATCATGCGGCCATCGACAGGTTGTCCGGTCAAAAATTCGCGGCGACGTACCGTCGGCTGGGCTTTGCGGAATTCGATCAGCGATCGGACAAAGCGAACCATGTCGGCGTTCTTGTCGACCAATCGCCAATCAAACCAACTGATGTCGTTGTCTTGGCAATAGGCGTTGTTGTTCCCTTTCTGAGTGCGGCGGCATTCATCGCCGCTGACCAGCATCGGAACACCTTGGCTTAATAACAACGTGGTCAACATGTTGCGAATTTGACGCTCGCGGATCGTTTGCACGCCCTTTTTGCGTGATGGACCCTCTTCGCCATAGTTGTCGCTGATGTTGTGGTTGTCACCGTCGCGTCCATCTTCGCCATTGGCCAAGTTGTGCTTCTCTTTGTACGACACCAAGTCATTCATCGTGAAACCATCATGGCTCGTGATGAAGTTGATGCTGCAGTGTGGCGGACGCCCGGCATGCTCGTACAAATCGCTGCTGCCGGCCAAACGGGTTGCCAACGAACCAAGCGTACCACCGTCACCACGCCAAAAACCACGAACGTCGTCACGGTAACGACCGTTCCACTCGGCCCAACGATGGTTGCCAAACGATCCCACCTGATACGCTCCGGCGGCATCCCATGCTTCGGCGATCACTTTGGTGTTCGCAAGCATCGGGTCTTCGGCAATCATTTCGACCATCGGTGGGTTGGGAATCAAGTTCCCCTTGGTGTCGCGGCTGAGGATGCTGGCCAAGTCAAATCGGAATCCATCAACGTGGTAGTTGTAAACCCAGTGACGCAAGCAGTGGAAAATCATTTCGCGAACAACGGGATGATTCCCATTGAGCGTGTTGCCACAACCCGAGTAATTCGAGTAGTGCTGGCCTTCGCTAAGGATGTAATAGACTTGGTTCTCGAGTCCCTTAAAACAATTGGTCGGACCTTGCTCGTTGCCTTCGCAGGTGTGGTTAAAGACCACATCCAAGATGACTTCGATCCCTGCCGCATGCAGCGCCTTGACCATCTGTTTGAATTCAACAACTTGGGCGCCCGGCGTTTTGCTATGGGCGTAACCGCGATGCGGCGAAAAGAACGCCATCGGGTCATAACCCCAATAGTTCGGCCGCTCCAGTTTCTTGCCGTTAGGATCGCGAATCGGAAATTCGTTGATCGGCATCAATTCAACCGCGGTGATCCCCAATGACTTGAGGTACGGGATCTTTTCGATGACGCCGAGGTAGCTGCCTGCCGTTTTCACCTTTGCCGTCCGGCTCTTGGTGAATCCACGAACGTGCATTTCGTAGATCACCGTTTCGCTCATCTCGTGACGCAAATGGCGGTCGCCTTCCCAGTCAAATGTGTCTTCGATCACAACACATTTCGGCGGACGAACGACACCGTCCTTGCTAGGCAGGTAGGTGCCCGCGAGCGCTTGAGCATAGGGGTCGATCAGACGCGCCGACGAATCAAATCGATGGCCGTGCTGAGGATCCCAAGGGCCACTCGCTTGGTAGTGGTAAAGTTGACCGTGTGCGAGACCGGGCACATGCATGCTCCAGATATCGCCACGGCGATCATTGACGGGGTCAAACTCGATCACCTCGCTCGGTTCACGATCGTTGACTTTGTTGTACAGCAGCAATCGCATCGCGGTTGCCGAACGGCTGAACACGGAAAACTGAACGCCAGTGTCCTGCAGTGTCGAGCCGTAAGGGGCTTGGTAAGCAAATTGCTGTTCGGGGCACGGCTGTTTCATGAGCATATTGCAGGTTCCTCTATCAAAAATGCTAGACGCTTTAAGTACAGTCGCGAAGATGTAGGCCCCCAGGCCTTGATTGATTGGGCTTCCTCGAGTGGGACGCTCCACCTTGCTGCGTCCATTTGAGTCTTTGGGGGGCCGCTGCTTCACTGCTGTCTGAAGTGCCTTATCGTTTGTCTGTGACGTTGGCGATGAACTTTCATTTCAAACAAGTCCCCGATGCTTCAACACCAGGGTCTTAAACGGATCAATCGGTTCAGGTCGCTAACGAATCAAACCTACCACGCCTCTACATGCATGCCGGAGAAAGACCAATGGTGTCTGACTTTTACCAACCTGCCCGTGTGTGAAGCGCCGTCTAGCGATTCCGTAACAAAGAAACCTCCCAGGTGAATTAGAGAAACGTTGATGATTAATGTGAAGAATCATAGTCGAAAAGCCATGCGGGGAGCACCAAGGAGGCTTGCTTAGGTGCCCCCACCTCCGCCAAAGGTCCCTGGCCGTCCTTTATCGCCCTGGAACGGACACCCACCACGCCCGCGTCCCTTCGGTTTTGCCGACGCGGTCACGTCCAAAGTGTGTTTAAACGCCGCAGAGGGTTTCGGAGCCAGCCGCGTTGGTTTAATGCCACGCGATCGCTGCCAAAGTCGGTGACAGCGGGACGCTGCCCTGGCGGCACCGTGGCTAGCGGCTCGTTGATTTAGTGATCCGCTCGCGTGTGTGCGGCGGGGTTCCACGCATTACCCGGTGCCTCACGACCCACGGTTCACCAATGCGAGTTGCATTTCGATTAAATCAACAAGTCGCTAGCCCGGGGGTAATGACAGAGATCAAGTCATCCGTTGTAACTTGGTTTGTCCTCGTCAAGTCAGACAAACTTGATGCAAACACTCTGTACGACAGCCTTTTTTAGGCCGTCACTCATTTCGACGCCTTCGGAATGACTGAGTGTCCGGAAAGACCGTCGTACAGGCTCGATGAATCCGGTCAATTGCGTGCTCACTCGATCCGCAGCCTCCTCGACTTCTAAGTTCGTGAAACCGATTGGCGATTAAAAATATGAATTCTGGGTTTTTCGTTTGTGAAGCTTGCTTGAAACGGCTTGCCAGCACCGGTTTTGTACATAGCGGCAATCCGCACGCCTTTGGTTTTGGCTGTACGGAAAACGAATGTCCATTAGCGAACATTGCTACGAAGGTGGCAGGTCGATTTGATGGTAAACATTGATGGTCAGCGGTGGGGGTGAGCAAAAAAGCCCGTCGATTGCTTAAAATAGGAGAAAATGGAGATCGATTTATTTTTTGTGTTTTCGGCAGTCCGGGAGAGGGGCGTGGGGTTCGGAAATCAGAAAGCATTGCCCAGAATCGCATTTTGTCCCCCCCAATTCGTTGTCGGGATCAAC
>NZ_ANOG01001048.1 GCF_000346295.1 Rhodopirellula maiorica SM1 | reverse complement strand
ACCAGCACCGATACCTACATCAACTCGTTACGCGAGAAATTTGTCGACGAGTACCCGCTGGAACAGTTCCTGTTCGTTTCGGGCGGTATTGTCAACATGGCGCTGAACGAAGGAGTGCCAACGCCGATCAGTGTGCAAGTGTCGGCGGGAACGCTGGGGCAGTGCCGCGACGCCGCCGAACGGATTGTCGAAGCGGTCCGGCCGATCGCAGGCACCGCCGATGTCCAGATCGCTCAATCGCTTGACTATCCCCAATTTGACGTGCAAGTCGATCGCACGCGAGCAAAGTATTTGGGAGTTGATCAAGAAGAAGTCGCGCAAACGGTTCTGACCGCACTCGGATCGAGCGTTGGCTATGCTCCGACGATTTGGATTGATCCTAAATCGGGCACCGACTTTTTTATGGGAGTCCAATACGAATCGAATGACTTCAAATCGCTGGACGATGTTCGCAACATTCCGTTGTCATTGAGTACTGCGGACGGACCGATCACAATTCCTTTGTCGAACATTGCCACGGTCAAACGTGTCACCATTCCGGGCGAAATCGCTCATTACAACATCGCCCGCGTCAACGACGTGCACGTCAACGTGTCGGGACGTGATCTGGGCTCGGTCGCCGCGGACATCGAAGCGACGTTGGCGCGAATGGAATTCGCCAACGGCGTGTCGGTGACATTGCGAGGCCCGGTGGAAAAGATGCGATCGGGAATGAGTCTGCTGGGGATGGGCTTGGCCGTCGCCGCACTGTTGGTCTATCTCGTGTTGATGGCCCAGTTCCGATCGTTCCTGGATCCGTTGATCATCATGTTGGCGGTCCCGTTGGGAATCGGTGGCGTGTTGGCCGTGCTGTATTTGACCGATACCTACATCAACATCCAATCGTTAATGGGCACATTGATGATGATCGGCGTGGTCGTCAATAATTCGATCCTATTAGTCGAATTCGCTAACCGTCGCCGAGCCGCTGGATTGTCGCCGTATGATGCCGCGATGTCGGCGGCACAAGTGCGACTGCGTCCGATTTTGATGACGTCACTGACGCTGGTTGCATCGATGTTGCCATTAGCGTTCCATCTGTCTCCGGGCAATGAAGCGATGATCCCCTTGGCTCGAGCCTTGCTGGGCGGCATGATCGTATCAACGATCCTGACCCTGATTTTGGTCCCCTGTGTCTACACTTGGGTCCACCGCAAGTCATCGTTAGCGATAGGATAGAACCCGACCGTTTCGCAATCGCCGGAAAGGGGTTCAGTATGGTTTGGTAACATTGTCGAACCATTCCAAGCGGACACGCACGGTCCGCTTCCTCAAATTAACGAGATGTGCCACCTACGATTTGGCCGCCGCTTAGCTGTAGAAGCAGAGATAGGCGGTGGCTTCGTCGACCTTCACTTGAAACTTCACGTTGGCGTCGACCCGGAACTCGCTGCCGGTCTTGTACGATTCAAAATCGCTTGCTCCAGGCAGTTTGACTTTCAATTCCCCCGACACGACCTTCATCAGTTCCTTCTCGCTCGTTCCAAACTCGTACTCGCCCACCGCCATCACCCCGGAGGTCACGCGGCCTTCGCTGTTCTCGAAACCGATGGATTTGACTTTGCCGTCGAAATATTCGTTGACCTTCATAGAGATTGTTTCTTCTTGAAAAAAGGCATGGGAAGCGGGGAAACTCAATCGGCGGACATCATAAGTCCTGCCGTCGCATGAGCAAGCGGGTGGGGATTTCACATGTGAAAACCGCAATTCTTATTGGAATCACGCCGGAAATGATTCCAAGTAATCGGTGGTGCGTTAATCTATATTGCGATGCGGAAAACGCAAAAACGCATTGTTCGTGGCGTGAAATCGCATTTACTGGACTGGGGTTCTGAGTTATTTTGTCTGCTGCGTCAGGGAGAGGGACGTCCTGTTTGGGGCGCTCCTTCCTCACCCCCTCTGATTGCTTCTCTCTCCATCCCGCGAGGAAATTGCAGTGCTGTATCAAGCCATCTTCGGTCACGGTTCCATCGGCTCCATCCTCATCAACCGCACGCATCCGCGATCCTCGATGGTGGATCTCGTCAGTACCGCTGCCATCATGCTTGCCTTGCTGGTCAACTTGTTGTCGCCACAGCGATCGATGGCGGATTCACCGGTCAACCGCGAAACCTTGCAAGAGACGTCATGGCGATTTACGACCAAAAAACCGCGAGCCCATTGGTACGAAGTCGACTTTGATGATTCCCGGTGGGCACAAGGGGTTGGTGGATTTGGCACACGTTCCACGCCGGGATCGCGTGTATCCACCCAGTGGAACACCAACGATATCTGGTTGCGTCAATCGGTTGAACTCGATGTGGTTCCCGCGAAACCCGCGATCTATATGCATCACGACGAAGATGCCGATGTCTATATCAACGGCAAGAAAGTGCTTGCCGTGACCGGTTACATTGACCAGCACCAAGTGTTTCCGTTAGACGCAGAGGCGGCAGCCGCAATCAAAAAAGGCAGCAACGTCATCGCGGCGCACTGTCACCAAACCACCGGTGGCCAATCCATCGACGTGCACCTGATTGATGCCAACCGTATCCCCAAGCTGCCCAAACCAAAGCGGAATACGATACCGTTCAAGTCGGACTTGATCACCAAGTGGGGCGAGGAAGTGACTGCGGATAACGCATGGACCGAATATCCTCGTCCCGCGTTGGCGAGGCCCCGTCTACACAACCCGAGTTGGACCAACTTGAACGGCGACTGGGATTATGCGATTACCGGCGTGGATCAAACGGAAACCCCACAGAAATGGGACGGCGAGATTCTGGTTCCGTTTGCGATCGAATCACGATTGTCCGGCGTCCAGCGACTGCTGAGTGACGCCGAAGCCTTGTGGTATCGCCGCACGTTCCAAGCCGACGTGAACCACGGCGAACGGTTGAAGCTGAATTTCGAAGCGGTTGATTATCGCTGTGAAGTTTTTGTCAACGGAACCTCGGTGGGCAAACACGTCGGCGGCAGCAACCCGTTTTCGTTAGACATCACTGATGCGATCAAGACGGGCGAAAATAAGCTGGTCGTTCGCGTTGAAGATGAAACCGAAGGATCGCAGATTCGTGGCAAGCAGGTCATTCATGCACATGGAATTTGGTACACCCAAGTTTCGGGGATTTGGCAAACGGTGTGGCTCGAAACGGTCGCGGAGCGTCACGTCGATGATCTGAAAATTCATTCCGCGATTACGGATTCGCCGGACCAAGCCAAAGTGACCGTCAAGGTCGACTTGGCGGGCAAACCGGTTGCGGGCGAAAAGGTGCGAATCAGTCTGGTCGATGGCGACAAGTTGATTTCTTCGCAAACAATCGGCTCGGACGGAGTTTTCATCGCCGACGTCAATCAAGCAAAACTTTGGTCACCCAATTCACCCCATCTTTATGATCTCAGCGTCGTCGTGCTTGATCAGTCGGGCAATTCAGTCGACGAAGTCCAATCGTATGTCGGCATTCGCGAAGTCGGACGAACGGTGGATAAGGATGGACATCATCGCTTTACGCTCAATGGTAAAACGGTCTTTCATCTTGGTCCACTCGATCAAGGGTGGTGGCCCGATGGGCTCCTAACGCCTCCTTCGGACGAAGGCATGTTGTATGACATCGAAGTCCTCAAAGACTCGGGCTTTAACATGATCCGCAAGCACATCAAGGTCGAACCGCGTCGCTACTATTATCACTGTGACCGCATCGGCATGATGGTATGGCAGGATCAACCCAGCGGCGGCAAAGGCCCGCCGTGGACTCGGATGCGGGCGAACTCCCAAGATGCGGATTGGACCGACGCCGATCATGATCAGTACATGGTTGAAATGGAACGGATGATTGACGACCTGGAAAATCACCCCAGCATTGTCGTTTGGGTACCGTTCAACGAAGCTTGGGGCCAACATCGCACGATGGAAGTCGGCAAGTGGACGGTCAAACGTGATCCTTCGCGATTGGTCAATATCGCCAGCGGCGGAAACTTTTGGCCCGTCGGTGACATCGCTGACCATCATGCGTATCCGCATCCCAATTTCCCCTTGGCCGACAAACGTTTCGATAACTACATCAAAGTGGTCGGGGAGTTTGGCGGGCATGGTTATCCCGTCCAGGGGCATCTGTGGGATGCGAATCGTGACAATTGGGGTTACGGCGGATTGCCCAAAACACTGCAAGAATTCAAGGATCGCTACGTTGAATCGATGCGACGACTCGAAGATCTGAAATCCAAAGGAATCGCCGGAGGCGTTTACACGCAGACCACCGACGTTGAAGGCGAGATCAATGGATTGATGACGTACGACCGCCGAGTGTTAAAGATCTCCGAGGGCGAGCTGAGCAAGATTCACGCAAGCTTGGTTGAGTGAGTAAATGAATTCGGAGCGTGGCCGTAGCGAATGTCGCAGAGACTTTCGGCCATGCCCAGCGCGGATTGAAGCGAACGGAGTGTTGTGTTGTAGCAGTCCAGCGCAAGCCGCTCGGTCCGATTTGAACGTTTTATTCGCGCCGAGTTTCCCCACCACGTCAACGTGCTTGGCGTGCTTCCACGGCACCACTGAAAATCTCGTGAGCGACCAGCGTGACCATGCCGAAGATCAATGGCAGCACGTAGTACAAAATTCGGAAAATCAGCACGGACGCGAGCACCGAATCGCCCACGGTTCCTTTGAGCAGCGTGACCAAGATCACCTCCAAAACGCCTAGCCCCCCCGGGACCTGGGTCATCAGCGTGATTGCGATCGCGACCAGATAGGCGGCTAGGACTTGCGCGAATGGGACTGCCGCATCGATTGGCAAAACCAGGTACAACGCGGTAGCAGAGATCAGCAAATCGACAGCCGCCACCGAAGCTTGTACTGACATCAATCCCAATGCGGGGGGACGCAGATGCAGCTCGCCAATCGGCCAAGGTTTGTGCCACAACCAGCACACCAACGCGTAGCCAAAGGCCAGGCAGAGCAAAATGACACCGAGCGTTCGAGTGCCAAACGGCAATTCGACCGACGCGGGCAACTCAATCGGCACCGAGACCAGAACGATCCCACCTAAAAACCATAATCCGCTCCAAAACGTCAGCCCACAAATCGAGATCAGCACCACGATTTGGCGTGCGGTTAATCCCCAACGCGAATAAAAGCGGTACCGAATCGGCGCCCCGGCCATAAACGTGCCCAGGTTGTTGCCGAGGGTAAAACCCATAAACGCGACCAGTGCGACGCGGCGCAGCGGCAGCGATCGGCAGATATAACGCAGCGCCAACAAATCGTAGGCGATCAGCAGCCCGTAGTTCAGTGCGATCAGAAAGGCTGCGATTCCGAGGTAAATCGTCGGGACGCCCGTAAACCCCGCCTTAAAGTCTTCCCAAGTTACTTCTTGTGCTTCACGCCACAGCAATTTGACCGCCAACAGAAACAGCAGGCATGCAAACGCAGGCCCAGCGATCGCACGGAGTTTTTGTTTGGGCAAGGTGAGGCTCGGCTGAGCAGAATGAAGCGGGGAGGGGACGGTAATTGTCAATTGTGCCGTATCAAGCTCATTCGACAAGCCCGCTAAGGATTTAGGGGATCGCGGCGCGAAAGGAAAAGCTGACGCCGTACAAGATCCAAAACTTAGCCCGGTAGCCGAACTGGCGTGTTGTTTGCCAAACTGTAGGCCTTGGGAATATCGATTATCAAACAAATTTCCCTCAAATTTCACTTCAACCTTTGCCTGCAAACAGAAACATGAAAACAGTTCGACATGAATTAGTGGTGCTCGGTGGTGGTCCCGCAGGATACGTCGCCGCAATTCGCGCTGCACAACTTGGAATCGATGTTGCCTGTATCGACGAGAACGCTCAATTCGGAGGGACGTGTGTTCGGGTCGGCTGTATTCCCAGCAAGGCGTTGCTCGAATCGAGCCATTTGTACGAGGAAGCTAAGCACAAATTCAGCGACCATGGGATCAATGTCGAAGGCCTGGGGTTTGATCTCGATGCGATGATGGCTCGCAAGAAAAAGATTGTCGACACGCTGACCGGCGGCATCGACATGCTGTTCAAAAAGAAGGGGGTTACTCCGTATCGCGGACGCGGCAAATTCACCGATCACGAGACGATTCAAGTCGATGGTGACGAACCAGTCTTGGTGCAAGCCGACCAGGTGCTGATCTGTGCCGGCAGCCGGCCTGCTCGGCTGAGCTTTATCGAAGAGGACGGCGAGCGAATTGGCAACAGCACCACCGCGCTGTCGTTTCCCGAGGTTCCCAAACGATTGATCGTGATCGGTGGCGGTTACATCGGTTTGGAGATGAGTGCCGTCTGGAACCGGCTGGGCAGCGAAGTGATCGTGCTGGAAGCCCTCGACCGGATCATGCCCGGCATCGATGGCGAGATCGCCCAACTTGCTCATCGCACCTTTAAACGACAAGGCCTCGACATTCGCACCAGCACCTTTGTCGATTCCGCCAAACGCGATGGTGACGAGTGCGTGGTGCAAATCAAAGATGGCGAAGCATTGCGTGCCGACCGAGTTCTGTTGTCGACTGGACGCTCACCAGCAACCGATAACATCGGACTCGAATCGATCGGATTGGAAACCGACAAGCGAGGCTTCATCAGTGTGAACGAAGAATTCCAAACGTCACTCGAAGGCGTCTACGCAATCGGTGATTGTATCGGTGGCGCGATGTTGGCGCACAAAGCGATGGAAGAAGCGATCGTGTGCGTCGAGCGAATGGTCGGAATCAAGAGTCACATCAATTACGACGTGATTCCTGCGATCGTGTACACCCATCCCGAAATCGCGATGGTGGGGCAAACCGAAGAGCAATTAAAAGAAGCAGGTATCGAGTACAAGAAGGGCGTCTGCCCGTTTGGCGCGAACGGACGTGCTCGCACGCTGGGCGAACCCGAAGGTCGCGTCAAGATCTTGGCCGATGCTGCAACCGACCGCGTCCTGGGCGTGCACATCATCGGTGCCCGAGCTGGCGACATGATCGCCGAAGCGGCCACTGCGATGGAGTTCGGAGCGAGCAGCGAAGATATCGCTCGCACCTGTCACGCGCATCCAACGATGTCCGAAATCGTCCACGAAGCCGCATTGGCGGTCGACGATCGAGCGATCCACACGCTTTAATGCGTCGTCAAAGCTGAAGGTAGCGAAACTCGCAGAGAGTTTCGTCCGCAATACGGCGCAAGCCTCTGCCCCGTTCCGCATTTTGTGGCAAGCGGAAACGGGTTTCAGTCGCGATAGCGACGTCAGGTAACAGCCCCGGACGAGAGTCCCTTCAGTCGCGATCGCGACGAAAGCACCTAGCTGCGGGCGTCCGCCCGCAGAAACTAACCCAGCCCGATCCGTAGTCGCGATAGCGACGATAGCAGTGAGCATGATCTGCTGCGGTCGCTACCGCGACTAATTCAAGGATGTGGGTAATGACAAGGACGTCAGTCCGAGGTCGAAACTGAGCGTAGGGTCGGTTCCTACCGGCCGATTCTATCGAGCCATCAAGGTCGGCCGGTGGGAACCGGTGCTACTGGCTTTCTCGTCCGATTCGGGACCTGACGGCGTTCGAGTCAATGACGCGTTGGTTTCGCGTCGCATCTTATAAATCTCGATTTTTTCTTCAGCGCGGAGATCCATCCGAAACAATAGGTTGAAAAAGAGTTTGTTGTACAGCCATTTCTTTTCGATTCGGGGCGAGTCTTTAATCAAGTCCAATATATTGGCGTGTTGAGTTCTCCAATCCTCGTTTTCATCAGCAATCTTTTCGTTCCCAATTGATGTATCAATAAGCCTCGCCAGCGTCGTGTCGTCGCGTATGGAATTGGCGCGAAGGAATTTCCATATGGGCAGCGACTTCAGTGGAAACTCAGCCTTGCGGAGAAGGGGAACCGTATGTCGAAATTCGTAAGCACCTCCATACCCGCGGACTCCTGCGTAAGTCAAACGCTGAAATCCGTGGATTTGCTGAATTGCTGAGTCGTTGGGATCATGGTCCCGCAGGATATTGCCGTAAAGTGGCAATGAAAGTCGCTTCCCTGTGATCTCGCCGAAGTCTTGCAAGAGGGGTTGTTTTCGTCGCTCCACAGCAACCGAATAAAGCTTCAAGGTAATTTCGACTTCCGGTAAATACGGTGGATCTCTGAAACGACCAGACAGCTGACGAAAAAGCGAGGGCAAACGGACAAGTGCTATCGTTTGATACGATGCCTTTGGTTGAACAAGAATACTCTTGTGTGTTACGACGCTAACGTAGGCATTAGATGGCCTGTTGCTTATGACCATCGAACGCTGTTCAGCACCATTTGGAAACCGAACCTCCAGATTTTCTTCGAGAGAAAAATGACGGATGTAAATTTTATCATCGCTCAGATTGGTAATGCTCAGTTCTATGAACATTAAGTCTCCATCGATGATCTGATATTCTGACAATTCGAGATCGACTTGAAGATCGCTGGTGGGTAATTTTCCGAATTGTTGCGGCTCATTGCCCTGAATTTTGTCCAACGGAAATGCGTCGAGTGCAGATGAAATTTGTACAACTAAATCCTTCCTGTGCTCTATTTGCGGGTCTTGGCGTATTTGATCGAGCATCCACCATCGTTGCATTGGTGGGGACTTTTGAATAAGGCTTCGAATCTTCTGGAAGCACTCTGCATCGCTAAGTTTCGTATTTTGGCGAAGCTCGTCATAGGCGATTGAATTCGATACAAGTCGATATAGCACGGAGTCTGGGATGAAACGATTATCACGAAATTCACGCCACCGCGCTAAGTCATTCAAGGGAAAGGACGGTTTCTCCAAAAGGCCCTCAAGTCGGATGAACTGCTGTGCTGCGTAAAGGCTATCGATCGTTAATCCTCCATGAACCTGGCCCATGACCCAATCAAAGTTCTTATTTTCAAATTGACGTTTTGGAAGGAGCCCAGCAACCATCGGAACGCTCACGATTTCCCCCACAATCTTTGCGCGTAGTTGTCCCAGATGAGGATCCTTGTCGCTGGACAATTCGTTGGGAGTACGAAAAAGTCGTGCCGTAAATTCCAAACGTACGGCCTGAGGCTCCTTCTCCCAGCGTGAAAATTCTTGTGCGAGGATTCTGACGATGATCAGATAACATACATGTTCATTTGGATTTAACTGCGTGACATCGTTTCCTTGAAGTTCATCGTCGGTAACGGCACGATGTTCGTCGACATCCAAAACGCACACTCTACTTCCGAGCAATTTTGAAGTGTAGCCGTGATTAGTTGCAATGCAATGAACTCGACGTTGATGCGTTTTGTTAGGGCGAGTCGGTTGAACATCAGAACCGTAGCAAGCGGGCTGTTGATTTAATCGGAATGCAAATCGCATTGGTGAGCCGAGGGCCGTAAGGCACCGGGTAATGCGTGGAACCCGGCCGCTGACGCGCGAGCGGCTCACTAAATCAACAAGCCGCAAGCGTCAAAACGGCTCGTCCAACGATAGATTGCTGCTTAGCTGTACACTCAAGGATGGAACCAAAATAAGAGTTCCATCGACGCGTGTCGACTAAAAACTTCTGAAAAGTTCCAGGTGGTCGAGCCTGAGACAAGCTGCCATGATTTGATCCATCAGGCCGGAGGCCAACACAATTTCGATGTATGGGCCTCCGGCCTAAGCCGACCGCTTGCCGTACCGTTTAACCAATCGAAATCTCAATCACAGGGTGAGACCACCGAAAGTCTTCGCGACTTTCGCTACGGAGGATGTCAGCGCTAGCGAACTTCTTCGCTTCGTAGCCATCCGGATCGTTGGTCTATTGCGGTGACTTTGACCCAGTCGCCTCGAAGTTTGCTCACAATCACTTCACTTGCTTCGGTGAGCGGCTTGCCGATTTCTGGCGAAGTCGCATCGTCGGACGAGTGCATGTTCGCCTTGGCCACCACCACGGTCGCCGCTTGCGGATTGCGAAGCGTCCAGTCGTGGGCGGCTACCAATCCTGCGAAGACGAGCGAACACAGAATCAATCCCAGCGGCCAAACTCGTCCGATGCGATGCTCGCCGAACCACAGACGCGGGAAACCTCGCTGGATCAGCATCAACCAGGCAACCGTCCAGACGGCAATGGCACTCCATAACACCCAGGATCGTGGCACGTGTGAAAAGAGAACCGTCACGGATTGACGCGTAATGCTTCGTGCGTCGGGTGCGGTTTCGGTCGTGTCATTGGCCAAGCCGATCTCGTGCAGTGTTTGGCCAAGGGCTGCTGCAAACGCAGGATTGTCCGGATCGAACAAAATGGCTTTCCGGTAATAGGCGACGGCCAGCCCTTGTGATCCGCTCATCCGATAGCTGTTGCCGAGGTTGTAGTACAGTTTGGCGTTTTCGACCCCGGCATCAACGACCGCTTGGTACTTGGCTGCCGCCGATGCAAAGTTCGCTTTCGCCTGCTCAGAATCACTGGCGATCGCGTCGGCGGCGCGATGGTACATGCCGTCGGCTTCACTCAACACGGCATGCTGTTGCTGGCGAGTCATCGACGACGCATCGGATGACGTGGCTTCTTCAGCGGACGCCGATTGCGTTAGCCCGCCGACGAGCACGGTGATGCCAACCAGCGAATGCAGCACGGTGCTTGATCGACCGGTCGCTGACTGCATCGTATTCGCAGCCCGATTCGCTTTTCTGTCCACGCATAATTCAGCAATTTGTCTCGCTTCGCTTTTCAAACTCGGCAAGCTGCGAGGGTCGTCCGCGTCCAACTCGGAAAACAGCACGCCGTGTTCCGCTTGCCGACATCGATCAAACCAGCTTTCGAGTCGTACTGCTAAATCGCGATTTCCGATACGCCGCAATTGGCCCACCACCAGCATTTCGCTGGACTGATCGAGCTTCCAATAGGACGCTAGAAATTCACGCATTGCCAAACTCAGCGAACGAGGTGTGGTGACAACCGCGATGTCTTTCTCAAATTGCTTTAGTGGCATGAGCGATCGAATGCCGGAGGCAAACAACCCGCGTCGTGCGAACAGTAGCGAAAACGCAAACGCCAGCGGCGGCAACGCGACCGCGGTCAAAACGAATGAGTTCCAAGTCGTAGGAACGGATTGCGATTCCAACAAATCGTCGGCTGGATAGACGCTCGGTACGGATGCAACAGAATCCTCGATTGCAGAAGCCGCGGCATTGTTGGATGTATCCGAATTGGCGACAATTTTGTCAAACGACAGCGTCTCGGCCGGGGAAACCTCGATGGGGATCGGTTTGCTTTGGACGGTGACAAATTTCTCTTTGTGAGGGTCAAAGAAGCTGAACTCGATCGCAGGAATCTCGGTCACTGATTCGGATAGCGGACGAATCGTGGTGGTAAACAGCTTTTGGTTTCCGTCGACAAAACCTGCCAACGATTCATCTGCCACTTTGAAATGTTTAGTGAGCAATTCTTGTTCGTCCAGCAGCGGCGGTTGGACGCGATCCATCGGCCCATCGCCGCGAATTGCGATGTTCAGCGTGATCGGATCGCCCGCATTCGCTCGGTTGGGCGTCGCTTGAGTATAGATCTGATAGTCACCGACGGCTCCGCGATAATTCGCCGGTCGGCCTTGACTAGGGATCGGTTTGATTTCGATTGGTGAGACTTTTGCGTCGACAATCACGGGGCGAATCGACGAAATCGACAAGCGAGGGCCAAACGACGAGAAGGTGTCATCGAAGAAGCTTGAGCCTGAAAACGGAGATTGATCACCAAAGAAATCGTCCAGCGGGCTTCGTGAACGCTTCAGTTCGGTGGGATAGCGGACCACGATCCGACAGTTGGATCCATCGATCGATCCTGAGTGCTGGGGATAGATTTCCGCGTCGATTTCATACAAATAGTAGGTCGATGTTGTTCCGTCGTCCGCTTTGCGTTGCACTCGCTCGCCTCCGGGACGCTGGTTGTTGTCCGCCAATTCGTTCATGCGATCGGTGAACAGTCCCCAATCGGTTTGTCGGCTGATCAAACTCCACATGTCGCCTTCGGAAAGCGTCACCCGGTAGTCTTCGTTTTGATACGGTTTGATCCAAATTTTGAGCGTCAACTGAATCGGTTCGCCCACATAGACACTCGCGCGATCGCCACTGATTTCGACGAACGCCAAATCGCCAACTTCGCTCTTGGTTGCCGAAAAACGAACACTTTCGGTCAACTGTTTGCGTCCGTCATAGGACACCGTCAATGGCGGAATCACAAAGTCGCCAGCACGTTCGGGGGTGATGGCATAAGAATACGTCACCGATTCGATAACGGATTGCCGACCATTGATCATGAAAATTTGTCTGCTCTGAGACGGCGTTCCCGTGGATTCAATCTTCAGTCCATCGACTTGGGGAAGTTCGGGAGCGTCATGTTTAGCAATGTTATTGAATTCGATCTGCAGCGTCACCGGATACCCGACATAGGTCTCCTTTGCCGAGATTCCGATACGTACCTCGCCAGCGGTCGCATTGTCACCACACAGCAATGCAAAGGCGAGCGAGAAACCGATCAATAAAAGATGGGATATGTTTTTCATGGCTTACCAATCCTTATCGACAGGAACTTGACGGCGTCGTTGTTCACGTTCTGTTTGCATGCGTCGCAGCATCTCGCGATCGCGA
>NZ_ANOG01001047.1 GCF_000346295.1 Rhodopirellula maiorica SM1 | reverse complement strand
GACGTATTCGACCTGGGTGCGAGTGGACGGGCTGGACCGAATACGGAATTCGCTGCTGCTGACCGACGGTTTCGACAAGAACGGAATTCACTGGCAGATTCGCCAAGATGGAAGTCTCACCCTCGGAATGCGATACGCCAACCAACACGCACATAACTATCCGACGCGTCCGATCTTCAACCTCTTTCGACTGGGACAGTGGGTGCATTTGGCGACCGTTTACGACACCGACCGAACGCGGGTGACACACTACGTCAACGGCGATCCGGTCAAACGCCAACGACTGACGCGGTTCGCTGACGGCATGTTAAAGATTGGCGCTGCAACCATCGGCAATTGGAGCGGGCGTGGCGCGGCGGACGTTCGCAATTTCAACGGATGCATGGATGAATTGATTGTTTTCGGCGCAGCACTCGATGACCAAGAAGTGCGTCAAATCTACGAGGTGGGACGACCATGAAAATCGTCAATGACGAACAGGGATTCGATTCTCAAGTTACGTAAACCATTCAAACCCCGACCACGATGCCATACCGCTACAGCGTTCGATGTGTCCCAAGGACTTCTAATTTGATGAAATCTCAATTTTCAATCTTCGTGGTTTTGCTCGGCAGTTTGTTGGTCGGGATTCAGCTGCCGCGAATTTCTAACGCCCAGGTGTCCGAATCCACAAACACGCCGACGCTCGAGGAAGTCAAGGACGCCGGAGCATTGAAGTCGATTTATCGACAGCAAGCTCAGCAACCAAAAACGTTTGTGAAACCACAAGCAAACTTGAAAGAGTTTCGCGAAGAGATCGAACCGGCGCTCAAGAAGGCCTGCTATGAGTGTCACGGAGCGGAGACGGCCGAAGGTGACATTCGAGTCGATACGCTCAATCCCGATCTTCTGCACGGAGACGATGTGAGTTGGTGGCTAGAGGTTTCGTCGGCGGTGGGCAATGGCGAGATGCCTCCGGAAGACGGACCTGAACTCTCGGACAAAGATCGTAAAAAGATTGTCGAGTGGCTCTCCGCTGAGATCCAGACTGCGTCGCGAGTGCGACGTGCCGAGAGGGCACACTCGTCGTTTCGCCGGATGACGCGGTACGAGTACAACTATGCGTTACAGGATTTGCTTGGGCTCGAGTTGGACTTCGTGCAAGACTTACCGCCTGACCCCATCTCCGAAGACGGTTTCGAGAACTGCTCTGAAACGCTGCAGATTACGGGCGATCAATATGCTGAGTACCTGGAGCTCAATCGCAACGCACTTCATCGCGCTACGATCAGTGGCGATCGTCCCGCAGTGCTGCACTGGGGCGTTTCGGCTGAAGCTGCGGCAGCATTGAAGTTCGCCGAGCTTGAAAAGTCGAAGGAGCAAGCCAAGAAACCGAGAGCGACTCAAAAGGGGCGGGCTAGGCAACGCGGTGGTCGAGGCGGTTACTACATGAACATTACAACAGGCGAGACGGCACCGGCCACTTGGTCTTACGGAGGAGCGAGGGAGGCTTGGACGCCCAAGATGACGCTACCCGATGTGCCCGAGCAATCCAAGTTTCTCGCCGTGCTTCCGGCCAGACAACGGATCGTGGTCGAGCTGGGGAACCGGCTGCCCGATGAAGGAACGATGCGAGTTCGCGTTCGTGCATCGCGAGCTTCGTCCGAAAGCCAAGCTGCCCCTACCCTTGCTCTGGAGTTTGGCTGGCAGGGTGACAAAGACCAAAGAGCCGCCTTCCGGATCAGTCGCGGCGACATGGTGATCGACGCGTCAGCGGAGGAGCCAAAGTTTTACCAGTGGGATATCCCTTTGAGTGTAATTCACCCACGGAATCCGGTACGCAAGCTTGAGGAATTGGGCGTGACCGACAGGACGAATCCGTCCGAGTACATCCGTTTGTATAACACTGCGAAAGATCAATCCGCGGCCATTCATTTTGATTACGTCCAAGTATCAGCGCCGGTTTATGACCAGT
The DNA here is from genome assembly GCF_000346295.1 of Rhodopirellula maiorica SM1. GTDB lineage: Bacteria > Planctomycetota > Planctomycetia > Pirellulales > Pirellulaceae > Novipirellula > Novipirellula maiorica. The sequence continues at coordinate 3,476 of NZ_ANOG01001047.1, read as the reverse complement.
GGCCGCCGCAATCGCACCGAGCGATTTTCATCGAGAGCGATAACCGCAATGACGAACAGGCGTACGCCAGGGAAATTATTTCACGGTTCATGCGTCGAGCCTGGCGGCGCGATGTCAGCAATGCAGAAGTCGATCTGCAAATGGATTTGTTTACTCGTGTTCGTCCAATTTGCAGTAACTTTGAACAAGCTGTCGTCGAGACGTTGGCTGCCGTGTTGTCCTCGCCGCGATTTTTGTATCTGGTTCATACTGATCAGCCACAGTCGCAAACGCATCAGGCGGTGGACGAATTTGAGTTGGCAACGCGACTTTCGATGTTCCTGTGGTGCAGCGTGCCGGATGAAGAACTTCTTGAGCTGGCGGCCGAAGGACAACTGAGTCATCCCGATCAGCTTGCCCGTCAGACGCAGCGTATGCTGGCAGACCCTCGGCATGAACGTTTTTCGAAGCACTTCGTGCGTCAGTGGTTGAACATGGCGCCGCTTGAGTTCGTGAATATCAACAAAAAGGCCTATCCGCAATTTGACGACGAGCTGATGGACGCGATGCAGCAAGAGCCGATCGCACTGTTCGAAGAAATACTGCAGAACAATCTCAGCGTGATGGATTTTCTTCACGCCGACTACGCGGTGGTCAACAGGCGGCTCGCGACACACTATGGGCTGGATGACGTGCAAGGGAACAATTTCAAGCGTGTGTCGTTGAATCCGGAAGACCATCGCGGTGGGTTGCTGACACAGGCGGCGTTGCTGGCGATGAATTCCGATGGAACGGAATCGCATCCGCTAAAACGCGGCATCTGGCTGCTGGAGAGTATTTTGAACGACCCGCCGCCGCCGCCACCGCCGGCCGTTCCCGAGATCGATATGACCGATCCAGAGATTATGAAGATGACGCTCAAACAGCGAATGGAAGACCATCGCAACAAGGCGGCCTGCATGTCATGTCACGTGAAGATCGATCCTTGGGGGATCGCTTTCGAAAACTTTGATGCTGTTGGGAAGTGGCGAACGCAGAGCCAAGGAAAAGACATCGACGCGTCGAGTCTGTTGTACAACGAACAGCAGCTTGATGGTGTCGACGGAGTGAAACGTTTTTTGCTTGCCAATCGCCAGGACCAGTTCGCGCGGGCAATCGTTGAAAAAATGGCGACGTTCGCGTTCGGCAGAACGTTGGCCTTCGGCGACCGAGCGGAAATAGAACGCATTACGACAAAGCTTCGCCACAACGGTGACGGGCTTCAAACGCTGATTTTGGAACTGGTAAGAAGTGACCTGTTTACATCGATTTAGGTAGCAGGGGTAGCCAGAATTCTTGAACACGGGAATTTTGGCAAATCCCACTACAATTCTGGCACGGAATTTTGGCAAATCCCACTACGATTCTGGCGAATCCCATTACAAGGACTAATACTATGCATCTCAATTCGCTTGACCGACGCCGATTCCTTCGCGGAACTGCTGGCTTTGCCCTTGCCCTGCCTGCTTTCGAGACGTTTTCTGGCGTCGCCTGTGCGGATGAAAGCGGTGGCGGTAACAGAACGTCGTCTCCGCGGCGATTGGCCTGCTTCTACCTGCCCAACGGTGTGCCCATGCCGCTTGCGGAGGACCCGGCGTACCAGGATTGGTCGTGGTTTCCTCACGGCGAAGGCAAAGATTTTAAGTTTACCAAGTGCCTGGATCCACTGGAATCGCTGCGTGACGATTTGACAGTCATCTCCGGCATGTCGCACCCGGCGTCACGCAACAACCATGGACATCACAACGCCGACCAATTCCTCACCGGCGGCGCGATTGGCGGAGGCGGAACCTACGAGAATTCGATCTCACTCGACCAAGTCTATGCGGCACATGTCGAAGATCAGACACGGTTTTCGTCCCTTGTCATGTCGACCGACGGAGGCACCGGGCCGCAGCGCAAGGCCCATACGATGTCATTCAATTCCGAAGGTCGCCCAATTCCCGCAGAAAACAAGCCGAAACGTATTTTCGAACAGCTGTTTGTCAAAAATGATGGCGATGCAGCGCAACGTCTGGCGCTTAGCCGAAGTGTGCTCGACCATCTGATGGAAGACGCGCGTTCGCTGCGCAAAGACCTTTCGAAACAGGATCAGGAGTCGTTCGAAGAATTTCTGGGCTCCGTACGCGACACCGAGATCAAGGTTGCGAAGTCAGCAAGGTGGATGGACCTTCCCCTGCCAACCGTTGACATCGATCACCTGAATCTTGAAATCACTCCTGAAGATCCGCGTGAGTATATCCAGACGATGTACGAGCTCATTTATCTCGCTTTCAAAACGGATTCGACGCGAGTCGCGACCTTCCAGCTTGCAAAGGAGGTCAGCAAAGGGATCAGTGACTATCTCGCTCGGGCGGTCGGTCTTCCGCTGACGCACCGACTTTCGCACGAAACGAGAAAACCCGATGGCTGGAAAAATTTTGGAACCTTCTGCCGATTCATCAGCGAAGAATTCGGTCGCTTTGCAAGCAAGCTAAAGTCGACTCCCGAGCCCGCCGGTGAAGGGAGCATGCTTGACAACACGCTGCTTCTTTTCGGATCGGCGTCCAGCGCGTTTCACCTTTCTCGCAACTATCCATTACTACTGGCGGGTGGCAAATCAATGGGCTTCAAACACGGACAATACCTCAACTACGCCGGAGCCGGTGCGTTCCGCGGAGGCTGGGCTCCGGGAGACACCGAACCGTGGCGAATCAAGGCGGCTGGCGAAGATCTGCCATTGTCGAATCTATTCGTTACGATGCTGCAAAGACTAGGCATGGAAACCGATGCATTCGCCGACAGCACGGGTACGATTTCGGAGGTTTGACGAAACAATTCTGGCGCAGCATCATTGAACCATTCCTTTGACAGAAAAGTTGCAAGTTTAGGATTACATCGAATGCAGCTACCATCAATCTTTGTCGAACTTGAAGCCGACCATTTCCAAAGAGGCCATCCGAGGCTTCGCGACACTCGGCGCCCCCTCGATCGTTTGACAACCATCGTGAGTTCGATCGTTGCTTGTTGGCTACGGCTGTGCAATGTGTCGGGCATAGTGTTGTTGTTCGTCGTATGCACATTTACAACAACGTCCGTGTTTGGCATCGACAATCAAGCCATCGTCGCCGCAGCCAGTAAAGCGAGTGAAGCCAAGGTTTTTAACATCAAAAACTTTGGTGCTGTCGGTGATGGCGTTGCTATGGATACCAAAGCGGTGCAAGAAACCATTGATGCCTGCCACGATGCCGGTGGGGGTGTTGTTTGGGTGCCGGCGGGTGATTTTCAAATTGGCACGATCATTCTGAAGAGCGATGTCACGCTGTCGCTCGATTACGGGGCCAGCTTGCTGGGAAGTATCAACGCGGCTGATTACCCCACTGAGAATCTCAGCAAACCCCGAGAGGGCGCCGCCCATTGTCTGATTTACGCTGAAAACGCAAAACCGTCACCATCGAAGGGCTGGGCGTAATCGATGG
>NZ_ANOG01001046.1 GCF_000346295.1 Rhodopirellula maiorica SM1 | reverse complement strand
TCCACACTCGACTCGGAGAGTTGGGTCATTTTTGTAATTCGACTCGGAGAGTCGTTTTATTCCACACTCGACTCGGAGAGTCGAGCTACGAGAGCGTCGTGCTACGGGCGGGGTGCGAACGGGTCGAGCCAGTCGGCGGCGTGATAGTGATACTTGTCAGGCTTCAGATTTGCCTTCGATGGGTTGTCGGAGATGTATTTGCGGAATCGATCGAGTTCTTCGATATCGCGAACAATGCGATCGTACGATTCATGTTGCCAGAACCGCGGTTTGTTATGTGCTGGACCGGCAGGCCGTATGTCTACTGGTTGTCGCTCAAGCCATATACCAATGTGCCGCGACGTCCATTTCTTGATCGACCCAAGCAAGTCTTCCAGCTCCCATCCATCAAACGCAATCACGAGTGCATGGACGTGATTCGGCATCACGACATAGTCTCCGAGCCACAACCGTTGGCTGTGAAAGAATGACATTGAGTTCACGACTTCCTGTCTCGGCTCCGCATGTCGCAGGACGCAGCTTCCGTGACACTTATCAAGTTCTTCATGCAGCATCTTTGCGTGCACACGTTCGAAAGCATGTCGGACGCCTTCCGGAATCGCAGCGTAAGCAGAATCGAAACGGCTGGGATCCGTCTGCTTCCACTGCGGGTTCAGATTGTGTGCCCGGTACCATCGCTCGCGGATATCGAACCACTCTGCGAGGACTGCTTTCGGGATCGAGTCGTCCTGTCGAAACGTCACAAAATACGTCGCTCCGGGCTGTCGCCAATGCGGTAGATTGCGCACGTAAACCCGCATCTCGCCTTCAGGATTGAAGGGCCGAAATTCAGGTTGATTAGAAAGATTCATCATCGTTATTCGTAACCCGACTCTCCGAGTCGGGCAGTTGTTGTTGTTTTTAAATATAATTCTGCCTCGACTCTTTAAGTCGACTGCCCGACTCGGAGAGTCGGGCTACAGCAGTTCTTTCACAACGCTGGTGCTGTCGCCGTGTCGGTTGGTGTTGATGCCGAGTCCCTGCAGCATCGTCAACCACACATTGCACAGCGGCGTGTCCTTCGGCAACACGAGATGTTGGCCGAGTTTCAAGTTGGCGCCGCCGCCTGTGAGAACCGTCGGGCAATTGGTCAGGTAGTGGATGGAGCTGATGTTCGATCCCCACGCCACAGCAGTGTGGTCAAAGAGGCTCGATCCATCGGCTTCTTCGGTTGCCTTGAGCTTGCGATCGAGG
>NZ_ANOG01001045.1 GCF_000346295.1 Rhodopirellula maiorica SM1 | reverse complement strand
CCAAGGACCGGATCCGGTGTCGCCTTTTTTCGTCGTCTTCGACAAACGCGTCGTGCAGCGCCGTCATTTCCATAAACGGCATCAAGAAGATGGCCGCGCTGACCGTGCGGCTGTTACGTGAAAAGCCATGAAAATCCACCGCGCCCGCAGGGAATTGGCTGTAGGCGGAGTGATAGTTTTGGATCGCCAACCCCAATTGTTTCATATTATTGGAACATTGCATGCGACGTGCCGCTTCACGCGCAGCCTGCACCGCGGGCAAGAGCAGCCCAACCAATACGCCGATAATTGCGATCACCACCAGCAATTCAACCAAAGTAAAACCTGTCAACTTCCGCTTTGCTTCACGATTCATCTGTCCGCCTTCAATAACATATTGTGAAAAACAATTGTAAAAATTGAGACAAGCAACAACACTTGCCACAAAGCTCCGCCTATGACCGCAATCTCAATGCCCGCCCCATTCTCTATAGACAACGACTGATACCGTCCAATGGAGAAGCGGTTAGAACGAACGCGCAAAAGTACCACGCTCGCAATCACTCGTGTGGCTGAAGTCGTAAAAAATCGGAATCACGAAAGCAAAGCAATACACGGATAACCAAAACTGATACCCTGTTAACAAGAGAAGTCAAATTCCACTCAGTAACGCAAAAAAAGGCTCAACCCTACAAACGTCGTTGTTCG
>NZ_ANOG01001044.1 GCF_000346295.1 Rhodopirellula maiorica SM1 | reverse complement strand
GCTCGCGTCGCAGGTTCCCTGGCTTGCGAACATGTTGATTCGCGGTCGCTTTCCTCGCTGGCTAGCGGATCGTTTGTTCGGTTTGTCAGCCGCTCGCGAATTACCGCTGATTGCAAGCGAAACCTTCACACGCTACGCCGCCAAGCGACGCTGGACGAAACTGAATCCGCATGGTGGTTTAAAGGTTGCCTACTTCGTTGACCACTACGCAAATTACCACGATCCCGATATCGGTCGCGCCCTAGCGGAGATTTTGCAGCACAACGGAATCGGGTTGTATGTTCCCACCGGCCAAGTCGCTAGCGGAATGGCGCGTATTTCGGCAGGCGACATCAAAGGGGCGCGGCGGGTTGCCCGGCGTAACTTGCGAGTCTTGGCCGAAGCGGTCCGGCAAGGCTACACGGTGATTGCGACCGAGCCGGCTGCGGTGCTCTGTCTGAAGCACGAGTATCCGAATTTGACCGATGATCAAGACGCCCACTTGGTTGCAGAGAACTCATTCGAAGCGTGCCAATTCCTGTGGAATTTGCATCAGGAATCTCGCTTGTCGCTTGATCTGAATCCACTGCCAACGGAGATCGCCTATCACCAACCCTGCCATCTCCGCGTACTCGATCCTGATGCCGCCGGTCCCAAGCTGATCAATTTGATTCCCAAGTTTGATGTCCAGCAGATCGAGGCGGGCTGCACCGGCATGGCGGGAACATGGGGGCTGCAACGCAAAAACTATCGAAACAGTTTACGAGTTGGTTGGCCCTTGATCTCAGCGATGCGTTCGGCCGGCAATCGCACCGCAGCGACCGAGTGCAGTGCCTGTAAGATGCAAATCGAACATGGCGCGGGCCGCAAGACCGTGCATCCTATCAAGCTGTTCGCCTACGCCTACGGACGCATGCCCAAGATCGAAAAAGAGCTGAAAAAGGTGCCCGACACCTCGACGTCAGTCTAGGCGAGCTGAGTGTTTGGCTAGCTTGCCAAGCTGGCGTTCGGCAACTTTTTACGAAAAAACGGCGGCATGAAGGTCATGCCGCCGTTTCGTTTTGGATTCGCGAGATTGCGATGTCTTACTTGGTGCCAACCAAGTCGGCTTTGCGTTTCGCTTCGATGATGTCGGCTTGGATGTTCGATGGGGTTTGGCGATAGGTCGCCAATTCCATCGAGAACGTTCCTTGGCCTTGCGTCATGCTACGCAGGTCGGTGGCGTATCCAAAGGTTTCAGCCAAGGGGACTTCGGCCTTGATGATACTGTTGCCTTCGACGATATCGTTGCTTTGCATGATTCCGCGGCGGCGAATGACATCGCCCACGACGGTACCTTGGAAGTCCTCGGGGACTTCGATTTCAACGTTCATGATTGGCTCGAGCAACTTTGGATCCGCTTTCTTGAAGTACTCGCGGAAACAGCCTTGGGCAGCGGTGTAGAACGCTTTCTCGGACGAGTCAACTTCGTGGAAGCTACCGTCGTCCAAATCGATACGAGTACCGACCACAGGATATTCAGCGACAGGGCCCTTGTTCAAAATGTCGCGGAAGCCCTTCTCGATCGCAGGAATGTACTGCTTAGGAATACGTCCACCGACGACGTGATCTTCGAATTCGAAGCTGTCTTCGCTGTTCGATTCGATCGGGCTGAGTTTGCCCTTGATATGAGCGAATTGACCACTACCACCACTTTGTTTCTTGTGTTTGTAGTCGAATTCAACCATCTTGGTTGGGCTTTCGCGGTAGCTAACCTTCGGAGCACCAACTTCGATTTCGACGCCGTATTCGCGGCGAATCCGTTCGATGTAAACTTCCAAGTGAAGTTCGCCCATTCCGCTGATCAAGATCTCGTTGGTTTCTTCGTCGGTTTCGACTCGGAACGTCGGGTCTTCTTTGCGGAAGCGTTGTAGCGCCTTGGCCAACTTGTCTCCGTCGCTTCGTGTTGCTGGCGATACCGCGATCTTGATCACAGGATCCGCAACGAACATCGATTCGAGGGTACAGAAGTCGCGTGACTCGGCGTACGTATCACCACTGGCCGAATCGATTCCCATGACGGCGATAATATCGCCTGCGGAGGCTTCATCGATTTCTTCGCGTTTGTTACTGTGCATTCGCACGATGCGGCTGAACCGTTCGGTCCTGCCGGTACGTTGATTGACGTAGCCTTCGCCCTTCTTGATCGTGCCTTGGTAGACACGCATGAAGGTCAATTGACCAAACGGATCGTCGACGATCTTGAACGCCATGCCGACGAACGGACGCGATGCATCAGGAAGCAATTCGATACGCTTCTCTTCGTCTTTGGGGTCACGTCCACGAATTTCGCGATCCAGCGGGCTAGGCAGGTAGCGAATCACGGCATCTAACAGCGGTTGGACCCCTTTGTTCTTGAACGCGGTGCCCATGTAGACGGGGGTTGCCCCGCCGAGTACGGCATCACGAGTGACTTTGTAGATCAATTCCTTAGGAACTTCTTCTTCGCTGAGAAGTAATTCCATCATTTCGTCGCTGTACATCGACAGCGCTTCGAGCATCTGGACGCGTGCGTCTTCGCATTCGTCTTTGATGTCATCAGGAATTGGAGCCGAGACGACTTTTTTCGCCTTCGTTGCCTTCGTGTAGATAGGCCACCATTTCGATCAAGTCGACGGCACCTTTGTAGTTTTCTTCAGCACCGATGGGGTACTGCATGAAGAACGCTTCAGCACCCAGTTTCTCGCGAAGCTGCTTCAGCACGCGGAAAGGGTTTGCCCCGGTTCGGTCCATCTTGTTGATGAACGCCAAGCGAGGAATTTGATAGCGCTTCATTTGGCGATCGACGGTGATCGATTGGCTTTGCACGCCACCGACGCTGCAGAGCACGAGTACCGCACCATCGAGAACACGAAGCGATCGCTCGACCTCGACGGTAAAGTCAACGTGACCCGGGGTATCGATCAAGTTGATCGGGTGGTCTTTCCACTGGACGCTGGTTGCGGCACTGGTGATCGTGATTCCACGCTCTTTTTCCAGTTCCATATGGTCCATCGTCGCGCCGTCACCACCGCCGCGAACTTCTTCGATTTTGTGGATTCGCCCGGTGTAAAACAGAATTCGCTCGCTGAGGGTCGTTTTTCCCGAGTCGATGTGGGCGCTAATTCCGATGTTTCTGAGTTTATCCAGCTTCATTTATCTTCACCTAAACATTGCACGCGATATTTTGTATTTCCCAAGGACATGAGTTTACAGATCATGTCTATTGTTCAGTCAGGACTTGGGAACGTGAGCACACGGCATTTTGTACATTACCACCCGTCAACGCAGGATGACGCCTCGGATCGATTGGGAAATATGGCAAAGGTTTGGCAGATGCGAAAGGGCAAATATGCTCAATTCCCCTTGCATACATCTTTTCTTCACTGCATACTTCCCTGCTTCCCTCTAAGGCGAGTCGACGGACCCGTGTAGAGCCGTCGACCTTCATTCGTCGCTAGCGGTGCCCAATTCGGGACGTCTGTGACGATCAAGCCCATTCGCCCTTAACAAGTTTACAGAGCAAATCCGAATGCCACCACGTCCAATGAGCACGCGAAGTCGTGCCCGCAAACGATCACGTGTCCGAACCCGGACTAAAAAGAAAGATCCAATTTTCGTCGATGGTCAACGACCACGGCCGATGTACGTCGATTACAAAGACATCGAACTGCTGAAGAAGATGGTCAACCGTCAAGGCCGTATCGCGGGCCGTCGCAAGAGCGGCTGTACTGCTGCGAGCCAACATGCGGTCACCGCCGCGATCAAACGAGCCCGTTTCATGGCTCTCTTGCCATTCGTTGGCGAATAAATCTCCGATTTGACGGCGAACGCCGATTCTTTGGGCTCCCCGTTTCGGGTGAGCCGTGAAAGGTGAGCGGACAGCTTAGAAAATTCATAACCCGACGCATTGGCGAGGGATCTGAGTTGCCCGCACCCCGCCTTCGAAAATCCCTCGGTCCTGGATTGACGTGTTTACCCTCCAACGCCGAGTCGAGTTTCGCGATACGGATGCCGCCGGAATTGTTCATTTTTCGGCGTTTTTTCCGATGATGGAAGCGGCCGAGCACGCCATGCTGCGGTCCTTGGGCATCTCAGTTATGCCTCCCCATGTGGGTGGCGGCCATTCGCTGTCCGAGTCTGCTGCGGGGTCTCAAGCGGACGCGACGTCGCGATTGCACGTCACTTGGCCGCGTGTTTCAGCTCACTGTGACTACCGTGCAGCGGCGCGATTCGAGGATATCCTTGATATCACGGTCTCGGTTCTGCGTCTGGGCAACAGCAGCGTCGAGTATGGAATCCGATTTTCGCGAGCCGAGCTCGCGGACGCTTCCGCTCAAGCAGGTGGCTCTGCGGACGCCTCCGCTCAAGCAGGTGGCTCTGACGCCTCTGCTGGTTCGCACCCGACGTGGATCGCCGAAGGCAAATTGACGGCCGTCTGCTGCACCCTCTCCCCCGGCGGTAAGCTGAAAAAGACGCCGATTCCCGAAGACTTGCGGAAGTTGCTCGCAAAGCATCTCGATTCGCAAACCTTTTCTGCCGACCACGCGTAGTACCCCGAATCCTGGCTCAAGCTACGTCCATAGCGGCCGCCGCTGGTGACGTTTTGCTGCGGGCCAGCGATGGATTTGTGTTTCTCTGTGCTACTTTTCTGGTCGTTTTTCACCTTACGGTCGGCTCGACATGATTTCCTGTCCTGATTTTGCGGTATCCGATTTCCCTATGCCTAGCTTCGCATCTCTTCCTGGTCTTGCCTCTTCGGATAGCTTTGCATGTTCGGATTTAGCCGCGATGCTAGGGCATCCCGCACTTATCCTCGGCTGGGCCAAGTGGCTTCCTGCTTGGATTACCCCTCTGTGGGTGCTGTCGATTGGGTTGCTGCTCGGTGCGATCGCCGTGGTGGTGGTCTACGGCATTTTGTCAGTGTTATCACTCGTTCCGCCGCTGGGGCAGCTTGCTGACAAGCCTCGTCGAGGAATCACGGCGTCGCTGATCGTCGGTGGCGTGATCGCCGTTGGGTTGTGTGCGACCTACATCCCGATCGCGGGCGAATACTCTAACACGCTGTTTCTGCCGCTAATCTGTATCGGATTGGTGCTTGGGTTTGGCGTGATTTATGGAATGTGGCATCGCACCCGAAGCGAATGGGCCGCGATGGTAGGCGAAGGGGTGATTCCTTACCTGCTGTCGACCATGGCCGTGTTTGCGGTCATCGGTTTGGGGGGAACGCCGTTTGTTGAAAATCCACGATCGATTCTGGATTCGGTGGCGGCGGTGAACTTGGTAGGGGATGGAACGGAACGTGTCGTGGTGACGGTTCCTGCGTCTCCGGAATTGCCGGTGGGCGAGTCTCCGTTTGTGCCTGCGAACATCGATTACCAGCTTCGCAGTGTCACAGGATTGACGATTGAAAGTGACCGCACCGTGTTGCTGGGGGATTCCGCCGATCCCGCCGGATTTGGTCGCACGCCTCAGCGTGTCAACGAAGGCGAAAAGCTAGTCTATAGCTACGAAAATCGTGATCAGCCGCCCATTCCGTCGGACCCGACTCGGCTGCATATCCAAAACCGCGAAATCGACGACGCGACGGTGGTTTTCACCTTTAACAATCAACCAATGGTCCCTCAAGCGAGTTCGATTGTGGTGATCGCCTTTACGTTCTTTCTGACCATCACCAGCTTGATTGTGTTCCGCCAAGCGGCGCCGCGTGTTTGGGCGTTGGCGTTGTCGACGGCGAAGAACGAAATGGCTCAACCGCTGTATCTGCTGCTGTTGGCGATTGGTTTGTTTGGCGTGCTGCTGTTCGGGATCTATCCGTTTAACACGCTCGGTGACGACATCCGCTTGCTCAAAGACAGTGGGGTGACGCTGATCATGGTGCTAGGGATGGTCCAAGCGGTATGGAGTGCAGGAACGTCGGTCAGCGAAGAAATCGAGGGGCGTACGGCGTTGACGGTGCTCAGCAAACCGGTCAGCCGGCGGTCTTTTATCCTCGGCAAATATGCCGGGATCATGTTGTCCGTCTTGGTGTTGTTTGTGATCCTGTCGGCGGTTTTGACGGTCGTGATCAGCTACAAACCGATCTACGACGCTCGTGAAACGGCCAGCGGGGATACGGTTTGGCAGACCGGTCACGACGAAATAATGACGACCTTGCCCGTGTTGGGGTTGTACTTGATGGAAACGATGGCGATCGGTGCGATTGCGGTGGCATTGGCGACGCGATTGCCGCTGTTGGCGAATTTCATCACCTGTTTCGTTGTCTATGTGATCGGAAACTTGACCTCACCGTTGGTGGCGTCGGCTCGAGATAACAATGAATTGGTGGGGTTTGTTGGGAAATTAATTGCGGTGGTCATCCCCAATCTGAACATTTTTAACGTTCAGGCGGCGGTAGATACAGGAAATCAGATCCCGGCGATCTACTTGGCCGGCGCTTTTAATTATCTTGTATGTTTCTCAATCGCAATTTGGATGCTTGCGATGTTACTTTTTGAGGACCGCGACTTGGCTTAGCCTTTGTGGGAAAGTTCCTTTTCCCACCTACGCCTTGGCTTAGTGGCGGCAGTGAAATGCTCGCCGCCAAGCAGATCCTTCATCCTAAGCCAACGAGGTTCGACTGATGAGTAGACTTGCGGCACCACGAAGTGAACCCGAAGCCAGTGGTGCATGGACGACCTACATCTGGGCATCGCTTGCGGGGCTATTGGTCCCTGTGATTGTGGCCCTGGTGGGGTTAATCGCCGTATTGCTGGATTCCAAAGGTTTCATCGGCAACCAAGTACGGCTTGGGACTCATCTCAGCGTTTATCTGCCCGAACCATTTACCAACCAGCGTCCGCTAGTCCAATTAGCCCAGTTAGTCGGCGTCACCTTTGTGGTGGCATGCCTGTTCTCGCTGGCCGTTTGGCTGCACCGCCGCGATGCCGATTCCAAGGCGCGTAGCGTCACCAAGGCACTGCATCGCAAAGTCCTGCAGCAAAGTCTCCGTCGCGCCGAAATTGAAGGTGCCGCGGCTCAATACGTGCGTGCCGAGCAACTGATCGGCACCCATTTGCCGTCGATCCAAAAAGGGCTCTCGATGTGGTATCGAGCAGTCCCGAGAAGCGTATTGATGTTGGTGGGATGTGTGGCCGTCGCCCTGTTGGTCAACGTGTGGTTGGCGCTACTGGCGGTGGTTAGCGGGATCATGCTGTGGCAGCTCTACCAACGACTACGTTATCGTAAAGGCGACGAGATTGCGAATTGGGAGGTCCCCCGTTCCCGACGCCGAATGGCCGAGATTGTCGGACAAGCGCCGCTGTTGGCACGATTGCAAACGCATGGCTTGGCCGACCGATCGTTCGAATCCGAGCTTGACTCGCTGTATCGGCGGCTGACGGCCGAAGAATCACGGTCGGGACAATTGTGGCCGTTATTGTTTCTAGCGACCTCCGTGGCCGTGGCGGTATTGCTGCTGGGGCTGGGAGCGAATTTGTTGATTGGCGATAGTGGATTAAGTGTTCCATCGGCGCTCGTCCTGGGACTGGCTCTGGGCGGTGCGATCGTTAGCGCCGATCGCTTGGCCAAGCTTTCTTTTCAACTAAAAGAGAGCGAACCGTCGAGCGACGCGATTTATCTGTATCTGCAGCGAAGCGATGATGTCGCACCGAGCGAGCAGCGTGTGGGGTTGGCCGGGCTTCGTGATTCGGTTCGTATCGACGATGTGACACTCAAGGATTCGACGGGCAAAGCGATCCTGAGAAATTTGAGCTTGCAACTCACTCCGAGCAGTTTTGTGGCGCTGCTGGGCACCGAAACGGTGTCCACCCGAGCATTGACCGAATTGATCATGGGGTTTGGTCGTCCAACCGAAGGCCATGTCTCGATCGATGGAATTCCGCTATTGGACGTTCACCCGCAAGCACTCGCGCGTAACGTGATGTGGGTGGAACCGTCCGGGCCGCTGTGGGACGGAACCATTACGGAAAATCTGCGTGGCGGCGACGACGATATCAACAACCGCGACTTGGTCGAGGTGCTCGAGAGTCTAAACGTCTACGAGCAACTGCAGCGATTGCCTGAGGGGCTGAATACCTACGTTACCGTGGGCGATTCGCTGTTGTCGGCTGAGATTACATTCGCAATCGGAATTGCCCGAGCGATCTTGCACAAGCCTGCGGTCGTGATTGCGATGGAACCGCCTCCGCCCGCCGAGCATCTGCCGGACGACCCGAGTTTGGCGGGGCTGAAGCGATTGGCCGAATCGGGCGCCTTGGTGGTGGTTTTGCCACGCCGCTTGCAAACATTGCGTTCAGCCGATCGTGTCGTGCTACTAAACGGGCCGCGGATTGCCGGCGAAGGCAAGCATGCTGAGTTGTTGTCCAACAGCGATCTGTACCGCCACCTCAATTACTTGCTGTTCAACCCGTATCGGCATCAAAAATAGCCGAGATGCGGCTAGAGTCGCTGCCGGCACGGCGAGCCGATTCCGCCGTTACAAGCGATCCTTGAAATCCGTTATGCTACCCGCCTACCTTTGGTTCATCGGACGTTTTTGGGTCGACACGTGTTTGATTTTTGGCTCACGCTCTCACTGAATTTGCGACTCGCGTTACTGGCGATCTTGGGGTTGCTCAGCGGCGCGTTGGCGAACCATGTTATCTACACGTGGTGCTGGTTCGCACGCCCTATTTCACCCTGGGCACCTCCGTCGCCCAAAGCACCAAAACGCCAACCCAGTGATCGTATTCCGCTTGTGGGGTGGTTCGGACTTCGACGCGAAGCCGAGCTTCATGGCCGAGGTTTCTGGATCCGACCGTTGTTGATCGAGATTGGATTGGCGATTGCGATCCCCTCGCTCTACATGTTCGAGACGCAAAATGGCGGATTGCTAGCGGAATCGCTGCGTGTGCCGCAGGTTCTCGATATGCCGTGGGTGATCACCAGTGGACACCGCGTTTTTCTCGGGCACGCTGTTTTGCTGGTGTTGATGGTCGCGGCCACCTTCATTGACTTTGACGAGCAAACGATTCCGGACGAGATCACGATCCCTGGCACGTTGTTCGCCTTGTTGTTGGGATCGATTTCGTACTGGGGGTTCATGCCAATTTCGCTCCCGATTGGCGGGCCAGCGATCGAGCTTGCTCGCGCCACGTTCGAGGCCCCTTGGTTTCCCGTTTCCGCGAAATGGTGGACCAGCACAGGGCTGTTGACGGGGTTGGCAATTTGGAGCGGTTGGTGCTTTGCACTGGCGGATCGTCGTTTGATTTTACGGAAGGGATTTGGAAAGGCGATCGAGTTCTTCTTGGCGGGGCTAGTACGACATCGAACTTGGAAATTGCTGCTCGCCATTTGGGTTGCGGGTTTGATCGCGATTTCGATCGTTTTCCAAATTGGCGGCATCCATTGGCATGGACTGTTTTCCGCGTTGGTCGGTCTAGCGGTCGGTGGCGGTGTGATTTGGGCAATCCGCATCATTGCATCGAGCGCGATGGGGATGGAAGCGATGGGGTTTGGCGATGTGACGTTGATGGCGATGATCGGAGCGTTTTTGGGATGGCAGGCTGCAGTCGCCGCCTTTTTCCTCTCTCCCTTTGCTGCCATTGTGATTGTGGTGTTCCAATTCATCATCACCCGCGAACCCCGTGTTCCGTTTGGCCCCTATTTGTGTGCCGGAGCGGCTCTGACGGTGATCGGATGGGACCGAGTGATGAACCAGTGGTTCCTGCCGAATCTGTTTTTCCTGGGCGAATTTGTGCTCTGGCTCTGTTTGGCGATGCTCGGTCTAATGGGAGTCATGTTGTTCGTTTGGCGTCAGATTAAACAGCGACTGTTTGCCTAAACTCAACAGAATCGCCACTTGTATTGGAGGTGGCGTAGGAGTCGCGGCCGAGAATTTGCATCTCGAAGATGGGATTGGGACAAGTCAATGATTGTGATTGCCCGACGTTATGGACAACTCGGTAACCGATTGTGGTTGTATGCCCACATGATTGCCGCTGCGGCTGAGTACGGCGTGACCGTCGCCAATCCCAGCTTTGCCGAATACGCCGAACTGTTTCCCTCGACACGACACGATCTGTGGTGCCGCTACCCGATCGTTTCGCAGCCGACCGTAGACACACGCGGGCCTTCGCGCCGGACGCGAGATTGGTTGGCTCAAGGAGTCTATCTATCAGCCAAGACGCTCTATACGCTGCGACTTAGGAACTATCCCGCCCATGTATTACGGATCAAAGGCGAACAGAGCTGCGATCTGGGGAGCGACGCATTTCGCGAGCTAGCAACCAGTGGCCGGCCGGTGATGACGTTGGGGTGGCAATTCCGTTGCGAATCACTGTTGGTCAAACATGCCGCGATCGTTCGTCACCATTTCCAGCTTGCTCCCGAGCATGGCGAACCGGTGGGCGAATGTTTGTACCAAGCACGCCAAAGCGGCGATGTGGTGATCGGTATCCACATTCGCCAAGGTGACTATAGAACGTTTCTTGGTGGCCGCTATTACTACGAAGTCCGTGATTACGTTGCCACGATGCGTGAAGTGCAAGCTCAGCTTGCTCCACGCCGCGTGACGTTTCTGGTTTGCACGAATGTCCCTTATGACCAATCCGACTTCGCCGGATTGAACGTGCAATTTGGGCCTGGAGTTCCAGTGCAAGACATGTATGCCTTGGCAGAAACCGACATGATCATCGGGCCGCCGAGCACGTTCACGATGTGGGCATCCTTTTATGGCGGTGCACCGCTGGCGATGATGAAGCGGTGTGACGCCAAGATCGAAGTCGAATCGGTCGCACCCGAGTTGTTCAAATCAAATCCAATCAGCACGAAGTATCAAATCGTGCAAGGGAAATTGTCCGAGTTGAGTGCGAGTGAGCTCGCCGATGTTTTCGGTTTGAACCCGCCGAATGAACGTCTTCAACGCGAGGTAAAGTCAAATTCGTAAGTCGTAAGTAGTCCGGACCAAATCGTCCCAAGCGACGCAGATCCGGCGGGCTGCGAAAGTGATGGCGAGTTCATTGCCGCCGCCTTGCCGGAACTTCGCTATCGCTGCGTTCCGGCCTACAAAAACGACGGAAATGACGGAAATTTCAGGTGTCGCTATCGCGTCATCACTTCGCGACAGACGTCCGACACGGCATCCGCCGACGCCAGATGAAACGTCGGAATTCGGCAGGCAATCAGTGGGCCGGCGACTGCCGAGTATTCGTTGATATCCAGTGCATTGATGATCACCGCCACCGCTCGGCCACGACGTGACAATCCGATCAGCGCCGCCATCGACTCAGGCGGGCAGTGCTGAAGAATCACCAACACTGTCGTCTCGGACGAAATTCGGGATTCCGCTTCGACCAATAACTCGGCCAGCGTCAGCCCATCGGTCCGCTCGAGTCGCGCCAGCGTGCGGACCATTTCACGCAGAGCCACGGGGCCACGCGTCGCCGGCTGCGACACCGGCATCAAGCGATCACTTTCGTTCCGCATCGCCGCTGCGGCGGTCGCCTGGTCGCGGACTCGATAATCTCCGACCCAACCTTCGGTGCGGATGCGATCGGCGGCGTCGCGGCCGTTGGTGACCAAGCCAAACGGTTCTCCTGCGTCGTGCAGCGCATGGGCGATCGAAGCCGCCGCGGTGACCGCTAAGTCACTTCGCACCGGTTCGTGCTTCGATGGATTGGTCGCAACGTGCAAATCCAAAATCAACGTCGCGCCGGCAATCGACGACGGTTCATAGATTTTGCTGTGCAGCGTTCCCGTCCTCGCGGTGGCGGCCCAGTGAACGCTGCGAAGCGGATCCCCGGTTTGCCATTGGCGAATTCCCCGCAGTCGCGTGGGATCGTCCATCACATTGTCCCGCATTCGAATCTCGCCGATCGGTCGCCGTGATCCGATGTCGTACGTCGAAAGCGGAACCACATCGGGCAGCACCGTGACATATTGAGGCTCGGTGCCAACCCGGTACCGTCGATACAGTCCCATCAAATCGCCGGTTTCCAGGACCGTTGGCCCAATTTGAAAATAGCCACGTCGACGACACGTCACTTGGTAATGAAGCGATTTCGACTCGCCTGCCCACAGCATCATCACCTGGACGCGGTCGCCTTCGATCTCGAGCGCCGACGTCGATACTGCCCCAGTCTGAATCGCAGGCCGTGGTAGCAAGTCTTCGACCAAAATCCACAGAATCGGCAACCGACTCTGGTTGGTTAACGTAATTTCAACATCGATCACCGATCCCAGTTTGTGTTCGACATTCCCGCTGTGCCGAACCGCGATAGTCGAATCCGTCCAACTGTTGGCAAGAAACCAGTTCACGCCGACCAGGATCGCTGCAGCCACCGCGGCCAATACCCAAAGCGACGCTCCAAACAACATTCCCACTAGCAGCACAGCGCAGATCCCTGCCACCATCCCAAAACTCACTTTGGGTGATTCGGAGTGCGATGGGACAGCAGTCGTGGAGGACATTAGTTAGTTCAGTTGGGTTTGGCTGTAGGCCGGATCAAGTCGCGACAAGCGACGCAGGTCCGGCGGCCGAACGTGACGTTGCATTCGTTGCCGCCACGATGCCGGAACTCCGCTCCGCTTCGGTCCGGCTACAAGATCGGTCTAGCGGCCGTCGCCGGTGTATATGATCGTGGCTCCTTGCGGTGCCTGCGGCCAAGGTGTCGTGCCGGGCGCCCATTCGGTTGGCTGAGTTTTGCGAACTTCGTTCACCGATTGGATCAACCACCCCGGAGCCGACTTGTTTTCCTGCATTCCGTAAACATACGGTAGTGGCGGATCCATCAGTATTGTCTTTTCCCCCAATGGCGGACGCTCGCTGCCCGCCTGCTTTAAACGCGCCGCCAACCGAGCGACCACATCGGGATGCTGATCCGCAACGTCGGTTGTTTCACTTGGATCCTGTGCGATGTTGAATAACATGTCGCCCATCAATTTGAAGTCACCCGAGCGAATCGTTGGCAACCGCACGCTGCCGCTGACTTCAAAAATAATTTCGTCACGTCGACTCGTCTTTCCATGGACAATCGTTTCGGTCATGTCGATGCCATCGATTGGATAGGGGCCGCTCGGGTCGCCGCCGGCGATATTGGCAAACGTGGGAAGCAAGTCGACAATGTGAATCATCGCGTCGTTGGTCGAGTCGGGGTGAATGTATCCCGGCCATCGCACCACGCAGGGCACTCGCACTCCGCCCTCAAATGTCGTGTTTTTGGTTCCCCGGTAAGGTTGATTCATCTGCTCGGTTAATCCCCCGTTGTCGTTGGCAAAGATCACCATCGTGTTCTGAGCAAATCCATGCTGATCGACCGCACCGACGATTCGTCCGATCGCGTCATCCAAACATTTCAACGCTGCTTCACGCGGCGTGTATTTATCGGTGTATCGCGGCACTTGTTCGATCGGGCCATGGACCGCATTAAACGGCACATAAATAAAGAATGGCGGGTTGGCGGTATTCGCACCGGATTGATCGGCTCGCTCCGAGATCAGCCGGACAGCTTCGTTCGCGATCAAGTCGGTCGTGTAACCTTGTTCCTGGATCGGTTGCTGATTGCGATGCCAATCGTAAACGGCATAGCGTGCGGGAGCGTTGTGAGGAATGGTGTAGTTGTTGTAGTCGATCCCCCACGCGTAGTGGCCGTATTGATGATCAAAGCCTTGGCTCATCGGTAAGTGTTCGGGCAACCATTCACCACAATGCCACTTGCCCGTGATCGCGGTAAAATAACCGGCGTCCGACAATACCTCCGCCACGGTGCGTTCTTTGGTGTCCAGTGCATGGATTCGCCGCGTCTCTTCGCCGCGTTCGTTTTTAGCGAGTGTCAGCCCAAGCTTGGCTAGATAGCTCGGTTTACCAAAATCTTCACTCCGCCAATCCATCCAATTGCGGAACGCGTATCGTCCCGTCATCAACGCGCCCCGGCTCGGTGCACATACCGAATGCGTATAAAACTGAGTCAGCTTCACTCCCTGACTGGCCAATTGGTCCATGTGAGGCGTCAAATCGGCATTGCCACCATTGAACCCAGGCTCGGCCCAGCCCATGTCGTCGGACAACATGAACACAATGTTGGGTCGCGCCCCGGTTTGGGCGATCAGAAGCGGAGTGCCCACGGCGAACGTCCATGCCGCTAATATCGTCGAGGCGACAATGCGAACGCTACAGCGTGACCTCGCCTGCCGGCGTATCGGTGTGCCGCCAAGCGATCGTGTAGGCGGGGACAATGTGAGGGCTAAGAAACGAATCATTTCAGTTCCGGTGGTTGCGGGGCGACAAAGTCACGGAGGATCACGCGGCGTGATCGGAATTCACGCCGTCTGGCTAT
The DNA here is from genome assembly GCF_000346295.1 of Rhodopirellula maiorica SM1. Taxonomy (GTDB): domain Bacteria; phylum Planctomycetota; class Planctomycetia; order Pirellulales; family Pirellulaceae; genus Novipirellula; species Novipirellula maiorica. The sequence continues at coordinate 9,055 of NZ_ANOG01001044.1, read as the reverse complement.
TCTCTTTGCCAAGGTTTCGCAGGTCAATTGCCGGCTGACAACAGCGAGCATCACCCTGTGCCGATTTTAGATGAAATCGTTGTGGGGTCTTAAGAACGACTCTCGCTTAGAAAGGCGACCAGGTCCGCCAACTCGTCAAGCGTCATGCTGTCTTCGAGCCCCACGGGCATGATCGATTTTTCGCTTGGTTGCAACTGCTCAATCTCCTCTCGTGGAACTTCAAAAATATTTCCATCGGCACCTAGCAAACGCAATCGATTCTCGGGCCCGGGGCGATCCATCTTTAGCCCCGTCAAGACATGCCCGTCGCTCGTCAGCACGGTCCAGGGAACGTACAGCGGCCCTACTTCTTTGCTGGGATTCAGGATTGACTGGAGTATCCGTGGGCGAGTCATCTGTCCTGACAAACGAGTCAGATCGGGGCCGGTGTTGGTTCCACGGCCAGAGTGCATATGGCAATTCGAACATCCACGACGAAAGAATACGCGGCGTCCGGCGTCCACATCGTCGCTGTGGCCAACCAATTGCATCCATCCCTCAATGTTCTCGCGACTCGGGCGTGCTGCGTTGTCACGACGAATGTTTGTGTTGCGAACTCGCTTTGCTTCGGCACGCACGGCCGCAGGCTGTTTCGGCAACGACGATCGGTTGATCATCGCAGCGTAGTTTGCCGCCTGGGACGATAAACCAGCGATCGCGTCGGCACGTGTCTGTTCGTCGACCGTTTCATTCGCTGCAAGTTTCGCCAATTCATCAAACGAGCTATCGGTCCCGCGAGCGGCTAACAGTCGAACCACTTCGATCGACAGTTCGCGGCCAGTTTGCCGATGGATGTATCCGCCGAGTTCTAGATCACTCGGCGAGCTTGCTTCGGAGGGGAGTCGTTGTAGCGCAAAACCACGAAGACGGTCTGATCGCGTGGTGTCGCCAGCGAACTCGATCAGCCGCTTCTCGATCGCAGGATCGCGACTCTTTCCCGACGCGCTTCCGGTCTCTAAAAAAGCAATTGTCGCCATCGTTGCCGAGAAAACGGGCGGTGATAAACGATCTTGTTGCAGTCGCTCCGTGATCGTCGGTAGTTGTTCTTTGCACATCCGTTCTGCGGCCCAACGCAGCGCCGTCATTACCACCGCATCCGAAACGTCGTCCAATCCTGTGGCGATCATCGCGTCACGCGTCGCAGCAGGAACACTTGCTGGATCACACATCTCTTTCCAACGCCACGCCAACATCTGTCCGACTCGTTGTTGAACATGGGGCAATGTTTTTTGACGGAGTGCATTCAATTGGTCGTGCAAAACCAAGCCCGTGATTGCGGCCTGGCGGATGAATGGATCATGGCTCTGCAACGCATCGATTCGCTGCGTAAGTGTCGTGGTAGGCGAGTTCGCTAACTTCGCTGCTTCGTTTTCTGCAGCAGTGATTTCCGGCAGCAAGCCGTTTTCACGCGGAGCGTCCGCAACTCGACTCAGTCGCCACAATCGTCCTTTGCCATGCACCGGGTAACTGCGGTCGACCCAGTCGGTAAGGTAGATCGATCCATCGTTGGCGATCGCCATTGCCACAGGACGGAAGTCTTCGTTGCCTTGGACAATCACTTCGGATTTGCTAGTCCATGATGCACCGTTTGGATCCAACGCGTAGCGTTCGATGCGGTTGTCACCCCAGCTGGTGACCCATAGATGTGAACCGTGTTGGATTACGGCGCAAGCCGCTTCGCCGGTGCCCGCTGTCATCGGCAACGTGCCTGTGAATTCGCCATTCCATGATTGTAGTGGATGGATCCCTGCACGACCAAAGCGAAACTGGAATCCGTAATCACCGCCGCGGACGACATGAATTAATCGATTAGGCGGCATCGAGTCGGGATCGTTCTCGACGGCCCACAGCCGATGTGCCGAGTCGAAACACAACCCAAATGGATTCCAAAATCCGGTTGCGACACGTTCGACCTGCGACCCATCGGTTTTACAGCGAAATACGTTGCCTCCTTCGCCGCCGCCGATTTGTTGCGATCCATCGCTGCCGATCAGCTTGTAAGGCTCGCCAAAATTTTCACCTTGTCCCACGTACAACCATCCATCGGGCCCAAGCGTCAATCCGCCGAGTCCATTGTGCGGATAGTTTGCAGCGGTTTCATGCTTCAGCAGAACCACGTGTTGATCGGCAACGCCATCGTCATCCGCGTCGCGAAGCTTCACGATTTCACTTCGAGTGGCGATGGCGAACCAGCCTTTCCCCAAATTTGCAATGTTCATCGTCGCCACGCCTCCTTCGTAAAAGAGACGCTGCCGATCGAGCACCCCGTCGCCATCGCTATCGTCGAAACGGTAGATGCGATCGGTTTTCGGACCTTCATAGTCATCGGGCGGAAAATGAGTGTGGCATTCGATCACCATCAATCGCCCTTGATCGTCAAAACAACATCCGGTGGGCGTCACTAAATCAGGCGCCGACGCGATCGGGGTTAACTGCCAGTGAGCGGCTAGAACACGAGGCTGCTGGGCAAACGATGGCTGCAAACAAAGCCCAACGGCGATGCTAAACAGGGCGGCAGTGACACCGACCCGCGCGCAAATCGACACGTATCGGAAAAAGTGAAACTTGTTAATAGCGATGTGCATGAGGGCGTTGCAGGAAAGAGGGCGGGGCGGGAGCAGGAGAGTTAAATGTCAGCCGTAATGATTGTTCGCAAAATCACAGTTTATACGCTCCAACATCCTCATGCTGTGTTTGCCCGTCGGAAAGAAGTGCGAACTGGGGCTAGTAAACGCTCGAAGCCCAAGATGCACGACGCATTTTTATGTTTCGCGGTGAAGTGAAAATGTGGCCGACAAGACGAGTGGCATCGGTTGTGTCGCTGCCGCACACATGAGCAAAAATATGAGCATCGGTGCCCAATCGCGTTGACGTTCGTATTAGGACCGCGCCACAGTGTCGGCCTATCAAGGCATGAGGACGACCGGGATTCGCTTTGGTACGCGTCTTGCTTTTGCGAGAGGGCATCCTGTTTAAAATTCATTGCCATGCAAGGAACCATTCCAATGACTATCAGTGAAAACTCTGCCGCTGAATCTCACGCCGATCATCGTCATTGGAAACGTGACGTCGAGTGCTGGAACGAAGATATCCAGAATTGGCGAATGGAACATTGTGCGGCGATTGTTCAATTGCAAGAGGCGGTCGATCGGATCAACGAACATGGCAAAGCACTCGACGAGCATGCCAACGCCGTGGCGTCACTAGAAACGTCACTCGGAGCTCATGAGAAGAATCTAGCTGCAAGTTTGCAAATCGGCTCGGACGCAGCGATCGATGACAGGATGAACGACCAACATGCCAAACAGTCCGAATTGCATCTGTGTCAGCAGAACGCTCATGAACGAATGAAAAAGTACCACCATCAAGCGATGGCCAAAGTTGCCATGCTGAAGAATGCACTCGAGGCAGCGTGTTAGAAATGTGGGTGACTTCTCACTTGCACCGTCGACTTTCTGACACAGCGATCCCCACCGGCGATCCGGCAGCCGCCGGGACTCAATCGTCCTCGCCGACGCGGTGGGAACGGCGGATCGAGCGGGTGATTCCGTATCCCATGACCACCGCAACAGCACATCCGATAAATCCCGGAACCGAGATGCCTAACAGCAGTGGCGGTACAAGGCTGCTGCACAACGAAGCCGAACCCATAAACAACGCGGCCGTCAAAATCCCCAGCACCAATCGGTTGACGATGGGCTCGAGTCGGCGATGTTGCAAATGAACATCAAACTTGCCACGTTTGAAATTGTGCAAAATGTCTGCCGCATCTTTCGGCAGCACACTAATTAACCGTTCCCAGTCGTCGACGTTTGACTTGAGCCGAGCGTAGACTTTTTTCGGCGAGAAACGTCGTAGCATCGCTCTCTTGCCATACGGTTCGATCAATTCAGCTAAACAAAAGCTGGGGCTCAGCTGATGGGCCGTTCCCTCCAGCATCACCAGTACCTTTAGCAGCATCGCTACTTTGGCGGGTAAATAGATGCGGTGTTCGCGAATGATCTCAACGATTTCGTGTAAAAAGCCGCTCAAATCGAACTCACCAAGCGATTGATGCGCGTACTCGTCGATCAATTCTTGGATCGACGACATCAACGCGGGTTCATCAAAGCCGATCGGGATTTCGCCGACACTGGCGACCACGTCGGTAATCTTGGCCGCATCTTGTCCCACGGCGGCGATTAACCCTAGTTCAAGATGTTCTCGCAGTTCATTGTCGATGCGGCCCACCATGCCACAATCGAGAATGCCTATTTCAACGGGCTCGGCGTTTTCAGCAGCCTGATTCGCCAGCAACATCAAGTTTCCTGGATGCGGATCAGCGTGATAGAATCCGTCTCGGAAAATCATCTCGACAAACACGCTGGCACCGCGGCGAGCGATCTCGTCCAAATCGATCCCGGATGCTTCGAGTTTTGATTGATCCGACAGACTGATCCCCTCGAAACGCTCCATCGTCAGCACTCGTCGAGAGCTGAGGTTGGGGTAGGCTTTGGCAATTCGAATCGTGGGATCGTTGGCAAAGTTGCGTCGAAACTGTTCCATGTTTCGCAACTCGCGATCAAAGTTCAACTCCTTCATCAAGGTGCGTTGAAACTCACGCATCGTATGCACCGGACGATATTGACGCAGCCGAGTCGATTGCTGTTCGGCGATCTCGGCGAGCTTGGTCATGATTTCCAAGTCGTTGACGATGCGTCGTTCGATCCCCGCATGTTGCACCTTGACCACAACCAATTCGCCGTCGTGCAATGTTGCCCGATGAACCTGGCCGATCGACGCGGACGCCATCGCCGCCGGTTCAAACTCGGCAAACAAGGTGTCAATCGTGGCTCCTAGTTCGGATTCGATCATCGCCACAACAACATTGGCTTCATCGGCTGGAGTGTTCGCTCGCAGCTGAGCCAATTCATTGGCGAGCGGGTTGCCGACCAAGTCAGGACGCGTGCTCAGGACTTGACCGAGCTTGATAAACGTGGTCCCTAGCTCGGTCATCGCCACCCGAATCCGCTGCTCGGTCGTCAGTTCATCGTCGTCATGATGCCCACGAATGCGGTTGAGCCAGGGGATGGGAATGTTGGATAACCAATCGGCCAATCCGTGCTTGGCAAGCACCGACACGACTTCACGAAATCGGTCAGCGTTGCGAACGAACTGGGGGACGTCGATTAAGTCCATTTGGGTGTGATCGGTAACGTTTGGGAGACAAGCAAAGAAAGCTGCGGCACAGACGAAATCATAGCAACGCAACCGATGTGCCGCTGATTCGGCAGGATGCTGTAGCGAAAGTCGCGAAGACTTTCGGCGGTTCGGGGGGAAACGGAAAACCGACGAGCGGAGTCGTCGGGCGACATTGCCGATTTGCCGGAACACGCTATCGCTGCGATAATATTCGCCCGTGGCTGGCACCCCGTTTGCTCATTACTCATTGCTCATTGCTCAACGCGATGCAGTGTGGCTGCCATCGCAAATTCTTCGGCAACAAATCAACAAGGATCTCTGACCGTGAATCTCGTCTGTTCGGAATGTGGATCTGTCAATCGAGTGCCTGAGTCGAAGTTCACAGACAAACCGATTTGTGGGAAGTGCAAAGCATCGCTATTGCCAAATCATCCCGTGGACTTGTCTGCAGACTTGTTTGCCAAGTTCATCACGCGGACCGAGTTGCCCATGCTTGTCGATTTCTGGGCACCATGGTGTGGCCCCTGCCGCATGATGGCACCTGCATTTGCGAAGGCGGCAGAGGAGTTGTCGCCTGAGGTGATTCTGGCCAAGCTGAATACCGAGGACGCGCCGCAAATTTCGTCTCAATATGGAATCTCAGGTATTCCAACGATGATCCTGTTCCAAGCGGGCAACGAAATCACCCGCCAATCGGGAGCGGTCGACACGCAACAGATTGTTGCGTTGGCGCGTCAACGCTGATTTTGGCTCGACAATGTGATTGCCGCTGCGTTTTAGGAAACCGTCGGGTGACGTCCCTTCAACAAGGGCTGCATTTGACGTGGGGCCTGGATCCATCCCTGTTCGACATACCACTGGGCGGTTTGGGCAAGTCGCTGATACAGCGATTGGTCGGGGGCAAAACCGGTATCACGATTCAAGGCCTCGCTGGTACAGGTCCATGAGCCTGCCGTCGCTTCGCGTGCTTTGTCTAGATTGAGGATGTTGGGATGCCGCGTCGCTTGAGAAACAAGTTCGTTGAACGCGGCGATACCCCATACCGCGGTTTTGGGGCTGCGGATTACCCAGGCGTGGTAGCGGCCGAACGTTCGTCCGATCATGCGTCCAAGTTCGGCATACGTTGGATTCTCATCATCGGTGGCAAAGTAAATGCCGGTTGCGTCATCGGGATTCGTCGTCACACGGCGACCTTGGCTGGCCGCCAGGATCAGTGCTTTCGCCAAATCTTCGGCGTGGATCGCTGAAACGCGATCGTCATGGAATCCCGGAGCCAAATGGAAACCAAAATTCGCGATCGTTTTGAACATTTCAAGTCCGTCACGATCTCCCGAGCCCAGCACGATGGGAGGCCGTACGATCGTTGTCGGCACATCCGCAGCAAATTGCATCGCGGCTCGTTCTCCGGCCAATTTGCTACGCCCGTAGTTCGATACGGGAGCGGGAGCGTCCGATTCAATGCGAGGCCTTGATTCCGACGATGGGCCTGCGGCGGCGAGCGACGAAACCACTGTCAAAACCGGAGGCTGTTGCCGTTCCGCACAACACTTCGATACCTTCGCAACACCGTGTTCGTTAATCCGAGCGTAGTCGCGCACATGCAACGCCTTTGTCACACCCGCAAGGTGATAAACTTCGTCAATTCCGTGAAGTGCGTTTGCAATCGACTCGGGATCGGTGACATCCCCAATCACAAACCGGGGCGTAAAGGGCTCGAGTCGACTGCGATCGGATTTCTCACGGACCAAGCAGGAAACCTCATAACCACGACGCGTCAATTCGCGAACCAAGTGAGTGCCGATGAACCCGGAAGCTCCCGTCACCAATGCATGAGTCATGTTCTTGCGCCCTCATCAATCGAAGTCTTAGTCGTAAACTCCCTCCCTGGGATTCGAACACTGGCTAAGGGGACCACCTCGGCTCTTTCACGCCAGCACCGTCTGCGATGCACGGTTATTGCAACGCAATCGCATTGCAAAGGATGTACCATTGAGTGTACTCCCCCAATAGGACTGGACCCAGGTTTTTCTACAGATTTCTTAGGAACCTGTCCATCTTTCGATGGGGTCGTGACGCGTGTTTCGCTCGTTTTCGGCGGCAAAGTCGCGAAGACGATGGGAGCGACGGGAAAAAAGAGGAAAGCCGACGACCGGGAGAGCATCAGGCGAATTCGTCTCAGCCCGATTGCCGGAACGCGGCTATTGCTACGTTCTGCACTACGGCGAATCGTTCATCGATGGCGGATTGATGAGACCGAGTGGGCCGAGCAGAAACGCGACGGGGATCCCAAAACATGCTCCATAGATTCCGCCTTGCACCATCCACTGGATACTGCCGGCGGGCACCATTTCGGCACTGGCGATCGCAAAGAAACACGCCATCGCTCCGCCGCCGCTGGCGACCATCGACGGAGGTGATTCGAGTCGGGATCGCATTCCCCACGCCACCATGGCGGCAACCAGAGTGCCAGTCCCGATTCCCAACACGCCTCGCGCTAATGGCCACGACAGATAGCCGAGCAATAATACGACGCACAGCCCGATGGTGGTGGCCGCCACGGTCGCCAGCTCTACTTGAATCATACGATGTTTCATAATGGGTTCCTGTCTACCCAGAGCCCCGATGGTAGGATGAGCTGCGCGGTTTCCAGAAATGAATTCGACACGATTCCCTCTCCACATTGGATGACATCACTTGAAACGAATCCAACCTGCCATGACTTTGTTGGCACTCTTGTTTGTCGCGGCGTTTGAAACCCGTGCGTTTAGCCAAACCGACGCGGCCCCACCGCTCACGCTCGCTCATGCTCACAATGATTATGCGCACCCGCGGCCGTTGCTCGACGCACTGGATCATGGATTCACCAGCGTCGAAGCAGATGTCTATCTGGTGGATGGTGAACTGTGGGTCGCTCATTCCCAGGATGAACTGAAACCCGAACGGACGCTCCAGTCGCTGTATTTGAATCCACTACGCGAGCGAGTGCGTCAGAACAACGGATCGGTCCACGCTACCGACGCTCCGTTTTACCTGTTGGTTGATATTAAGAGTGCGGCCGAGCCTACCTACGCAGCGCTCGCAAAAACGCTGGCTCGCTATCCCGAAATGATTTCCGTGGTTCATGACGGCAAACTAGAGCGTAAAGCGGTCTCAGTGATCATTTCGGGTAATCGGCCCTTTGAAATGATGGAAGCGGAAGCCGTGCGTTATGCGGGCGCCGACGGTCGACTGAGTGATTGGGGTTCGTCTTTGCCAAGCCACTTGATGCCATTGATTAGCGACAATTGGCGGAAACATTTTCGCTGGAACGGCAAAGGAACGATCAGCACCAGGGACCAGCAGAAGTTAGATCAAACGATCGCATCTGCCCATGATCAGGGCAGACGCGTTCGTTTCTGGGCGACGCCCGACACCGCGGCGATGTGGCGAGTGCTTTACGACAGCGGCGTCGACATGATCAACACCGACGATCTGTCGGGGTTAGAGACGTTTCTTCGCCAAGTGGACCGCGACCGCTAGTCGATTGGCCTAAATGGCATTTAGCGTTGACCGTAAACCGGTGCCTTCCAATCTTTGGGCAATCGGCCTTGCGGTTTGACGCCATAGGCATCGCTGGGGATCGGATGATCCTCGGCGGTCAGCAGTGGTAGATTGTCGGGCAGATGCTTGATCTTGAAATCTTTGTATTGGATCTTCATCGCCGGTCCGACGTGAACTTGGACGGCCAAGACACCTTCGAGCGAGCGTCCTTTTTCGTCCAAATCGATCAGATCGGCGGTCGGATGCCCATCAATCCAATGTTGATGATGATTGCCGCGAACCAACACGCGGTAGT
>NZ_ANOG01001043.1 GCF_000346295.1 Rhodopirellula maiorica SM1 | reverse complement strand
ATTCGAGCGGCAATCGGTCGCAGCGACAGGTACGCCAGCGTCGCGATCACAATCGGCACGAATAAACTGCTGGCGACAAACAACGTGCCACAAACCAGCGTCACGGCGATCACCCCGACCAACCCGAGCAACAAACTCTGATCGCTGAACTTCTCGCCAAAGAACGGAGCGGTCGCTTGGGTTACCGATGCAACGTGGTCCGACGCATTACGTATGGCAGGGCGATCAATCCGTCGCCGCTCCGATGCAACGGACGAATGGCTTGCGGCACTGTTTGGGTTGTCGTCCATTATTGATGCGTCTCCGAAAATCGGTCCGACTGCGTCGCGTTCGTAGTCGTCCTACGAATCACGCGTAAATAGATTCAGTTCGACAGCCCTTCCAGACGGTCAAATTTGTTCATCACGCCGCCTCCGAAAACGCCGTCGTACATCATCATCGGGTACTTAGGAGCCAGACGCTGAAGATTGGCTTAAAACGTGGGTGCCCGATCGGTCGTTTAACTAGCACGATGACCATCAATCAGCACCAGGGGCGGCGAATCGAGGGCGATGCAAACGACATACCGCTATGGCGCGCTATTTGCGTCGGTTTTGGTTTCGTTAACCAGAAACGAACGCGCACGGGGCCTCCGTACCATGAACTTCCTAAAACAAACGTTCTCTGAATTTTCAGAAGACAATTGCAGCACGCTCGCGGCAGCGTTGGCTTACTACACCGCTTTTGCCTTGCCACCACTGTTGTACCTGCTGATGACGGTGCTGACGTTTGGTATGTCCGTGATGTACGACAGCGAAAAAGCAGAACAAAAAGCTCAAGGCTTGCTGACCTCGCAGGCTGCACAGATGATGGGGAATCAAGCTGCGAGCGATCAGATCTCGACCATTATCGAGAATCATGAACAGTCCGGCGGCAAATGGTGGAAAACGCTGCTCAGCTTCGCTGGGATTGTCGTTGGGGCGACCGGGGTTGTCGCGGCGCTGCAAGCAGCACTGAATCAGGTATGGGAGGTAAAACCGGACCCCAAAAACACCGGCATCATGGACATGGTAATGAAACGCATCATGTCGTTTGGAATGATCTTGGGCCTTGGTTTCATCTTGCTCGTTTCGCTTGTGGTTTCATCGGTCCTCGCCGGGATCGGGGATCAAATCGGCGGCATGTTGGGGATGTCAGGGATCGTGGCATCGGTGATCAATTTCGCAGTCCAAGCCATCGTGGTTCTCGTGATCTTTGCCGCAATCTTCAAATTCATGCCTGACGCCGAAGTCAAATGGCGCGACGTACTGGTGGGCGCCGCGATAACGACAGCGTTGTTTTTGCTTGGCCGGTTTGTCATGCAAATCTATTTTTCGTATAGCGAACCCGGCGCACAATTAGGTGCCGCTGCCGCCTCTTTGGCCGTGTTACTGGTTTGGGTCTACTACAGCGCGATGATCGTGTTGTTTGGTGCCGAAGCAACCCAGGTCTATGCGATCCGTTACGGCGACGGCATTCGCCCCGAACCCAAAGCGGTACGCGTCGTCGAAAAAATCGAACGCCCCGGAGCCGCCGGCAACCAATAAGTTGCTTGCTACAAAGAGTCCCACTCCGGCGCCCACGCCAATCGGCGGCAGCATCTGCCGTCGTTCTGGCATGGGCCGTCGTTCTGGCATGGGCAGGTGCAGTGCCAAGAAGAAACGCCACTACGGCTCGAGGAAGTTTTCTTTTCGCTGACGATCCCGCTGGGTTGCGGAAACCACTTCTTGAAATGCTTCCTCAGGAAGCAAGCGATGTTCGATCGCGATCCGAGCCACTTCGATACTGTCGTGAACCAAATACATCGGCACTCCGGCTTCGCGGGCTGAACGAACGTGAACGTCAACTCGTTGGTCATGTTCACTCGTCCGCCCTGGATCGATGTCACGGATGAAGATTGCTCGGATACGCGTCCCAAACTCTCTGGCTGCCGCCGCATACAGGCGGGCGTCCTCTTGGCCGGAATCTCCGAACAGCACAAATGGAAGCGAGTCAAACTGCTGCATTAGACGACGGGCTTTAGTCAATTTGTGTTCGTGACCTTCTTTGATAAACTTGGTCTCGTCAAACCCCAAATCACGCAGCAGAATTGGGCCTTTGGGAATCGCATTTAGCTCGAGAAAGTCGTCAATCAGATCATACAGATTCCATGGCGAACTCGAGACGTAAAAGACCGGGTTCAACGGATCCCGTCGGATGTCTCCATTGTGTTGCAACATCTCGTATAATTTCGCGACTCCACATAGCGGAGCACGGGTGCGGGCATTCCCTAAAAAGGTGAGTTTTGCCATCGTGAGGATATCGATGGCGCCCGTATGCAGTATCGTATCATCAATGTCGCTGATGATGCCAAACTCTGCTTGGTCCGGCACATACATCACGTCGCACGTCGTGCTGCTTAATTGGCTTGGCGATTTTGGGTCATCGATCTGCATGATGGCGGGTGACCAGAATAATTGATCATCAGACTGCGTTTCACGCGGCAGCTCGAATCGAAAATAGCCTTCATCATCGCTATGGGTGCTCGCTACGGTCCCGCCCGCTGTTGCTCTGAGCTTGACATTGGGGACTTCATCGCTGGCGAATCGGCCAATCGCATTTGACAGGTTATGCCACCACCTGTCGCTTTCGAAATCAGGGTCGATCGGCGGATTGGTGAGCACACGGCCACTCAAATGAATCGCGTCGTGCGTTGCATAACCGATGTAGGGCTGGATCGCTGGTACGCCGATACGGCCGAGTCGTTTTCGCAGGCGGCGAATCCCTGCATCCATCACGTCATCGGCCGACGACGCCGTTTGGGTGAGCCACGATTTGAAAATCCGATTCCAAGATTCTGCCTCAACACGCTCCGAACTTTGCTGTTTCGCGTGATTCGCCATTAAATTTTCTCGCGTTGTCGTAGATTCGTCATGAAAACATTGCGATCACTCGCTGCATCGTTTGCGGTGACGCTTGCAAACAATGTTCCATGATTTTGCTCGACACAGACGCCGCATCGATCACGCGAATGCAACTGCACGCCTGGGCAATTTTTAACTGACGGGATGAAGCGTCCCCATCCAATGATCGATCATGGCAATGAGTTTGCTGCCATCAAGCGGTTTGGTGCTGTAGTCGGTACAGCCGGCATCGAGGCACTCTTGACGATCGCTCTTCATCGCGTTGGCGGTCAAAGCAATGATGGGCAATTGACAGCCGTGTTCGCGAAGATGTCGCGCCGCGTCGTAGCCGTCCATGACAGGCATCTGCATATCCATCACGATAACTTGGACCGGCGGTGGATCAGGCGACCTCAGCATTTCAATCGCTTCTTGACCATTGGTCGCGGTGACCACAGTTCCCCCCGCCTTTTCGATAAAGTGCTGAGCCAAAAATCGGATGTCGCGCCGATCATCGACGACCAACACCGTACCGTTCAAATTGACGTGGTGCATCGTCGACTCGTCATTGGCTGAAATGTCTAATCGCGGCTCGACCAACTTGACGCTTCCCCCGACGTGAATGGTCACACTGAACGTGCTGCCGTGACCAAAACGACTTTGCACCGTCACATCGCCTCCGAGCGCTTGCGCCAATCGTCGGCTGATCGCCAGCCCGAGTCCCGTACCGCCAAAACTGCGAGTCGAGGAATTGTCGGCTTGCTGAAAGGGCTGAAACAGTGTCGACAAGATTTCGGGTGAAATACCGATCCCAGTGTCGATGACATCGAATTGAATCCGTTCCTCTGCGCTAACATAGCGTACGACCAGCCGAATTTTGCCACGGTCCGTAAACTTGATGGCGTTGCCCAGCAGGTTCAATAAAATTTGCCTCAGCCGTACCGCATCGGTTTCGATCATCTCAGGGATCAGTCCTTCGAATTCGACCAACAGCGGCAGTTCCTTCTCCTTGGCTCGCACGTCCATCAAAGATCGAATGTCCGCGACGAGGGAATCGAGTTGAATTCGCTCTCGCTCAATTTCCAATTTGCCGGCGTCAATTTTGGACAGATCGAGGATGTCGTTGATGATCTCTAGCAGGTAGGCGCCGTTACGGCGAATCGTTTCGACGGCTTGAACGTTATCGGGATCTCGAAGGTGATCTTTCAGTATGTCGGCGTGTCCAAGAATCGCGGTCATGGGCGTGCGAATTTCGTGACTCATGTTAGCCAAAAATTCGCCTCGCGAGCGATTGGCAGCCTCCGCAACTCGACGTGCCCGTTTCAACGATTGCTCGAAATCTTTCTGTTCAGTGATGTCTTGCAATGTCCCGATCAATCGACGTGACTTATGTGAGGCTTCATCGTCGTCGAATAAAACGCGTCCGGAATCGACCACCCAACGTACTTCGCCATCAGGACGCACGATCCGAAATTGGATAGAGTGTCGCTCGGATGCTCCCGGTTGGATTGCCTTGTGGTAGAGACGCAAAAACCGGTCGCGATCTTTCACGTGGATGTGATTTAGTAATTTCGAACCGATAAGCGGCGTTCCCTCTTCGATACCAAAAATACGATACAGCTGGCTCGACCACACGCTCCGCTGCGTTTCGATGTTGTATTCGTAGGTACCAAAGCCCGTCGTCTCGGCAGCCATCAACAGCCGGCTTTCACTCTCTCGCAACTTCTGAAGCGTTTCACGCAGTTTTCGATTGGTGTCAGCGACCTGGTGAGCTCGTTGAAAGAACTCGGACTCCAGCGGATCACGAATCGGTGAGGTGTTTGCCGAACCTACATCACCGGCGACCGCATGAGGATCCACTTGATTTTTGCTGTCGTCACTTGCGTCGTCGTCTCGCTGCGCGGTGGACGTATCGCGAACGACCAGTACGCCGAAATCATGACGTTCGGCACCTGGCGTCGCTTTCGCGAAGGCTTTTTCGCGAACACTAACACATTGCACCTCACCGTTGTCGTGCACGACTCGGTACTCGGCCGCAAATTCTGAATCTCGAAACGATGCTTCGTCCCAAGCCAATTCAAGTTCTGCTCGATCCTCTGGATGAACGCGATCCCATAAGACACTTCGCGAAATCGCTTGTCCCATCGGGATATCGAACAGTTCAGCTGCTTTCAAATCTGCCACAATGGTATCGGATTGGTAGTCGATATCGAGAACCCCAACCTCAGCCAGTGACAACGCCAATCGTAACCGCTCATCGTCCAGTTTCGTTTGTTGCATTTCACGCCCAATGTGTTCGCGGGATGCTGGCCATTTCGCCCCCTCTCCCTGCATGAAGATCGATGTTTACCTTAACCAATCGGGTGTGGCCTCGACACCCTTGTCACGCCACCCCAAAAACTTGTTTTACGTTTGAACTGGATATCAGTAGAGAATCGCCAACTTAACAAAAACGGTTCGGATCCGCTGACCCACGTACAGCCCTACTAGGCCCAAGTTGAAAGCAAATCAATCAGGGTGGGCGGTCAACGACCATGACGATTCTAGCTACGGCATCATTGTAAAGTTTTCGTGTTAACGTGGGAACTCGAATCCTTCTGGTCGCCATCCTGGCACGTTGATTGCGTCCCCTGCCAAACTAGGAACCAACAGAGTCAACCAAACTCACCGAAAGATGCTTGAGCGTCATGATGGCTGTTCGCAATGAGGTGCCACGGAGATTGACTCGATTTATTCGCATTTACTTTCACGAAAGAGACGTTATGTCCAGCACGATCGAAACCATGCACGAGCGTTACGACGACCTGAGGAATAAGGTTGACGAATACACCGGCCGCGACGAGCCTGACGGCCGCAATCCGGGGATCGGTCGCACGGAATCCACAATCGCTTTGGCGGCCGCAATTGCGGGGACGTTCGTGGCACGTCATTTACTGGAGGCAGCTTGGAAATCGACGCTCGATCGTGATCCGCCCAAAAACCCCGCTTCCCGCGAAGTTGCATGGCGTGAGGCGTTGTTGTGGGGAGCCGCGTCGGGGGCAGTCGTCGGGATCGCCCGAATCGCATCGCGACGCGCCACCAGCGGTGCGTACCGTAATTGGAGGTCATAACGACGGTGTCAGGTCGACCTCCGGATAAGTTTGCCATTAGCAATTTCCAGTGGCTTGATCCGTTCGAGCCTCATCGATGGTGGCCCGGAGGATGGTTGCAAACGCTGTCGATTAAAACGCTACGTCCTGAGTTGGACGTCGATCGCTACGATGGCTGTGTTGCATTTGATGTCCCCGGCGACCAAACGCCTCCGGATGTGCTGAGCGGTTTCTACTTTCCTGTCGCCCAGGAGTCGACGAAACCAACCGTGATCCTTTTCCACGGAATGGGAGGCCATGCGCAAAGCGGATACATGCGATCGATGGCCGAGCGATTGCTTGCCGCTGGTTATGCAGTGGTGCTATGGAATAATCGCGGAGCGGGGAGTTCGGCGCGGAACTGCATCCGTTTTCATCATCCTGGCTACACCGATGATATCGCCTTGTTGGTCGATTTTCTGCACAAGCAACGGCCCGAGTGGACACGCAATGGTCTGGCGGCGGTCGCATTTTCGTTAGGCGCGAATGTATTGCTGCGGTATCTCGCCGAAACCGAAGGCGATGCCGCTTTTAGTGCGGCAAGCGTGGTGTCGGCGCCGCTAGACATGGAAACGACGTCGATGAATTTGCGGAACGGAATGAACCGAATTTTCGATCGCTATCTACTGAAAAAGCAACGCGAAGAATTGCTGCGTGAGGCAGCCGAGTTGACAAGCGATGAAAGACGGGCGATCGAAGCGGCGTCATCAGTCTGGGAGCTGGATGATCAATTCACGGCAAAGCACCTTGGCTATGACGGCGCCAAGGATTTTTACCGGAACAACTCCGCGATCTACGTGCTCGACAAAATCAAAACCCCCACGCTACTTTTTCACGCCGCGGACGATCCGGTGGTGGATGAGACTGTCTTTACCGATCGCGAGTGGACTACCAGCGGGCCTTTGTACCCAGCTTTAGCCGCATCGGGTGGCCATACGGGTTTCTTAGATCGCCAGGGGAAACGTTGGCACGAACGCGCGTCGGTTCGTTTCTTTGATGCGATGCTGTAAATCAGGAACAGCGTTTGCTTGGTTCGTGCCATTCGTGTCCGGCAACCATTGCCGTTTTCAACCGCTCGTTTCCGTCGTTTGGTTATCTCTCAACCCGCTCGCCCCTTTGGGATGCTTCGGAACGCAGCGGTACGGTTTGCCCAAACCATTCCCATTCTTCCTGCCGCAAATTTTGAAAGATCCCAGTCCATGGCAAAACAAAACCAATCCAATGGCAAGACCCAAGTTGGCCACGGAGGCGAACCGCATCAAACCGTTGCGGGTGACGGAGTTCGCTTGACCACGAATCAAGGGCTTGTCATCGCCGACGATCAAAACACGTTGACCGCCGGCGAACGTGGTCCGCAATTGCTCGAAGACCACATCATGCGTGAGAAAATCACGCACTTTGATCATGAACGGATCCCAGAACGTGTGGTCCATGCCCGAGGGTATGCAGCGCACGGTTACTTCCAATCCTATAAGTCGCATGCAGGATTGACCAAGGCGGGATTCCTGCAAGACCCATCCGTGCAAACCCCAGTATTCTGTCGTTTTTCGACGGTTGCAGGCCGCGCCGGGTCGTTTGACACTGCTCGCGACGTGCGTGGATTCTCGGTCAAGTTCTATACCGATCAAGGCAACTACGACTTGGTTGGCAACAACATTCCGGTGTTCTTTATCCAAGATGCAATCAAATTCCCCGACTTAATCCATAGCGTCAAACCCGCGCCCGATCGTGATTTCCCACAGGCTCAATCGGCACATGACACGTTTTGGGATTTTGTTTCGCTCAATTCCGAAGCGATGCATATGTTGATGTGGATCATGTCGGACCGTGCGATCCCGCGTTCCTTCCGCATGATGGAAGGTTTTGGCGTGCACACCTTCCGTATGATCAACAAAAAGGGCGAATCGAAATTTGTCAAATTTCACTGGCGTCCGAAACTCGGCACGTTCTCGTTGATTTGGGACGAAGCGGTCAAGATCGGAGGTGCCGATCCCGACTTTCATCGTCGTGATTTGTGGAGTGCGATCGAGGCCAAAGATTTTCCCGAATGGGAACTCTCCGTCCAAGCGTTCAGCGAAGAACAGGCTGCCGAATTTGACTTTGACGTGCTCGATCCCACCAAGTTGATTCCCGAAGAACTCGTTCCGTTGACGCCGCTAGGAAAGATGGTGCTTAATCGAAACGTCGACAATTTCTTTGCCGAAACGGAACAGGTCGCCTTCTGTCCGTCGCATGTGGTCCCTGGGATCGATTTCAGCAACGACCCGCTGCTGCAAGGCCGCTTGTTCTCGTACCTCGACACGCAGTTGTCGCGACTCGGAAGTCCAAATTTCCATCAAATTCCGGTGAACAAACCGAAGTGCCCGTTTGCCAATTTCCAGCGTGATGGACACATGCAAACCGAGATCCCGACGGGGCGAGTCGCAAACGAACCGAACTCACTCGACGATGGCCAACCGCGTGAAGATCCCAAGACTGGCTTTCATACGTTTGCGGCCGAAGAGTCGGGCCAGAAGCTACGCATCCGACCGGAAAGTTTCGCGGATTACTACACACAGGCTCGGTTGTTCTGGAAATCGATGACCGAACCCGAACAGCGGCACATCGTTGGCGGATTCGCCTTTGAACTCGGCAAATGTAATGAGATTAAAATTCGCACCCGCATGTTAGGACATCTAAAAAATGTCGACAAAAAACTTGCGGAACAGGTCGCATCCGCACTGGGCATGAAAGGCCAAGGAGATACGATCAAACCGCGTGTGAGCGTGGGTGATCCCGATCCCTCCAAACCGTTGTCGCAATACGCGGCGGCGCCAAAATCGTTGTCCGGCAAAAAGATCGGCTTACTGATTACCGCCGGAGTCGATGACAAATTGCTGACCGCGATTCGTGAAGCCGCTCATGCCGAAGGGGCAATGTTGTCGATCGTCGCGCCGCATGCGGGCGAGATCGAAACGAGCGGCGGAAAGAAAGTGATGCCCGAGCATTTCTTGGCTGGTGCGCCCTCGGTGCTGTTTGACTGTGTGATCGTTGCCCCCGCGTCAGCGGACGCCCTCGCTCAACAGGCTGACGCCGTCGATTGGATCCGCAACGCGTTCGCTCATCTGAAGGTGATCGGGTATACCGAGGCTGCCACGGGGCTGTTCGACAAAGCATCGGTTGCACTGGACGCCGACGATGGCATCGTCGACATTAGCGACGCGAAACTCGACAAATTTGTCGAGCAAGCGAAGCAGTATCGCGTCTGGGAACGCGAACCGAAAGTGCGGTAGATCAGCAGGTCACTAGAAGTGACGCGGGGGACAAATTGCAATAGCCACTTTGTCGCTAACTTCGTTCGCGACTGTGGCTAGCCCGGGTTAATTGGACGACTCAAATCGTCGTACATCGCCCCTTGGTGGTACTCGCCAATTCTGGCAAACCCAGTACGACGGCCTTTCTAGGCCGTCGTTCTTTCTCGATGAATCGTTCGGTTAGCCGGGCAATTGTTCCGCAGTTGTATTGGTGTGCGTTGCCGCGTCGCTACGACGGCAGTGCCACGATGCGTAGGTGTAGAATGCCGGATACGCCAGCGACACAAGCAGCAGGGCGGTAGAGGGACGAGGGTACTGCCAAAGTATCGCGATCATCGACAGCGTCCACAACGCAGCGCCACCCAGGATCCAAATCCGCCAACGCCTTGGTGCTAGATTGGGATATATCATCCACACTGGCAATACAGTCAAGGCAGCCAAACACCACATCGTGATCGCGGTCAACCATGGATGATAAAGCGTACTCAGTACGCCAGCGTACAGGGCGAACGCATTCCAGTAAGAAGGAAACCCACGAAAGAAACCTCGCTCTTCGTCCTTCGCATGCACATGAGCAAACCCAAGCAGACTGGCGGCCATTGCTAACATCACGGTCCAACCGGTACCCGACGGCAACCAATCCATTCGCCAAATCAGTAGCAACGGAATGAAGGCGAACGTCAGATAGTCAATCAAATCGTCGATCGTACGTCCGTCGATGTTAGGTGCAAAACGCTTGACGTGGAATCTTCGTGCCAACGGTCCGTCCACCGCGTCAATCAAAGTCGCCAACAACAACCACAAAAATACGACGCGTGGATCACACTGGGGAGATCCGATCTCGCGAACCGCCAAAGCGGCGGGAATGATGCCGGACGCCGTGAAGAAATGAACTCCATAGGCTGCAGCACGACGCCGGAAATCATGTTTGCGTTGCATAAGAGAAATTCAGTTCCTGCGTGACACGGCCGCTCGTGTGACCTAGTCGATCAAAGAAAAAAGAGCAGCGAACTGACCCTAATGAAACGCAGTGTTGAGAGTTGAATTGTTTCAACGCCGCGATCATCAAAGTCCGTCCGCTGCCCCCACCACTCTCGTACATCCTTGGATGG
Organism: Rhodopirellula maiorica SM1; assembly: GCF_000346295.1. Classification (GTDB taxonomy): domain Bacteria; phylum Planctomycetota; class Planctomycetia; order Pirellulales; family Pirellulaceae; genus Novipirellula; species Novipirellula maiorica. Next base: position 9,861 of record NZ_ANOG01001043.1, on the reverse strand, counting down.
CGGTTTGTCGGAGGAGTCGTTCTACAAAACGACGATCAGAGCGTGGATGATACCGATGATCCAGAAACCAACGATGGTGAGTACCAAGTTGAGCCAGAACTGAGTCCCGAGTCCCGAATGCATAAACACGGCGAGAGGCGGCAGCAAAATCGCCAGGACAATCTTCAGTAGTTTTTTTTCGTTAACGGTGGTGGTGGCCATCGTTGTTCTCCAAGTTCGAGTAGTGTTTGAAAAGGATTGACACGCGGTGCTTGACGCAGTCAGCAGCGAAGGAACGCGAATGGTGTGCCACGCTTAGAGTTTGGACACATTAAAAACGCGGAACCAACCTTGCATGAGGGTGTGAACGGCGTAACACATCAGCCCAAAGCCAGTCACAGCCAGCAGGACTTTTCCGTAGGATTGCGAGGCAATAACGGCCAATGCGTCTGCCAGTCCCGTAACGTCCTCGCTGCTTGTTCCCTGAACGGCCGAACTGAGCAGAAAACCGCCAATCAAAATAAATGCAACTCCGCGCGTGGTCAGACCAACTCGTCCCGCGTAGAGGGCAATCGTCCGCAGTTTCTCTGTCATCTCGGCGAGGTTGTACTTTGTCATGAACTTCGCGTTGTAAGCTTTATAGCCAAACGCTAGCCCTGCACCGATGACGCCAGCACCAATCAGTCCCAACACGATCCGCCCCCAGAGTGAACCGAGCAGGAAGCCTTGTCCCGCATCGGATTGGCCCGAGCTCGTTGCGATCCCCAGAGCCAAGGACGCCGCGAAAAAACCGAGCAGAAGGTAACTAATCCCGCTGATCACATAACCAGTCCGTTTGGCGATCCCCTTGGCGTCGGTACCGTCGCCTTCGGTGTCTTTTCCTGCCTGCACCAAACGCCACGCGGTGTATCCGATTAAACCAATGGCAATCAAACCTAGCAGAACACGACCGAAGGGCTGTTGCCCAATTTCCCGGATCGCTCCTCGTGCACCCGAGATCTGGCCTCCCGCACCGATCGCCAGTTGAAAGGCAAGAAAGCCAACGACAAAATAGACAACGCCTTTGGCAATGTACCCGGCGCGGCCGAGCAATTCGACCCAATGGGGCACGCTGGGAAGTGACGCGGTTTTATAGCCTCGCCATGTAACGGAATTAGATGCCGGAGAGACACTGGTAGCTGAGGTAGCCATGTTTTGTTGCCGTAGGAGAAAAGGGAGTAAGGTATTTTGAAGATGGACACAACAGCCAGGATAATGCGCTATTGGCCACAATCACTTGCTGGCCCCTTTCAAGGCAATTGGCGTACCACTACGAACAATGATGGTTCTGTTTTCTGGGGAGTGTTGTCCTCACATTGCTGTGGACGATTCGTCCTGGCGGGCACGTTCGATCAATTCGTCCGCTTCTTCGCGGTCCTCGGAGGTATCGGTCATCGCAGGTTGCTGCTGTTTCTTTTCTGGTTCCAGCTGCAGCTGAATCAGAATCGGAAAATGGTCCGAACCGACTTCGGGAAGGCGACGGATTTCACGTAGGGTGAAGTGTCGTGAATGAAAAATATGGTCCAACGGAAACCGGAACCAAGCATGTTGAGCGTGAAACGTATTGAAGAAGCCACGTCCACGTCGGGGGTCCAATAGGTTGCTGATTTGCAGGAATAATCGCGTCGTTCGTGACCACGCGACATCGTTTAGATCGCCGCCGACGATCACCGGCATCATCTCCTCTCTCAATTCTTCGGCATGCAGCAACAATTCGGCATCACGAGGCACCGAGTCTTGATCGCGGACCGGTTCGGGAGGACGAGGATGAATGCCGACAACGCGAATTTGTTCGCCCGATTCGATTTGGATCTTTGCGTCAATCGATGGAATGTCACTCTGGACGAGATGTCGGATTTCGTGTGAGGTGATTTTGAATCGCGACGCCAAGACCATGCCATAGCAATTCTCTTGTGGACACATGATCCTATGAGGCAACATGTCTGATAACGTTTCGATCACGCTTGCCCATCGTTGATTGACCTCCAACGCAATAACGATATCGGGGGCGACGTCGCGGATCGTGCGTAGCCAAAGATCGTGTTTCTTGTTGTCCTGTAGCAAATTTGAAACGACCAATCGGATTGAACGATCATCGTTCACGTGCTCGGTCGGCAGTGATTGGCGACGAGCGAGTGCGGTGTAAGGGAAAATACGGATTCCGTGCCAAACCAACAAAAAGACGCAGGACGTCGCCATTACAACGTCCGTGGTTGTGCCAATGGTTCGCGTGAATCCCATGTTCACTGCGTAAATTGCGGTGATGACAAGGCTAAGCCCTACGATTTGCGTGCGAGGAAAATCCCAGCCGCGAACGAACCAATGAGAATTGGAAGTCAAGTTCAGCAGAGAACCGCCCACGAGTGCGGCCATCACGCTGATGCAAAGGGTGGTGATAATGGTACTGATCATAAGAAAGGCCTTTGGATGTCGCCGATCATCATTCGAGCGAATCCTGTACCGAGTGCGCCGGCCTACGATTCTGGACGGTTGTCGCGACGGGGGCAGCTCAATGCCATCTACTTTGGTAGCGGCACGGCGCGAGCGGTCCGGTTGAGGCGAGTGAAACGATCGGTTTAGACCGGGCGGCTTGCGCCGCAACAAACGCCACCCGTTTAGTGCAAAAGTAGATGGCATTGGGGGGTAGCCCCTAAAAAGCAGCCCCCAAAAGCAGTGCACGTGCCGACGAAATCATGACGGGAAACTCGATCAACGTGGATCGAGTTTTCAAAACCAACGCACTGCGGCCAACGCACTGTGATTTTTTTCGCGAATCAGCGATTTTGTTTGGCACACCAGTTGCGGAAACCGCTGGAATTCTAAGATGACCTCGCAAAAATCCCTTGTTCTGTACGACCAAGTCGGCGACCACGGCGCACCGTGGCGAGCTGCGAACGCGGATTAGTGGCCGAATCGGTCAATCGCAGCCTTCGCCGGCTTGGCGTTGAGCTAACGGGGCGGTGACGCGAGGATTTCATGAACTCGGGGTTTCTGTTTCCTCGGTAATTGCCAGCTAGATATACCGCCGTTGCGGCGATAAAATCCAAGACAACCGAGGCTTCTTCGATTGAGGAGCAAGGAAAAAAATTGAAGGGTCAAGTGAAGTCGCGTCATGAATGTCGAAGATGAGCGGTCCAACACAGCGATAACAGGTGATTCTAATTCGCTACCGAAAGTGTTAACGGGGATTCCCGGTTTCGATGAAGTAACTTCTGGCGGATTGCCGGCAGGCCGACCCACGTTGGTATGTGGCAGCGCGGGATGCGGTAAATCACTCTTCGGCATGGAGTTCCTCGTCCGCGGCGCCACCGAATTTGGCGACCCCGGCGTCTTTGTCTCGTTCGAAGAAACCGAGCAAGAATTGATTGCGAACGTTAGTTCGTTGGGCTTCAACCTGCCCGAGCTGATACAAAACAAAAAGCTGGCGATTGACTACGTACGGGTGGAGCGAAGTGAGATCGAAGAAAACGGTGAATACGATCTCGAAGGCTTATTCATTCGCCTCGGCTATGCCATCGATTCACTCGGCGCTAAACGCATTGTTTTGGACACGATTGAAACGCTTTTCAGCGGTCTTTCGAATCTCGCCATTGTACGCTCCGAATTGCGACGTCTTTTTCGATGGCTCAAAGAAAAAGGGGTGACCGCGGTCGTCACCGGTGAACGGGGCGATGGCCAATTGACACGTCAAGGGCTTGAGGAATATGTCTCGGATTGTGTCGTGATGCTTGACCACCGAATCAACGACCAAGTCTCCACTCGACGCTTGCGGATTGTCAAATACCGCGGCACGCCGCATGGTACTGATGAGTACCCATTCCTGATTGACGAGGATGGATTTGTGGTGATGCCGTTGTCATCGATCTCGCTGAATCACACCGTTTCGGCCGAACGGATTTCATCGGGCGTCGAAGCCGTCGATCAGATGCTTGGTGGCAAAGGTTTTTATCGTGGCAGCAGTGTTTTGGTTTCCGGAACCGCAGGCAGTGGGAAATCGTCGCTGGCAGCTCATCTGACCCACGCAGCTTGTCTTCGCGACGAACGGGTGCTGTATATTGCGATGGAGGAGTCGCCCGACCAAATCATCCGAAACATGCGTTCGATCGGCTTGGATTTGGCTCGCTTCGCTTCCAATGGTCTATTGCGACTACACGCAATCCGGGCGACGTCCAGTGGAATTGAACAGCATTTAGTGCACTTCTACAAATTGGTGCGACGTTTTCAGCCCAGCGTGGTGGTGGTCGATCCCATCAGCAGCATGGAACGCGGCGGTACTTTCTTTGACGCCAACTCGATGGTCACGCGTTTGATCGATTTCTTGAAAACGCAAGGTGCGACCGCGTTCCTTACTAATTTGACCAGCGGTGATGCGGCTCTTGAACAAACAAGTCTGGATATCTCGTCGCTCGTCGATACATGGCTGCTGTTGCGGGATGTCGAATCGGATTTTGAACGTCACCGAGTCCTGTACGTGTTAAAATCAAGGGGCATGGCTCATTCACGCCGACTGCGCCCCTTCCAAATCACGGACCATGGCATCGTGCTGTCGGACGTTACATCAAAAAGCGAATGATCTCGCTGGAAACGTTTTACAACATTGCTGCCGCAATTTCACATTTTTCTCAATCGAATCAGTAAATCTTGTTGCGAAACAGATCTACAATCTTCGCCAATCCTTTGGCCCCCCGCAGGATCGACCTATGGAATCGTTCGAATCACTCACGCAAAGTCTCGATCCAACCCCAGAAGAAGAGGTCGAGCATTGGGAGTTAAGACTCTACGTGGCGGGGAAAACCCAGAAGTCGATCACCGCATTTAACAATCTCAAGCGGATTTGCGAGGAACACCTGAAGGGCCGTTACAGTATTGAAGTCATCGATCTTGTCGAAAAGCCTCAGCTCGCAGCGGGGGATCACATCGTCGCCGTCCCGACGGTGGTACGAAAATTGCCAGAACCTCTCTGTCGTCTTGTCGGCGATTTGCGAAACACGGACAAAGCCTTAGTTGGGCTACAATTACGGCCTTTGCCGATGGTCGGCGATCATTGATACACGTTTGATGTGGGGAGTCATTAGTGGCATCAGAAGACACCGGGGGCCGGTGGCAAACGGAATTGGCATGACGCCAATTTGACTCGAGTCATTTGTAAAGTGAGCGAATGGACAACAGACTGAACGATCAGCGACCACCTGTGCCGGCTTGGGACGAAGGTGCAGATGCTGGCTCGCAACGTTTCATCCTGCGTTTGTACGTGACGGGGATGACACCACGGTCGCTTCGTGCGATTGCTCAGATGACATCAATTTGTTCTGAATACTTGCCTGATCGCCATGATCTTGAGATCATCGATATCTACCAACATCCCTCGATGGCGAGCCAAGATCAAATTATTGCATCACCGACACTGCTGAAAACGAGTCCGCCACCCGAAACACGATTGATTGGGGAACTATCGGATCGAACGAGAGTATTGAACTCGCTGGGCATTGCGGGATCGGACTAAGTTCAGATGGATAACGCCCCACTGCAAGCACAGATTGACGATCTTCGCCGACGCCTGCTAGAAGCCGAAAACACAATCGAGGCGATTCGCGGAGGCGAGGTGGATGCCTTCGTAGTCACCGAGGGAGGGACCCAGCGGATCTACACGCTCGAGGGGGCTGATCGTCCATACCGGTTGCTGGTTGAACAGATGCAGCAAGGGGCGGTCACCTTGACCGACCGCGGTGACATCGCCTATTGCAATCGCCGCTTCTCCGAATTGCTCGACTTTCCCCATCATCGTCTGATCGGAACATCGCTAGCCGATTTTGTCGTTCTTGACGAATCGCAAAGTTTTTCAGCGTTGTTAGAGACCGGTCGTACATCCTCGGCGCAAACCGAAGCTGAATTGGTCGCGTCCGACGGGACGCATATCCCGGTGATTTTGACGTTCAATGCCTTGGATCCTCAGAGCGGGGTGGCCATTGGAGTCTTGATCACCGATTTGACCAGCCAGCACTCGCACGAACGATTGCGGGAAGCCACCGAACAACTGCGGATCAACGAAGAACGCTATCGCACCCTATTCCAGTCAATCGACGAAGGCTTTTGCGTTCTGGAGATGGTCTACGACGATCAGGGCAATTGCTGCGATTATCGATTTCTCGAAGTCAACCCGGCGTTTGAGAAGCAGTCGGGGCTGATCAATGCGATTGGACGCACGATCCGGGAAATGGTCCCCGATATCGAAGAAAGCTGGATCCAAACTTATAACGAGGTCGCCACATCCGGGATCCCTAAACGATTTGTCAATGTCGCAGAAAAACTATCGCGTTGGTTCAATGTCTATGCATTTCGCTTAGGCGATTCAAATAGTCGGCGGGTTGCCTGTCTCTTTACCGACATCACGCAACAACGTGCATCCGAGATCCAATTAAAACATGCTCGCTCGCGACTGGAGTCCACCCTGCATGCCGCAGAGATTGGCACGTGGGAATTCGACTTGGTTTCGCAAACCGTCTCTGCCGACACGAACCTTGCTCGTATCTTTGGGTTCGACCCTAACGACAACACAGAGCGTCCATTGTCCACCTATCTAGCCATGATTCATCCGGATGATCGTGGCACGGTGAGTGATACGATTCGCACAACGATGGAAAGCGGGGATCGATTGGAGGTGAACTATCGGATCAGTGTCAACGACCGCCCCGTGCGGCACGTGGTAGCACGGGGGCGGGTCGAGCGGGATGAGGACGGCAATGCCGTTCGGATGCCCGGGGTGGTAATCGATGTCACCGGTCAGCGTTTGGCCGAAGAATCACTACGCGAAAGCGAGCGAAATTTACGTTCGATCGCCGAGAGTCTCGAAGAGGCCGATCGCCGAAAGGATCATTTCCTTGCAACCTTGGCGCACGAGTTACGAAACCCGCTCGCCCCCATCAAATCGGCTGCGCAAATGATGCAAGCCGCCGACGAAGATCCTGAACAACTACGAGAACTCAGTGCCTTGGTCGACCGACAAGCGGATCAAATGGTTCGCTTGATCGATGACCTATTGGACGTTTCGAGAATCAGTCGGGGTAAAATCAAACTTAAAACAGCCAACGTCGATTTGCGAGATGTCGTCGCCGTGGCACTTGAATCTGCAGCTCCCTTTATCGACGATTCGAAACAAACACTGCACGTGCAAACACCCGAGCAGTCCCTGTTCGTCAACGGCGACTCGGCTCGTTTGACACAAGTCATTGTGAATTTACTGAACAACGCCGCAAAATACACCCCTGCAGCAGGCGAGATCTGGTTGGGCGTTGAAAAAGTCGGCGACGAAGCTTGGATTAGCGTTCGTGACAATGGCATCGGTTTGGAAGCGTCGTCATTGCAAAAAATCTTTGAGATGTTCGAACAGGTGGATGTCTCGAAAGAACGGGGACAATCGGGGTTAGGGATTGGTTTATCACTGGCGAAAACCCTGGTGGATCTGCACCGCGGGTCGATCGTGGCTGAATCCCCGGGGATCAACAAGGGATGTCGCTTTATTGTCAAACTGCCGCTGTTGCTGGACTACGTCCCTTTGGATAATAACGACTCGAACCAATCGGTATGCGAAAACGGTGACTCTCAAAAATACCGCATCCTTGTCGTCGACGACGCACGCGGTATCCGTTACGTGTTGTCACGAATGTTAAAAAAGATGGGGCACTCGGTGGTCGAGGCGATCGACGGAGAAGAAGGCTATCGCAAAGCGATTGAGTATTCCCCCGACATTGTCTTTTCCGATATTTCGATGCCCAAGATGAACGGACATGAATTGGCACAAAAGATCCGCGAGACCGAGACGTTGCGAAACATTCGCTTGGTGGCATTGACCGGTTTTGGACAGGACGCGGATCGACAAAACGCGATCGAGTCAGGGTTCGATGAGCACATCGTTAAACCGGTCGATATCAAGGTGGTGCAGCGATTGCTTCGCTCGGATACCTAATTGGACTCGCGGCAATACGCATTGTAACCGGCCATCCGTGCCGTGATGAGGATCGCGTTTAGTGAGTGCGAGTCAACGAAAATGGTAGTGTGCCGTTCATTCTTTGAATGCTTGCCCGCGGTGGATTCGAACGCACGTGCTGCGAGGGTGGTGTTCCTTGGTTGCTTTGTTCGGTAGCACTGAAATGGGCTGAACATTGTGCACACGCGACCTCGCCTCCGAGGCACTCGATCGGGATCAACATTCCGCGGCCACAGACCGGGCAACGCTGAAAAAAACGAGACTGAATCATCTGTTTCTCCTGGAAAAGACTTTAGCAAGAGCTTGACAATCGAGCCTCGGCTTTTGAACGCACCGAGGGATCGAATCACCGCTCTGTTTTTCCGGCTCATGGAATAGATCCGCCTAGGTAAGCCGGTAAGTTGATATCATCAATTTCAGGGAAAATGTCACACGATACGAGGGCCAATTCAGCGAATATTGCGTGAAGATTAGAGAGGGCATTTGACCGGTACGTGCAATTGGCGGCGGAATCGCCATCGTTGCCGCACCCAGTGACATTGATTGCGAACTAAGACGTCGCAGTGGGTGGAGATTTCAGCGCGCGTTGGAAAGCAAAACGCTCTAGATGCTGGGGATGAGTCGTTTTCAATCCCTGCAGCGCCTCTTCTATTCGAGCCGGAGTACTGGTGACGATCACCAAGACCGATCCGTCCGCGATCATTTGTTCGTAATTTTTGGCCGAATGATGATGGATTCCCCAGTGCCGGGTCTCGCCAAGCAAACCGCCCACCGTAGCACCACCGACCAACGCCACCAGCGGACCAGTCACCACCACCGGAACCATCAGCGTGGCAATCGACAGCGGCAAAGCCACAGCACTGCTGAGCACCGCCCCTAAACCCATCGACGCGGCTACGTCTTTTGCGATTTTTGCCCCCCGCTCCCAATCCAGATTTTCGAGTGCTTCTTCGTGGCCTCGCCAAACCAACGATACCGCATCGGGTGCGAAATCGAACTTTTCGAGTACTTCCACCCCGACTTCCGCTTTGGAAAGTGAGTCATACACCGCAACTAAACATTCGGCATTCATGGTTGTCATCCTCGTACGGTCGCCCGTCAAATCGCCGGGTTTTTAAAGGTCAATTTTCTGTTCAGTGAAGGATTCGCTGTTCAATTCGAATTAAGCACGTTGGCAATATTCTTTCGGTCGGTTCGCCGTTTCGTTTTGGGCGCTAGCTAAGGTTCCCATCTTACACCACGCCTAACAGCCGAGCCGCTAAGGAGATTCCTTCCCATTCGTTCCTACCTAGCGGCTTAACGCATGAAGAAGACCGCGGCCGCCAACAGAAACAAAATCAAAATGATAAAGTAGGTCGCTGCCACGATTCCGAAAGCAAAGCTAGGCTGACGTCGATCCATCGTCATCTGCTCTTCTTTCCCCCGTTCGCTCGGCGGGACTCCTGTTTCATCATCGTCAGGAACGTTTTTTTTCGGTGTTTAGCATCGATTGCCCTTCGTTTACGACTCTGCTCATTTTACGCCCTTTGTTTGCGAAGCTTCCCCGATTCGAATCCGAGCCCGCGAATGACGCGGTTCCGAGTGATCCACACGCTGCACGGCGCGTGCCGAACGACATAGCGAGTGACATTGCCCATCAATGCACGGCCGAGAAAATTGCGAGGCGTTTCACCAACAATCAAAAGGTCGCTTTGACGGTTTTCCACGAATGTGACCAAACCTTCACTGACATGATCGCTCTCAATCAAGTGCGGTTTGGCTTGTGGAACCTTGACGTGCAATTGTTTCAGGGCCGACCGGTTGGCTGCAGAAGCCAGCTCTTTGGTTGAATTGGGATCTCGCTCGATTTGAAACGCAAC